>CANQTK010000005.1 GCA_947626735.1 uncultured Clostridia bacterium
TTACTTTGAACTTGAGCCATTATTTCATCTATACTACTATATGCTCCACCAGAAAGTTCTAATATATCTTGCATACTAGCTTCAAATTTATCTTTTTGTTCTTCTCTTCCAAAAAATTTTTCAATATTTAAAGCTAATGAATCTACAACTAATTTCATATTTTGCATTTTGGTAAGACGTTCTACCATTGATTGTACTTGTTCTTCCGTTACGAAACCCAATCTATCAGTACATTTTCTTACAGTTTGCTCTATTTTTTGTCTATCTTCTTCCATTCACACTCACACCTTATCTTAAATGTAAAAAGTTCAATATTTTATCTACTATCCTTTTAAATATTGGCTCTTTATATTCTATCATTTGCATATTTTCTTTTGCCTTAATATTTTCATCTATTAGAGCTTTCTCTTTCTTTTTGAATATATCATTTGGGTTATACTTTTCATATAATGCTTCTTGATATTTTTCTTCGTTTTTATCATAAATCATTTGTAATCTCTTTTTTTCTTCTTCATCTTTACACCAATATTGTAAATTAAGTAGTGCAATTATAGCTAAAGTTTCCTCTTTTAAATGTTGGTCTTTTATCGGAATATATTTATCTATATTTTTAAAATACTCTTGATCTTTTTCTTCTTTAAAAAACTCTCTTAATTTTGGTGGAATTTCATTTCTTTGTTCTTCACTTAATAATCCTAAAAACTCATCTATTTCCGAATATGCTTGTCTTGTTTTTATTGATATGCCCATAGTTTTTGCACCTCTTTAAACATTTGTATCTTACGCTATTTTCTTCTTGAAATATCATATTAATACACCAACTTCTTTTGCTTTTACATTTTATATTATAATGTTTATACTTATTTGATAGCGTATATATTAATAATTGATTATATCATATCATATTTGAATTTTTTTTACAATGTTTTTGCACCATTGCAAAATATTATACTTGTTGGAAAAAATAATGTATTTTAATTTACAATTTTATTTCATTACTTTCTGGAACAACTTGTCCTCTTTGTTTGCCACTCTTAAATTAAGTAACCTCTCATAAAGGAAAAGTAGGTAACACCTACTTTTTCCTTGTTTACTTAAAACATTATTTACCAATAAATTTGTGTTTCACAGCCATATACATCAAAATCAAAAATCTCAATCATAAATCCATTGTTTTTTAATTTATTTATCGTTTCTTCTGCAAAACGATAATACTTTGTATAAGCTGTGTATCCGTTTAGGTGGAAGATTTTTGCTCTGCAATTTATAATTGCTAAAAGATATAAATATTCAATCCAAATAAAGAATTTGTTTCTTTCTTTACTTTTTAAAATTGCTTTATTGAGCTTTTCTTCTTTCCGATTTTCTTCTTTTGACCATTGGTTCCTAATGTCTTTTGCTAAAACCATCATGTTTTTACCTCCTTTTGCTTTTTCAAAGTAAACATTCAACTAATTGATACATTCTACATTATATATCATTTACATAATTTTTTTCAAGTCTTTTTTTTAAATATTTTTTAACTTAACATCCGACCATCTATATGCCACATATGGAGTCAGTAGTTACATTTACATTTGGCTTCTTACGCATTTATATTCTCACTTTTCTTTATGAAAATATGGGATCTACTTATTAGACCCCATATTTACTATTATTAACATTTGTCCACCTACGCATTTATTTGTCGGAGGTAGGGCTCCGAGTTACATTTGTGCACTTGTGCATTTGTATCCCGCAAAACAAGGTTGCGGCTAACATTTGATTTGGACAAGATACATTTAAAGTATCTATATTATTATATTCACTATACTCTTTTTTATTAACAAAAGTCAAGACATTTTTTGTTTTCCTTAATACTTGCAGTATTGGGTTACTTGTAGTTCATTTCTTGTTTCATTTAAACAATGTTGTCCAAAATCTAAATATCGTAAATCTAGCTCAGATTGAACATTAGGAAAGTCAAATGATGGAGTAGAGTAAAATCTCATATCAATATTACTTTCCTTAATTTTTACTCTTGTAGTAGATTTGCTTTTTTTTCTTTGCAAAATATACCCAACTCGATAAATAGCAAATGCTACTCCCATAGAAAGAATAATACTGGCTAATGTGCTACTCATAGTAAGTTCCTCCCTTCCAATATTTATTGGGTTGTTTGCTTGTTCTATATGTCAACTCCATAAGAGATTATATGATAAGAATTGTTTATATTATATCATACCATATTGTTAAAATAAAGTACTTCATGAACATTTGCACACAAAATATTTAACCTTAATTAACCACCAATCCTAACTTTACAACTAGATTTTTCTTGTTCAAAAGAACCTTTTTAATTTCAATATTTTTTGGAACAACTTGTCTTTTTTTTACGATTCTTTACTAAACATTTAATGCTCCTGACATAATTCTATATTTAGTTTCATGATTCCATATACTTTGTAACTCATCAAAATGATTATCAGGGTTTACTAATAATATAGCTAATTCATCTAATTCTTTATACTCTTCTTCTGTTAATTCAAATTTTTTATCTTGTATATATTTTGGTAAATGTAAAAATATAATTTCATCATTCATTAAAACATGAAAATCATAGAATAATCCTCTTAAAGATGCTTTTAATCCTAATGTAGGGGGATTAGAAGAGTAATATATTTCTTCTGCTTTATACTTATTATTTCTCATACCTAAATAAGCTTCTGCCCCAAAAATAAATTTATCCCTTGGTATATCATTTAAGTCAAATCCCATTCTATGATTTGGACAATGTTCATCTGCATCAACTAATATCCATCTGTTTTTTATTTCATCAAAGTATTCTGTAATCCAATGATCATAATTTACTCCATCATATTCAATATACGGTGCAAATCCACTCCTTACTCTTGCTGAATATCCTTTTGCTTTTAAAGTAGCAGCCAATAAAATTGCTTCTCCCCTACAAGTAATATGGATTTTATCTTCTGCCTTTCTATTTTTGTAATATTTGTTATCTTTTCTTAATAATTCACTAATCATACTAATAGCCGTTGGAAATAAATCGTCTTCATAGTCTAGTCTTGTAATTGGCACTTTTGTCATATCTCCCCAAAAACAGTTTTCTTGTTTCCTAATATTTACATTATCAAATGCAAAAGGATGAATAATTTGCTTTCTTTGTAATAAACATAGTTCATTAATATCATCCGTTAAATTTTTCATAAAGTCTTTATATAAGCCTAAATCTGTATATAAACTAGTTTGTTTATAAAAATCTAATATTTTCTTTTCCATATTAATACCACTCCATAATATCTTTTAATTTTTTTCTTAATCTTTGTCTCGGACTTTCATCTGAATATCCTATTGAAATTGCACAAATCAACTCCATTTCATCTTTCTTTACTAAATGTGCAATTTTATCTTGTGTGTATACAATGTCTCTTATCCATAAAGAACCTAATCCAAGGTCTGTAGCTTTTAAGCAAATATGTTCTATTGCCGCACCTATTGATAATGAATCTCCTATTATCCAATTCCTATCTTTTGGTCTAAAAACTAGAATTAAAATTGGTGCTTGTTTGATAATAAGTGCTGTTTCTTTAACACTACTTTTTGTATTATCTAGTTGTTTTTCCATATCTATTTTGAATTGTTTCTCTTGTTCTAGCATAATATCTGCAATTTCATTTTTAACCTTGTTTTTGACAATTACAAATTTCCAAGGTTGTCTATTTTTCGCAGATGGTGCAAACCTTGCACAATTTATCAATTCTTCTATTGTTTCATTTGTTATATCAATATTTTTATATTTTCTAATACTTTTTCTATTTTTTATAACGGTATCTAATTCCATATTTTTTATCCTCCAATATTATTCTCTTACTTCTCTTCTACTCTATCCATTATAATTCTCCTAAACTTATTTGCTATTAAAATCATATCTAAAATGTAACAAAAAAGATAAGCAAAATAGAAATCAATTTTGCTTATCTTTTATAGGAATATATATATAGCAGTTATTATTTTCATAAAGTTCAATTTCAGGTTTATCTAATATTTCATAATTTGTTGACTTTATCCATTGATTGTATACAAAATTATAAACATTTACAATATCTTTTTGTTTTTCATTTCCAACTTCAAAAATTGCATATTTACCTTTATCTATTGTGATTGTTTCCGTATTATCAATTTTCAATTCACTACCCACATAATATTTATATCCATTATCTTCGCAAATAGATATACCATACATTCCAACTTTAATAAATTTATCACGGATACCATTACTTTCTATCTTGTTATATAATTCTCTTATTTTAAATAATAAATCTTCATGTATTGTGGCACTTATTCCAAAACAATATAATTTTTTTTCTTGTATTTCTTTTACTTCATAATTGAATTCTTCATACATATCATTCTCATTATGAAATTCAATAATAGGAAATACCTTATAGGTTTTTAAACTATTTCTACATTCAGTTGGTGTCATATTAAAATATTTTTTAAAAGCTCTTGAAAATGACATAGATGAATCATAGTTATATTTGATTGCCAAATCAATTATTTTAATATCTGTTGTCTTTAATTCTTCAAAAGCTCTACTTAATCTTCTTTTTCTGATATATTCTGATAGAGACATATTAGTTAAAAAAGTAAAAATTCGTTGCAAATTATATTCCGATATGCCAACTATTTTTGCTAGTTCTTTATATTCAATATTTTCAGTTAAATGTTCTTCTATATATTTTATCATCTGATTTAAATGTTCAAAGTTCATAATAATTACTCCCTATTTTTGGCATACCTTTATTTGTTCTATTATGTTTTCCCACAATTCCAATTTATTGATTTACTCATTTATCTTTAACTCCCTTAATGCATAACTATAACGCTCATTTAAACCATATCGTATTAGTTTAAAGTTATGTTTTTCATATATGTTATTTAATTTTTCATTTGATTTTAGACAATCTAATCTCAAATATTTCTTACCATTTAATTTTGCCATTCTTTTGCAGTTTTCAAAAATAATTTTTCCTATATTTTTATAACCAACCTTTGTCACTACTTTGTATATATATATAATAAGCTGGAGTAATATCATCTTTCCAGTCTTTACTATTAGTAGATAATTCAAAACCTGCTATGATTTCATTTTCTTTAAACCATTGCGTTCTTTCAGAATATAAATTTAGTATTGTATCTAAATCTTCTATATTAGCTAATTCACATGTATAATTCATAGTTTCTCCTATGATAAAAGATTGAGGTTATTAGCATTATAGCATATCCTTTTTGATATAACAAACTTTTTAGTCAATTTCATGTAAAAGTTTCTAATATCGACTTAAATTTCTCCTTACTTCCATTAGTTCTTTTACCCCTTGGCTTTGTTCTTGTATAATGGTTTCTGCCACACTTCTTAACCTGCTATCTATTCGGTATTGCAATAGATTTTCACACATAGAAATAGCTCCCTCGTGGTGTGGAATCATCTCGCCGACAAAACTTAAATTAATATTACAATATCTAGGACTATGCTCCATTTTTTCAATCATATTGTGCGTAATTTTTAAGTATTTTTCCATATAGCTTCTAACATCTGCCATTGAATTATAAACCCTAGGGGTAGTTCTTGCAATTTCCTCCATTTGTTCAATTCCTCTTGTTTGCATTGCAATAATACCTTTGGCTATTTTTTGAAGTGGTGGATAAGTAGTATATTGTAATAAGTTTTCACTCATATAGATTGCTGCCTGATGATGTGGAATCATACAATGAATAAAATCTAATGTAATATTATTGGTAATATTGGCATTTAGCATTTTCTCTGCCATTTGGCATAAAATCCTATCAAACTCGTTTAAATATTGATTTGCTCTTCTTATTTTTTGATATTGCATTTTAAAACACTCTCCTTTGTATATGGTATGAAGCAAAAGAGAAATATGTTATTTTCAAAATTTGGTATATCTTTCTTGCTTTTGGAAATAATTTATTTAGGTGGTGATAGAGATGACAAGTAAAGAGCTTTTATACATTGAAGATGCATTAGGACATGAAAATTTTATGAAATCATGTGCAAAGAAAACATCTGGAAAATTAACAGACCCTACTCTTTCTACTTATATGGCAGAGTTAGAGCAAAAACATGCTGCATTAGCTAGCAAATTTTTAAATCTATTATAGGAGGTACTTATGGAAGATAAGGATTTAATGGAAAGTGAACTTTTAGTAATAAAAGGTGTTTGTGATTTATACCTTCATGGAACAATTGAATCTACTACAGCAGAAGTTCACATGGCATTTAAAGATGCGTTAAATGAATCATTAGATATTCAAAACAAAATTTATAATTTAATGAAAGAAAAAGGTTGGTATCAAACCGATAACGCAGAACAAACTAAAATTGATACTGTTAAGCAAAAATTTGCTTCTCAAAACTAAAAATTAAGAGGATGGATTTTTTTCCTTCCTCATTTTTTTATTTTATTATAAACTTTAATTTTTAATTCAAAAAATAAGAAGGGGTGTCCCCAGCGTTCCAAAATGGAACGAAAAGGGGCGTCCCTTCTGTTCTATTCTATTCTTGTTCTTCTTTCTTTTCACTATCTGGTAAAATTACTTGTTCTTTTGCTATATCTTCTTTTTTCAAACTATCTATCATCATAATGAATTTTACATTGCCTTCTGCATTTTCTTCTGCCATAGTGAATGTTTTATATTCATTTGCTAATTGTTGCATTTTTTCTACTCTTACTTGTAAGTCTTTTACCTGTCCGTTGATAGTATTGTAAAGTACTTGAATTCCATCTTTATTGAATTGTGTAATTCCGTCTGTTAATGTTTCAGTTCCATCGTTAATTGTTCCTGCACCTTCTGTTAAACTTTTGCTTGCATCTTTTAACTCACTGCTTCCACTATTTAAAGTATTGATACCAGCTTTGATTTGTGCAGAACCACTGCTTAATTGATTTGTTCCTTCTTTTAATGTTTGTGTTCCTGCATATAAGTCTTTACTTCCTGTTGCTAAATCTTTTGATGCATCAGCTAATTGGCTAGTTCCAACTTGTAATTTTCCTAAACCGGCATTTAAGTCTGTTGTTCCAGCTTGTAAAGTACCTAATCCATCTTTTAAAGAAGTAAGACCATCTTCTAATTCTTTCATTTGTGTTAAATCTGTTGCTTCTAATGTTGCAATCGTTTGCTCAATTGCTCCATTATTTGTTTCTAATAAAGTAATGATAGAAGAATTGGCTGTAATTTGTGTTTGAATATTTGCTTTTTGTGTTTTAATTTCATCTGTTTCTGGAAGTAGTTTTAATTGATCTAATGTTGCTTGTAAGCTTGTGTTTCCGTTATTTAAGTTTTTTATTGTTCCATTATTAGTTGTTAATAATTGTTGTAATTCTGTTATTTTAGCCTTATTATCTACTGCTGTAACTTGTGATACACTACCAATAATTTTGTCTAATCCTGCGGTTAAATCTTTCTCTCCTGTTGCTAAATCTACTCCACCTTGAGCCAATTTTTTTACACTTTCATTTACTGTTTGTAAAGAGTCACTAATTGCTGTTGCTCCTGCATTTAAGTCTTTAGCTCCACTATTTAATTTTCCAGAGCTTTTATCTAAATTATTAATTCCATCATCTAAGTCTTTATAACTTTTATTTAATGTACTAGCACCACCTGCAATTTGTCCTACAGCATTGTTGAATTCTTGTGATTTTTCGTAATAAGTATTCGTTCCTTCTTTTAAGGTATTTGCTCCTTCTTCTATTTGATTCATAGAAGAAGAAAGTGTGTTCATTTTAGCATATAAGCCATCTAATTTATCAAATATATCTAAGTCCTTTTCTTCAAATACCTTTGGAGTAGCAAAGATGTAAATTGCATTGCTTTCAAAGTCTTTTGCTTCCATTGAAATTTCTACTGATTCTGGAATTTCAAATTGGCTTTCTGATATAGCTAAATTTTCTTGCATTCCTGGCATAGCAATTCCTGCTACCATTGTTTTGGTTCCATCATCCATTGTTTTTCCATTTGTAACTGTGATGTTTTTATTGTTTTCATTATCGATAATAGTTCCTATTGCTACTACAAAAGGTACATACATGGTTTGTCTTCTTCCATTGATAGTAACTTCTCTTTCTTCATGATTGGTAAAATGAAGTGTTATTTTTACATTTCCACTTTTTCCTACGATTTCTTCTTTTGAAACTTCTTCTCCGTCTAATTCATAAATAACTTGACATTCAATTGGTAATTGTTTTTCTGTTTTTCCTTCATAATAGATGTCTTCTCCTTCTGCTTTCCAAGTTAATGTATTATTTTCTTGTTTTAATTCTTGATCTCCACTTACATTTTCAATATTCATTAAATCTGATAAGTCTTGTAAAACACTTTCTTTTTCAGTATTTTTTAAGTGGTCACTTACTATTGTTTGATATGCCTTTCCATTTGCATCTAATTTAGAATATACACTTTCCTCTTTTGTATAAGCTAAAACTGGTAAAGTATAGGTAAACATTGTTCCTAATAATATGGTTGAAACTACTTTTTTAAATTTTGTATCCATAATATTCATATCCTTTCTCTTTTAATTTTTTATCTTCTTTGTTGTTTTTGTAATTAATCCATCGAAAATCATTAAGAATGCTGGTAATACGCAAATAACGGTAATCATACTAATGATAGCTCCTCTTGCCATTAAGTTGCATAATGCACCAATCATTTCAATTTTTGAGTAAACGCCTACACCAAAGGTTGCTCCAAAGAAGCATAGTCCACTTACTACAATGGAACCAATGGATGTTTCTAGTGCTTCTGATACCGCTTCTTTTTTGTCTTTTCCTTCGCTTTTTGCTACCAAATATTTATTGGTAATTAAAATAGCATAGTCGATGGTTGCTCCGAAGTTGAATGGTTCCAATTACAATGGATGCAATGAATGGTAAGATTGTTCCTGTATAATAAGGAATACCCATATTAATAAAGATAGCAAATTCAATGACGCACATTAATATAATAGGAAGACTTGCTGATTTTAATACGAATATCATAATAACGAATATAACGGCAATAGAAACGGTATTAACACTATTAAAGTCATGATTACTAATTTCCACTAAGTCTTTCATTAAAGGTCCTTCCCCTGCTAGAATTGCATTTTCATCATATTGTTTTACCACTTCATTTATTTTTTCTACTTGTGCATTCAATTCATTAGTTGCCATTTCATATTTTGAGTTGATTAAAATCATTTGATATGTGTCATTTTGTAACATACTGCTTATTTCTTCTGGTAAAATTTCTTTTGGAATTCCCATGCTTCCTAGTTTTGAGTAGCTAAGTACCCATTCTATTCCGTCCATATCTTCAATTTTTTCTGTCATTTCATTTACTTTATATTCTGGAATATCTTTATCTACTAATAACATTTCCATGGATACCATGTTGAAGTCTTCTTTTAGTGCCGTGTTTGCTTGCACACTGTCTAAGTTACTTGGTAAAGATTTGTCTAGGTTGTAGTAAATTTCTGTGTGGGAATATCCATAGTAAGCAATTGGTAGTATGATAACAAATAAAATAGCAATGGCAATGTAATGTTTCATAATGAAGTTTTTTACTATTGTAAATTTTGGTAATATTTCTTTATGTTTTGTTTTTTCTATTAGGTTATCAAAAGTTAATATCATAGTTGGTAAAACGGTTACTACACTAATTACTCCTAGTAGTACACCTTTTGCCATAACAATACCAATATCTTTTCCTAGGGTTAGGTTCATACTACATAATGCTAAGAAACCTGCAATGGTTGTTAAGGAACTTCCAAGAACGGAACTAAATGTTTTAGTAATGGCATTTGCCATCGCTTCTTCTTTATTATCAGTTAATTCTTTTTCTGCTTTATAACTATGATATAAGAAAATAGCAAAGTCCATGGTAACACCTAATTGTAAAACAGCGCTAATGGCTTTTGTAATATATGAAATTTCTCCTAAGAAGATATTCGTTCCCATGTTATATAAAATGGCAATTCCTATGTTGAGTAATAATAAAATAGGAGCAAAATAAGAGTCTAACGCTAGTTGTAAGATGATTAAGCAAAGTATTACAGCAATTACAACATAAATGACAATTTCTGAATTAGACAAATTTCTAGTGTCTAAAACAGTAGCTGTCATACCACTAATTTTGCATCTTTCATCTGTTATTTTTCTTAGTTCTTCTACAGATTTTATCGTAGCATCTGCAGAAATTTGCTCTTTAAAGGTAACTAACATGATAGTTTTATCATCTTCATAAGCAAGGTCTTGGATTTCTTCTGGTAACATTTCTTTTGGAATTTCTGTTCCTACTACATCTGCTATACTAACTACTTTTTCGACATTGTCAATCTGTTTGATTTTGTCTTCTAATTTTAAAATTTCTTTTGGTTTCATATTGTCAAGTATAACAACAGAAAATCCGCCCATATCGAAATCTTCTGATAGAATTTTTTCTCCTTGTATAGTTTCTATGTCTTCTGGTAAATAAACTAAAATGTCATAATTGATTCTCGTTGCTTTTATTCCTAAAATAGATGGAATGAGTAGCAACAAACTGATGATTAAAATGATTTTTCTGTGCTTACAAATTGCTTCTGCTATGTGTTTCATTTTCATTCTCCTTTCTTTATGACCAACGGTCATTTTTTATTATAATATTAAACTGACCATTAGTCAATACATTATTTGAAATTTTTTCATTTTTTTTAATTTATTCCCAAAAATGCATAAAATTTCCTATTTATTTTATATTGTATAAAAGATTTTAAATACTTATTTGCTAATAAAAATTTCTAATTTTCTTATTGACTAATCGTCTAGTTTGTGTAATAATGAAAGCATAAAGAATATTCTTTCATTATGATGTATGCTTTCTAATTGGAATAAGAAAGGAATGAATTTTTATATGAAAGAGGAAATAGAAAAAGATAAAAAATCGCGTTTGCTAGATACTGCTTTTGAACTTTTTACAGAGAAAGGAATAAAGAATACTTCTATTCAAGAAATTGTAGATCGTGCAAATGTTGCTAAAGGTACTTTTTATCTTTATTTTAAAGATAAATATGAAATTCAAAATATTTTGATTACTAAAAAATCAGAAAAATTATTTAGTGATGCTTTGAAAGAACTTCATAAAAATTATATTGAAAATTTTTCTGACCAGATTATTTTTATTATTAACTATATTATTGATCAGTTTAAAAAAGAGCCTACTCTTTTAAAATTTATTTCTAAGAATTTGTCTTGGGGTATTTATAATAAGTCTATTTTAAAGTTATATGATAATACTGATAAAAAAGAAGATAGTATTTATTCTTTATTTTTAAAGGGAATTGAAAAAAATAAGATTGCTTTGAAGAATCCAGAAGTTACTTTATTTATGATTATTGAGCTTGTTAGTTCTACTTCTTTTACTTCTATTTTGGAAAATGAGCCACTTCCTATTGAAGAATACAAACCTTACCTTTACCATGCCATTAGGCAGTTGCTTTATAGTGAATCATGTTAATAAAAATAAATTTTTCTATGCAAAAATACTTGATGTAAATATAAAAACAGAGCAGAATGTAAAGATACATTTTACTCTGTTTTTTACTTGTAAAAAATATACTATAAACTGATAAGATAGAAAATTCACTTTGTCTTATGAATTAATTTTAATAATCTACTTATGATAAATTGAAATATCATAAAATAAACAAAACACATTCCTATTACTTGCACAATTTCCATTTGCATGATAGCAAATGGAGCAATAGAAAACCACCAATCAAAAATAGTTAAGCCTACTACAAATAAAACAAGCATTGCGATTGCTAAGCTAAGACGAAAACGAGAGAATGGATATTTTTTGTGTTCTGACTTTCTTGCTTTTGCTAGTGTAAATAATAGTAAAATGGCAGAAAAGCCTGCTGCTATAACGCATAAACTAGAATAGATTTCTTCTGATATTTTACTATGCTGATATGCCATTGTAATGGTAAAAATACTACCTATCACTGTAAGTGCTGTTGGAAGAGCTTTTCTTAAAATATTTTTCAAAAAGTTTCCGCAAATGCGGTCTTTATTAGGTTCTAAGGCAAGTAAAAACGAAGGAATCCCAATGGTTACCATACTAATTAAACTAAGTTGAATTGGCATAAAAGGATATTCTTTGTGCCATAGTAAAAATAAAACAGCTAAAATAGTAGAATAAATGGTTTTTACTAAAAATAGAGACGCACTTCTTTCTAAATTGTTAATACTTCTTCTTCCTTCTAGTACCACTTGTGGCATAGAAGCAAAGTTGGAATCTAATAAGATCAGTTGTGCCACATTTTTTGTAGCATCACTACCATTTGCCATAGCAATACTACAATCTGCCTCTTTTAAAGCAAGCACATCATTTACGCCATCGCCTGTCATCGCAACGGTTCTTCCCTGTTCTTTTAAGGCTAAAATAATGCTTTTTTTCTGCGAAGGTGTTACTCTTCCAAAAATGCTATAATTGGAAACTGCTTTTTTCAGTTCTTCTTCTGTTTTTAACGTACTACAATCAATATAATTTTCAAAATTTTCCATACCTACTTGTTTTGCAATTTGAGACACTGTAATAGGGTTATCTCCGGAAATAATTTTAATATCTACTCCCTGCTCTTTAAAATATTGTAATGTATCTTTTGCTTCCTTTCGAATTTTATCGTTTAAATAGAGAAAACCAACTACTTCTAATTCTCTTGGTAATTCTATTTTCTCTTTCTTTAATTTTTCTTTCGTATGGACAAGTGTTAATACACGAAATTCTTTTGCTTTTTCGATTGTTTCCTTTGCATAGTTTGCTATCTCTTTTCCTAAAATGATTTCTGGTGCTCCTAAAATATAAGTTCCTTGTTCTACAAAAGTAATGGCAGAAAATTTATTTTGAGAAGAAAAAGCAAAAACTTCTTCCTCTTTCCATTCTGTGTTTACTTTGGAAAACTTTTCTTTGATGGCTAACATCGTAGGATTGGTATCTGTTACTGCCAAAGCAAAATTAGCTACTATATTTTCAAATTCTGTTTTATCTTTTACGGGAAGATATTCTTTTACTTCCATTTTCCCTTCAGTTAGAGTTCCTGTTTTATCTAAGCATAAAGTATCAACTCTTGCCAAAGTTTCTATACAATATAATTCTTGTACTAAGACTTTTCTTTTCGATAAACGAATTACACTAACTGCTAAAACAGTGCTAGTTAAGAGTACAAAACCCTCTGGTATCATTCCAATCATAGCCGCTACGGTTTTCACAACTGCTTCTTGTAAAGTAGAACCTAAGGAAAAGTATTGGTTGCTAAATAATAAACATCCAATTGGAACAATTGCAAAGGTCAAAACTTTGATTATTTTCTTTAACGATTGCATGATTTCGGAATTTACTTTTTTGACATATTTAGCACCACTTGAAATTTGTGCTGTTAAGTTTTCTTCTCCTACATGTATTACTTTTGCTTGGCACTTTCCAGATAAAATAATACTACCAGAAAACAGCATGTCTCCCTTTTGTTTGTAAAGAGAATCTGCTTCTCCTGTTAGATAGGATTCATCAACTTCTACAAAACCTTCTTCTAGGATGCTATCGGTTGCTACTTGGTTTCCTGTTTCTAGTTCTATGATATCATCTGTTACTAATTCGTAAATAGAAATTTCTTCTTTTTTACCATTACGAATGACTTTTGCTTTGGCACTAGCAAGAATTGCTAATTTATCTACCATTCTTTTTGAATGGATTTCTTGCACAGTACTAATGGTAGTATTGATAATAACTACCATTAAAAATAGCATATTTTTGTAGGAACCTACGGCAAAAATGCTAAGAGCTAGTAAGATATTAATAATATTAAATAAAGTAACAAAATTTTCTTTGATAATTTGTTTGATACTTTTCGTAGGAAGTGTAATATTTTGATTGACTAAATTTTTTTCTTTTCTTTCTTCTACTTGCTTGGAAGTTAGTCCTACTTGCACCTTTTGTTTTTCTTCTACCACTGGTTTCTCCTTTTGCTTTTCTAATTTTTTAGTTTTAATACAAAGATTCTATCACAAACAAATAAGAAAAGCAAAAAGTTCGGAAATTTTCCGAACTTTTTACTCTTGATTACAATTTTATTGGCTGCACTCTAAACTTTGAATGGAAACTTCATAGGCGACTCTTTTTTCTTGCGTTCCGTCAGAAAGCTTTTTTCCATACTCTCTGCTTTGGATTCTGCCAGTGATATTGATTTTATCACCAACCTCAAGATTAGCAGCTAAATATGCATCCTCTCCCCATGCAATACATGGAATGTAATCTGCTTTGCCATAAGGGCGATTTACCGCTAGCAGAATATCTGCAATCTCTCTTCCAAGTGGCGTTTTCCGATAAATAACATTTTTACAGATAAAACCTTCAAAAATAACTTCATTGTCATCTTGTTCCCCTTCCGATAGAAAACAAATATCTTTTGCATAAACTGTTAAAATAAGTTTTGTCTTTTCTTCCGTGTATTTATTGTATGAGCGATATTGCCCCATCACACAGATTCTGTTTCCTATGTTGATTTTTGAAAAAAATGTGCATTTTTCTGATATCATAATTGGTAACAAATCTGCCACCTCACTTAGCCGCTTTGTTTGCAACTGAAAAACGTAAAATTTTTCACCATATGTTTCATGGTCCAATATCGGCTCTGTTGCTACTGTTCCCTTAAGAGTTACCTGATTGTTTTTCTTTACACTTTCTTTCATTGTCTTTTGTCCTCCTGCTTGTAAAATTGTAATGACATTTTTTTAGAGAAGCTACCGCTTCTCTTTATAACAAGTTACATTTCTATTTTACTACTATTTAATGTAATTTGTCAATTATTTACATAAAATATTTGCTAGTTTCTTCCAAATTTTCAAATTTTTTTTGCCTTAATACTTCATAAACTACAATTGCTACGGAATTTGATAAATTTAAAGAACGGAGGGTTTCTCTCATAGGAATACGAATGGTTTTATTTAAATATTTTTGAAGTAAGTCTTCTGGCAAGCCTTTTGTTTCCTTTCCAAATAATAAAAATACTTCTTCCATGTTAGCATAATTTACTTCTGAATAGCAAGTTTGCCCTTTTGTGGTTACAAAATACATATTGTTTTCTTCTGGTTTGTATTTTTCTAAAAATGCTTTTAAAGAGGTATGTCTTTCTATATCTAGTTTGTCCCAATAATCTAGCCCTGCTCTTTTTAGAGTTTTATCTGTTATTTCAAAGCCTAAAGGCTCTACTAAATGCAATTTTCCACCTGTTGCCGCACAAGTTCTTGCAATATTTCCTGTATTTTGTGGAATTTCTGGCTCTACCATGACAATATTGATTTTCATTGTTTCTATTGCTCCTTTTTCCTATATAAAATGAAATTATTTTTATTCTTGGTTTCTTTTCCAAACCCTATGAATGTTTTCCTTTTCCTTTTCTTTTAAGCTACTAAATAAATCGATATTGAGTTTATTACAAATACTAGATAACACATAAAAACAATCTGCTACTTCACTTTCTATGGTATCATAATGATATTGTTTATTGATATCGATGCACATATTACTTGCCGATTTTCGAATTGCTTTGGCAAGTTCTCCTATTTCCTCTGTTAAAAGAAGCATGGTATCTTGCACAGGTTGTGTCTCAAACCCACGAACTGTATTAATTTCTTTGATATAGGCTTGCACTTCTCTTAATGTATTATTTTCTTGCAAGGCATCCCATAATGCTTGTTGCTTATTTGTTTTTTCTTCATTGTTCTGTATCATTTTTTTCCTTCTCCTCTACATCAATTAGATATACTTTATCTTCAAAGCCACCTTTTTTTGCTCTTTTTTCTAAACGCACTCTTTCTATTTCTTCTTTTTCTAAATGATATACTTTTTGAAGTGTTTCTACTACTTCTAATAAATCTGCCATTTCTTCTATGCTATGGTCTGCTAAAAATTCATTTGCCTCTTCTAATAATTTTTTATCTAGCTCTTTTTGATACTCTTCTTCTCCTAATATAGAATAACGGCATTTATTTCCTTTTGATTCTATAGTTTGTGGTATTTTATCTCTTACTAATTTATGATATTGAAAAATCATAAATATTCCTCCTTTTAAGTATTTCTTTTTTATCTCAACTGTCTACATTTTGTAGTCAGTTCATTACTATATATCACTATACTATATTAAAAAGAAAAAGTCAATGATTTTACGAATTTTTGTTTGACTTTTATTTTTCTATATGTTATGATGTATACAAACATTTATTTGTAGGAAGTGAAGTGTATGGAATTAGAAGAAAAATTAAAAATATTAGCCGATTCTGCCAAATATGATGCTTCTTGTAGTTCTTCTGGAAGCAGACGTTCTAATACCAAGAATGGTATTGGAAATGGTGATGTTTCTGGTATTTGTCATAGTTGGCGGAGCAGACGGCAGGTGTATTTCCCTTCTTAAAATTTTAATGAGTAATGCTTGTATTTACGATTGCAAATATTGCATTAATCGCTGTTCCAATTCTGTGAAAAGAGCTACTTTTACGCCAAGAGAAATTGCCGATTTAACCATTCAATTTTATAAAAGAAATTATATTGAAGGTTTATTTTTAAGCTCCGCTGTTATTAAAAATCCTAACTTTACAATGGAACGTTTATATGAAACTATTTTTATTTTAAGGAAAGAATACCATTTTCATGGTTATATTCATGTGAAAACCATTCCACGGAGCAAGTAAAGAATTAATTGATAAAGTAGGTTTTTTAGTAGATCGTACTAGTATTAATATTGAACTACCTTCTCAAAATAGCTTAAAGTTATTAGCACCACAAAAAGAAAAAGCAGGCATTGTAACTCCTATGAAATATATTTCTCAGGAAATCCAAATTTCCAAGCAAGAAAAATCGAAATATAAAGAAAAGTTTGTTCCTGCTGGGCAAACTACACAATTAATTGTAGGCGCTACCCCAGAAAGTGATTTGCAAATTATGAAGTTATCGGAAAGTTTATATCAAAACTTTCATTTAAAACGCGTTTACTATTCTGCTTATGTTTCTGTGAATAAGGATTCGAATCTTCCTACTCTTTCTAGTCCTCCCCTTCTTCGTGAAAATAGGTTATATCAAGCAGACTGGCTTTTACGTTTTTATGGTTTTAAAATGAATGATTTATTAGATGAAACTCACCCTAATTTTCATTCTTTGCTAGACCCTAAGTGTGATTGGGCTCTTCGTAATTTGCATCTATTTCCTGTTGAAATTAATAAAGCAGACTACCAAACGCTTTTAAAAGTGCCACGGCATCGGTGTTGTTTCTGCTAAACGTATTATCAAAGCAAGAAGAGAATTTCACTTAACCTTTGAAAATTTAAAGAAACTTGGTATTGTATTAAAACGTGCTCGTTATTTTATTACTTGTGATGGAAAATATTTTGATGCTATCAAGAGTTTTCATTCGAATTTTATTTCTGAAAATTTACTCTTTTTAGAACGTGCTTCGTCTGGTTCTTCTAACTATGTACAAACTTCACTTTTTGACACATTGAATGCACCTTTGCCAATGTCCTCTTTGAATCGTTCTTTTGAATGGAATCAAACTCTTTCCAAGAAAAAATTCGATAGCAGTGCATCACCTTTTGAAACTTTCATGCCAACGAAGGAGGATAAACAAAAATGTTTAACGGGAATGTTATAGAAAAAACTTATGTATATGATGGTAGTTTTGCAGGCTTACTTACCATGGTATTTGATTGTTACACTGAAAAAGTAATCCCTTTTAAAATTGTTTCGCAAGATGAATTTGAAGCCAATTTTTTAGAAAATTTTGAAAGAAAACAAACAGAGGAAGAAAAAGCCAGTAGAATTTTTCATGGTATTGTCAAAAATATTTCTTATGATGCCTTATATAACAGTTACTATGCGTTTCTTTCAAATACCACAGAAAAAGAAATACAAATTTTAAAATACTTATTAAATGGTTTTGTATTAGGCCCTAAAATAGATACTATGCTTTCCATTGATTTTGTATTTTCTGTTCATGCTATGAGAAAGAAAACCTTAAATGAAGCTCACAAACTAAAAGGGCTTCTTCGTTTCATGGAAATAGGAAACAATGTATTTTATGCTTCTATTCATCCTAGTCATAATGTTCTTGAAAATGTAGGTCATCATTTTGTAAAAAGGCTTCCTTTACAAAATTTTATCATCCATGACAAAAATCGAAATCTTGCCTTTATTTATGATACTAAAGAATATCAAATTGTAGATGCTTCTACTTTTGTGCTTCCTACTCTTTCCGAAGAAGAGAAACAATATGAACAGCTTTGGAAAACTTTTTTTACTACTATTGCCATTCAAGAAAGAACAAATCCAAAATTGCAAATGCAATTTATGCCCAAAAAATATTGGCAAGATTTAATTGAACTTAAATCATAACATTTATTTCTTTTCATTATTAAATAAGAATTCTAATAAAAAATTTATTTTTATATTAGAATTCTTATTTTTCTTTATAGGCAGGTATATTTTTCCCCTTTTTTTGAAAAAATAAAACTAAATGTATAATTCTATAATTTATGTTTACTATTTAGTTTCTGTTAACTTAAACTAATGCATGCTATATTCCTTATAAATCAATCTTTACGATTGAATTTATGATTTGGAGGTGAATTAGTATGGCCATTGACTATAGTGTAATCGGAGAAAGATTAAAATTAGCAAGAAAAGAAAAACATTTAACGCAAGAACAATTAGCAGAAAAAATTGATGTTTCTATTGCTTTCTTAAGTAGAATTGAAAGAGGTAGTTCACAAATTAATTTAAAAAGATTAAGTCAAATTTGTGAAATTTTAGACGTTACAGAAGGTGATATATTAAATGGCGTTTCCAATAAATCTACGAAATATTTAGATTTCGAATTTGCTAATTTGTTAAAAAGTTGTTCTTCTGAAAAACAAAAATTAATTTATGATGTTGCTAAAGTAATTGCAAATAAAAATTAAAAAAGGAAAAAGTGAAAACTTTTTGAAAATTAAAAATAAGTCTTCCAAAAATTTTATAATCAATGGAATGACTTATTTTTTTGCATCATAGCTCTATTTTAACCTATTATTATCTGTAAAATTAACCTTATTCGTGCTATATTTACTACAAAAGAAGGAGTGGTTTTATGGCAGTAGATTTTAGTATTATTGGAAAACGTATTAAAGAAGCCAGAAAGAAAAAAGGATTAACACAAGAACAGTTGGTAGAAAAAATGGGAGTTTCTATTGCCTATTTAAGTAAAGTAGAAACTGGTAAAATTCATCTTAATTTAGAAAGATTATCTCAAATTTGCCATTTTTTAGATGTTTCAGAAGGAGAAATTTTAAATGGAGTTTCTAATCATTCCGAAAAATATTTACATTACGAATTTTATGAACTATTAAAACAATGTTCTCCAAAGAAACAAAAACTAATTTATCAAATTGTAAAAGTGATTGCAACAGAAATATAATCGTTATTGGAAAGATTTGGACTCATCCCAAATCTTTCCTCATTTTTTCTGTTTGAAATCCTTGAAAAATAAAGAGCAATATGCTAAGATAAAAAGTGAGAAATAAAAAAATATAAAGGAGGATTTTTTTATGGATTTTAAACAATGGGAAGGTTTTAACAAACTTGGAGAATGGACAAAAGAAATTGATGTTAGAGGCTTTATTCAAGCAAATTATACACCTTATGAGGGAGATGATTCTTTCTTACAAGGACCAACCGAAAAGACAAAAAAATTATGGGATGAAGTATTAAAGCTTTATAAAAAAGAAAGAGAAAAAGGTGTACTTGATGTGGACACTAAAACCCCTTCTGGCGTAAACCGCTATGAAGCAGGTTATATTGACAAAGATTTGGAGCAAATTGTAGGGCTTCAAACAGATGCCCCTTTAAAGAGAGCAATTATGCCAAATGGTGGTATTAAAATTGTAGAAAAATCTTGTGAATCTTATGGTTATAAAGTAGACGAAGAAACAGATTACATTTATAACAATTTAAGAAGAACACACAATGATGGTGTTTTTGCAGTATACACCCCAGATATTAGAGCTGCTAGAAGTTCTCACTTAATTACAGGTCTTCCTGATGGTTATGGACGTGGAAGAATTATTGGTGATTATAGACGTGTTGCTTTATATGGTGTAGATGCTTTAATTGCTGAGAAGAAACAAGAATTAGAAATATTAGATGTCGATGAATTCACGGAAAGTGTGATTCGTGAGCGTGAAGAAATTCATGACCAAATTGCTGCTTTAGAGGACTTAAAGAAAATGGCTGCAAAATATGGTTTTGATATTTCTGTTCCTGCTGCTAATGCAAAAGAAGCTATTCAATGGTTATACTTTGGTTATTTAGCTGCAACCAAGGACCAAAATGGTGCTGCTATGAGTATTGGTAGAACTTCTACTTTCTTAGATATTTATATGGAAAGAGATTTCAAAAACGGTACTTTAACCGAAGAAGAAGCACAAGAATTAATGGATCATTTTGTTATGAAATTACGTATGATTCGTTTCCTTCGTGCACCAGAATATAATGAATTATTTAGTGGAGACCCTGTTTGGGTAACCGAAAGTATTGGTGGTATGGGCGTTGATGGTAGAACCTTAGTGACGAAAAACTCTTACCGAGTTCTTCATACTTTAATGAACTTAGGACCTGCTCCAGAACCAAACTTAACAGTTCTATGGTCAAATAATTTACCAGAAGGTTTCAAAAAATATACGGCAAAAATTTCCGTAAAAACATCTTCTATTCAATATGAAAATGATGATTTAATGAGAATTACTTTAGGAGATGATTATGGTATTGCTTGCTGTGTTTCTGCTATGAAGATTGGTAAACAAATGCAATTCTTTGGAGCAAGAGCAAATCTTGCAAAAACTTTACTTTATGCAATTAATGGTGGTAGAGACGAAAATAGTGGTAAACAAATTACACCAAAATTTGAAGCAATTACTTCTGAATATTTAGACTATGATGAAGTTATGGCTAAATTTGATAACATGATGGACTATGTTGCAAAAATTTATATTAAAGCCTTAAATGCGATTCATTATATGCATGATAAATATTCTTATGAAGCCTTAGAAATGGCCCTTCATGATAAAGAAATTTTAAGAACTATGGCATGTGGAATTGCAGGACTTTCTGTTGTTGCTGATTCTTTATCTGCAATTAAATATGCAAAAGTAAAAGTCATTCGTGATGAAACTGGTTTAGCAGTAGACTATGAAATTGAAGGAGATTTCCCAAAATACGGAAATGATGATGATAGAGTTGACCAAATTGCAGTTGATGTTGTAAAAACTTTCTTAAGAAAATTACAAAAACATCAAACTTACAGAAATTCAAAACATACCCTTTCTGTTCTTACTATTACTTCTAATGTTGTGTATGGAAAAGCAACAGGAAATACACCAGACGGAAGACGTGCAGGCGTTCCATTTGGACCAGGTGCAAACCCATTACATGGTAGAGATACCAATGGTGCTGTAGCTGTTATGAACACCATTGCGAAACTTCCTTATGAATATTCAGAAGATGGTATTTCTTATACTTTCTCTATTACACCAGGAACGTTAGGAAAAGAATTAGATACACAAGTTACAAACTTAGTTAGTCTTCTTGATGGATATTTCAAACAAACAGGACATCATATTAATGTCAATGTATTTGATAGAGCATTACTAGAAGATGCTATGGAACATCCTGAAAAATACCCACAATTAACCATTCGTGTATCTGGCTATGCTGTAAACTTCATTAAATTAACAAGAGAACAACAATTAGATGTAATTAACAGAACCATTCACGAGAAATTCTAATGAAAATGAAAAACTGCCTTAACTTGTTTTAAACACAATAGGTTAAGGTAGTTTTTAATTGTTAAAAAAGCGAGCCTAAGATTTTCTAGCAAATAGAAATTTTAAGAAAATCTAAGGCTCGCCATATTTATCTAGTACGGAAAGTCCTCCTTCAAGGAGAACTTTCCCACTATATAAAAAAAGACAAGATGTGTTTTACATCTTGCCTTTTTTGATGTTTTTAAATAATGAACTTTATGAAGTAATGGTTTCTACCAACTTCTCATTTCCATCACTTTTCCTTCTTTTCTTTCTTCGTATATTTTCTTTTGTATCTCTTCGTCAGCATTTGCAAATAAGTCATGTGTTAGCCTATAATCGTGAACTACAAACATCTTTTGTAAAGTTGCTAATCTTTCAGATACTTCTTCCGCTTGGCGAATGCTCTTTTGTTTATCAAAATCAATTCTTGATAATGTTTCGTTAGAAACCCATTGTTTCAGTGTTCGCTTCGCCCGAGAAATATTTTGTTTTACTTCTTTTTTTGAATGTTCTTTCACTTTATATAGTGTTAAATTTTCAAATACTTCAAATATTTGACGGCGGTAAGTTTTCATTCTTTCATCGTCTGGAAGTAAGAAGCATTCAAAGTCAAAAGTAAAACTAATGTCTACTAATCTTTTTATCGTTTCACAGCCATAGCATAAACGATAACCTTCATAGGATTTATACCCAATTCCTTGGATTTGCATCACTAACATTGATAAGGTTGACCAGCCTTGATAGCAACTATACTCGCTCATTTCCCGTATTTCTTCTTCCGTATATTCTTTTTTTAGAACAGGTACATAACCTACTAAATTCTGATTTTCTTTTAACCAAATCATATTCTTCCTCCTTTAATAACAAATTATTGTTTTTAAGTTTTTATATAGACTTGTACTTGACAAGATAATAAAATTAGTAACCAAATTTTAGCATATTTCTATTAAAAAGTCAATTGTTGTGGATAAATAATAGTGTTACGAAATTTTATAACTTCTTAAAAAAATTACAAAATTTTGTTCTGTTTATATTGATTTTTATAGTTTAACATGTTATACTAACTAACATAGGAAATGAGAATAAGCAGATGTGGTTTGCCACTTTTAGTTCACAACCTTGGTTGTGAGAATGGAGGTGGTGCTATGATAGAAGTTGTTTTATTAGAAATAATATACTTACTTTTATTTGGCTTAATTGTCGAAACTATTATAGTATTTGCCTTAATTATACAGATTATAATTTTAAGCAAATAGACAATAAAAAAACACATCTGTAACTTGACCGGTTCAATGTGTTTTTTTACATAACTAACTGGCAAACCACGTTTGTGGTTTCTCCATTTCCTATCTTTATTATATACAACTATTTAAAAAATGTCAAATTATTTTATAAAGGAGACAGCAATGAACGGAAAAATTCATTCTTTTGAAAGTTTAGGTGCAGTAGATGGTCCAGGTATTCGCTTTGTTATTTTTATGCAAGGTTGTGCTTTGCAATGTCAATACTGCCAAAATAGAGATACTTGGGATTTACATGGCGGAACAGAATATTCTGCAGATGAAGTCTTAGAAAGAATTTTAAAATATAAAAATTATATTATGCCTCACCGGAGGCGTTACCATTAGTGGTGGCGAACCTCTTTTACAAGTTCCATTTTTAATAGAATTATTTGCGAAATTAAAAGAGCATGGTATTCATACTTGCATTGATACTTCTGGAAGTGTCAATATTACTGAAGATATGAAAAAATTAATTGATTTAACAGATTTATTTTTACTTGATATTAAATGTATCAATGATGAAAAATGTATTCAATTAACGGGAGTTTCAAACAAAAAAGAGCTTGCTTTTGCCAGATATTTAAGTGAAATTCATAAACCTATGTGGATTAGGCAAGTGTTAGTTCCTACCATTACAGACGATGAGAAGGATTTATTACAATTAAAAGATTTTATATCTAGTTTAAATAGTGTAGAAAAGGTAGAAATTCTTCCTTACCATGATTTAGGTAAATTCAAATGGGAAAATTTGGGATGTTCCTATCCTTTAGATGGGCTTAGAACCGCCTCACAAGAAGATGTAAAAAGAGCAAAAGAACTATTAGGAATTTAACGATTTAGCATTACTAAATAAATTAATTTAAAAAGAAGATTTAAAATGAAATAATTTTAAATCTTCTTTTTATTTTTCTAATCATATCTAAAATGTAAAACGAAATAGACAATTTTTCATAAATTTATCTTTCTTCTAAACTTGCATGATGAAATCAATGATAATTCCACTAACTACTCCAATGCCATATAGCAAAGCTAATATTTTAAAATTCTCTTTTCTATTTTTATTTACTCTAAATAAAATCAAAATTCCAATACCAGAGCCTACTAGTAATCCACCTATCATAGCACCAAATGAAATAACTTGTCCTAAATATAACTGTGTTAGTATCACAGAACCTGCACAATTTGGAATAAGTCCTACAAGACCTGCTATTACTGGTCCTATAATTGGCATATTTAAAATTAGGTTTGCTAAATTTTCTTCTCCTATCCAATAAATAATACTATTAATGAAAAAAGAAATAAGAAGAATAAAGAAGAATATGTGTAATGTATGTTGAATTGCAGATTTGAAAATGCCTCCTTCTTCACAATGGCAATGTTCATGCTCACAAATATGTCCTATTTCATCTTCTACACTTTCTTGCTTTTTCTTTTTGCTTACTTGTCCTATGGCATCAATGATAAATCCTGCTATCATACCAATTGCTAATTTGATAGCTAATATTTGTAAAATGGTAGTAATTGGCGCTGCCTCTGAAATAAGAACAGGTAACATTTCATCTGATGTGGATAAGAAAATCGCAATTAAAGTTCCTAAAGTAATGATTTTTCCTGTATATAGATTAGCTGCTGCGGCAGAAAAACCACATTGTGGAAAAATTCCTAAAATACTTCCAAAAAGTGGTCCAAATTTTCCTGATTTTTGAATCACATTTTTTGCTTTTTCTCCTGTTTTATGCTCAATATATTCCATAATGAGATACGTAACTAATAAGAATGGTAATAATTTAATACTATCTACTAGCGTATCTAATATAACATTTATCATGGTATTTTCTCCCATTTTTCTTTTTCATTGGTTTTATCATACCACAAAATTCGTACTTTTACAACTACTTCCTTTTATTCTTTTTTACAAACTTCTTTTATCCTATCAATATTTTTTACCACACAATCATAGCCATATTGGTAACAATGGTCTAGTTTTTCTACATCCAATAAACCGACTTTGTCGGTATAAACATTGAGTACAATATCACTCATTTCTAAGCTTTCTTCTGATATTTTACTACCCATAATATCAATAGTTTTCATCACAATATCCATTAAATTACTATTTTCATCAATTGGATCTGCATCAAATTTCACGGCAATTACTTTTTTAGCCCCTTGCTTTTTTACTTCATATACTGGTACATTATCTAACATACCTCCATCCATAAAGGCATGATTTTCCATTAAACAGGGATTGAATACGGCAGGAAAACTACTACTTGCCCTTACTGCTTTTCCTACACTAATATTGGTAATATATTGGGAGGAATCCTCTGTTTTTGGTGGAATTTGGTTTGTAAAAATATATTCTTTGGACTGCGCAATATCTACACTTGGTATCACAATGGGCATTGGAATTTGCTCTATGGTCTTAATCCCTTTTCTTGCGGCTAATTGATTATAAACCTTTTCTATCACTTCTCCATCTTTTAGTCCTGTTAGTGTTTTTTTCTTAGGAAAAAAATAGCTTTGTATACCAGATAAAATTGGTTTTGTATTTAAAGCTGCTATATCTTTTGAATAACGTTTAAATAATAGATAAATATAATGTGGTGCATACCCCATAGCATACAAGCTTGCTATCATACTTCCTGCACTAGTTCCACCTATGACATCAATTTTAATTTTATAATCTTCTAAAGCTTTTAAAACGCCAGCATGAGCGATACCTCGAATGCCACCTCCAGATAAAGCAACTCCTATTTTCAATAAAAACACCTCCTATACGCTTTACCTATATTATTTACTAATATTATATGTTTAAACGTATAAGAGGTTATTTTAATTTAAAATCCGGTTCTTGGTAACTTTGGCTTTTCTGGTTCTTTGGAAAGATTGGTAATTATAATTTCTTCTATTTTTTCATGCTCTTTTATTTCAATAGTAAATTCTTCTTCAGTTAATAGATAATCTTCGTCTGTTTTTATTTCTTTTATCGTATAAATTCCTTTTGGCAATTTACTACTAAGTGCTATTCCTTCTTCATTAGTTGTAAGTGTTTCTACTACTTCTCCTTCTTCGGTTCTTATTTCAAATACTACATTGGAAATAGGAGTTCCTTTTGGCTTTCCATTTCTTAGATTATCGTCTTTACTTACTTTTACTATTTTAATTTGACCTTTTATTTTTTCATTTTCTAATTGCAATACTGCTACTTTTCCATATTGTATTTCTACTTTTACTGTTTCTTCGTTTAATACATATTCATCTTTTGTTTTGACTTCTTTTATAAAATAGTTTCCTATTGGTAAATCTTTTGTTATAGCATGTCCGTTTTTATCGGTTACTAATTTATCTACTACATTATTGTTAACATCTAATACTTCAAATTCTACATTTTCTAATTTTATTTCATGATTTTCTTGATCTACTTTATAAACTTCAATTTTGCCTTTTTTCTTTTCATTTTCTACTTTTATGGTTGATGTCTTTTGATTTTTTACTTCTACTTTTATGATGTTTTGATTTAATAAATAGCTACGTTTTGTTCTGATTTCTCTTAAATAATAGGTTCCCACTGGAAGCCTTCCTGTAATGGCATACCCATCTTGATTGGTAACTAGTGTTTGCACTAGCTTTTTATTGCTATCTAATACTTCAAATACCACTCCTTCTAGTGCATACTTTTGATTATCTTTATCTATTTTATAAACTGCAATTTGTCCTTTTTGCTTTTTATTTTCTACGGTTTCTATGGTAGTTTCTTTCCATTTTATTTCTATTTTTCTATCTTGTGCTAATTCATATCCTGCTTGTGTTTTTGTTTCTTTTAAAATATAAGTTCCTATTTCTAAATTTTCTAAATAGGCTTCTCCTTTTTTATTTGTGATAAGCTTTTTTACAAAATTTCCTTTGTTATCATATAGCTCAAATTCTACATTTTCTAAAGCTATTTCATGGTTTTCTGCATCTACTTTTATAATTTTGAAATTTCCTTTTTTACGTTCGTTTTCAAAAGTAATACTAGAGACTTTTCCCCATTCTAATTTTACTTCTTTTTCTTGACTTGCTAAAATATAAGGTTCTGGTACTTTAATTTCCTTTATAGTAACCGTTTGAGGTTCTAAGTTTTCTAAAGTGGCAATCCCTTTTTGATTGGTTGTTACTTCTGCTATTTTATTTTTGGTTTTGTCTTTTATTTCAAAAGTAACATTAGGAATTGGCTTTTTCGTTTCTTGATCTATTTTTTGAATTTGTAAAGAACTCGTATTGGCTTTTACTTCTAAAGTAGTTTGCGTATTTGCTTTTTCGTATCCACTCATATAGGTAACATAGCTTTGTGCTTCAGGAATACTACTATTACAATAAAAAATTGGGTTTGTTTTCACCTCTGCATTTTGAATGTAAATAGTTCCTTTTATATTTTGTATAATTTGATTCGTTGGAATTGCTATTTTAAAAGAATTTTGTGTAAAACTTGTTTGCTCTTGGTTATTGGAATTTAATATTTTGGTTCCGTTTGGAAAATTTTGAATTAAAACTTCATAAGACTTTAAATTTTTATTTGCGCTTACCTTATAATTTTGAACATAGTAAGATGTATTTTGAAGATTTTCTACAGTTTTTTCTCCTTGTGCAATTACATTTACGTTTGCAGCTGCATAAGTTTCTGTTCCGTGAATTCCATATTCGTATAAAGTTTGGGCTACTTCTAAAGCTTTTTTTCCTCTTCTTTGTATTTCTTCTACCGTGTTTCCATCGACACTTCGATTTCCTAAAATATATTTTGTCTTTGGTGTACTACCATCTTTTAGGCAGTGTAAAGCTATTTTTGTTGCTGTATACAAGTCATCATCACATTCTAAGTTCCAGTCTAAATAAGAAGAACCCATATACCCTTTATTTAGAATACGCCAAATCGCATTATCTTTTTCTTTTTGAAGAGTTGTATTGTAAGAAGTATAACCTGTGCCTACCCCTTCTTTTGCTGGTTCTACACAAAAAGCAGGATACTTTTTATTTTCTGCTTGGTCATAATAGTATACATACCACACTACTTTATAACTCCATTTTTGTTCTTTTTCCATCCAATATTCTACTAAAGAGTCACATTCATGATCTCCTTGCAAAAGAATGGTATCTCCTTCTTTAATACTTGCCTTTACAGGGACAAGATTTCCCGCTAATTGTATGAATTGTAAAATTAATAATACCACTATCAATATTTTTGTTTTAATTTGTTTTTTCATTATTTCATCCTTTCTTGTTTTTATGATAATTAGGAGAAAAAGATAAATTGAAATGAAAAACAAAAAAGAAAAAGACCAAATAAAAACGTTTTTACGTTTTTATTTAGCCCCTATTTAACATTCCTTATGTATTTTATTTATTACTCTTGCGTAAATGGTAATATTGCAATTTGTCTTGCTCTCTTTACTGCTAAAGTAATATCTCTTTGATGTTTTGCACATGCTCCTGTTGCTCTTCTTGGTAATATTTTACCTTTATCGTTAATGAACTTTTTCAATTGATCTGCATTTTTATAATCTAAAACAAGATTTTTGTCTGCACATAAAGGACAAACTTTTTTTCTTATTTTTCTAAATCTTGGATTGAAATCATCATCAACATTATTATTTCTATTATTTCTTTTTTGTTTTTTATCTGCCATTGTCTTTTCCCCCTATCTTAATTTGTATCTGCTAGAATGGTAAATCGTCTCCGGAAGAAACTTCAAAATCGGAATTGCCTGCTGTTTCTGGCATTGTTCCAAAAGTAGCATCAAAATTTGTACTTGTTTCTCCTTCTCGTTTACTATCTGCAAAATAGGCTTCTTCTGCTACTACCTCTGTAACATAGTGTTTTTGTCCTTGGTCATCGTCCCAAGTTCTAGTTTGAATTCTGCCAATAATACCTACTTGTTGTCCTTTTTTAAAGTATTTGCTACAAAATTCTCCTAGTTTACTCCATGCTACAATATTAATAAAATCTGCTTGTCTTTCTTCCCCTTGTCTTACAAATCTTCTATTAACAGCTAAGCTAAAAGAAGCAACTAATGTGTTGTTAGATTGTGTATATCTAACTTCTGGGTCTCTTGTTAATCTTCCCATTAAAATTACTTTGTTCATATTTTTTACCTTACCTTTCTCTTTAAAGGCTCTTATTTTTCTACTTTAATTGTCATGAATTTAATAATTTCATCTGTAATTCTATAAATTCTTTCAAGTTCAGCAATTAGGTGTGGATTTGCTTCAAAGTAAAATACAACATAGTATCCTTCTTTATTTTTTTGTACTTCATAAGCTAATCTTTTTTTGCCTAATTCTTCTACTTTTTCTAGTTTTCCATCAGTATTAATCAAATCTGTAAATTTTTGAGTAAGTGCTTTTATTCCTTCTTCATCTACATTTGGATTAATAATGATCACACTTTCGTATGGATTCATTATTGTTCACCTCCTTTTGGACTATTAACCTACAAAATGATTGTAAGTAAGGATGTAAAAATGTTCTATTTTTACAACAGTAATATTTTATCATATTTTTTTGTCTATCGCAAGTAGTTTATAGAAATTTTCTTTCTTACCATGCCTTACTATAATATACCATTCCATACCCAAAGTTTAACTTACAATAAGGACCGATAAATTCTGGTTCTTGCCATTCTATTTCATAGGTAGGTTCTACTATTATTTCTCCGTTAGAATTAATAACTCCCCACTTATCTTCCTTTTTGATTCCAGCAAATCCATAAGCATTTAATTCTGTTACCATATCATAAATTGGCTCTATAATTACTTGATCTTTTTGATTTTTAAAGCCCCATTTTCCATTTTGTTCAAAAGCAAATAACGATAAATCAGGAAAAATTTCTTTATTTTGTATTTCATTGCCATGAGAATCGAAATATTTTCTTTCTTGAGAGGAATATAACTTAATGTTATTTTTTTCTACTACTAAATTGGCTTCCTTCATAGAAGCTACCTTTTCAACCTGTTCATTAAAAAGTTCTATCGTATATGGATTGGAAATAATCGCTTGTAAAACATTTTTTCCTTCCACTTTTTGAATGACATCATAATTTGAAATGACTTCTTCTTTATTTTGCATGTTAATTACACTAACAGTGGAACCTTTTGTTACAATAAAATAGTTGCCAAAAGCATACTCGATATAAGAATACTCATTTTCTAAAATTCGTGTTTGATTTTGGTCCATGATACCAAATTGGTCTTGCTCATTAACGGTAATAAAGTAATTGCTATTTTCTGTAGAAAGAACGGTAATATTATTTTGATTTTTCTTTTCTTTCCCTTCTTGGTCAAAATAATACGTAATACCATTTTTTTCAGCATTGATATTTTGCCCTGATATCATGATAAAATCATATTCTGTTTTTAGAATTTCTTTTCCTTCTTTTGATATAACGCCTTGCTTCTCATTTTTTTCTACAATAAATAATTCATTTTGCTTGTTATATTCAATTTCTTCATAATTATGCTTAATGACTTGTTTTTTATTTTGATAAATACCTGCCTGTCCATTTTTTAGCGCAAACAAATAAACTTCATTTTGTGTTATTTCTGTAATACGATTGACTTCATTGTAGAGAACATCTAATAATTGTTCTCCTTTAAAATTAATATAACCATAGCGATATCCTTCTTGCTTTTTTTGCCCTACAATAAATCCTGCTTTTTGATACTTGGTTTCTTCTTCATAATACCCATCAGCACTAATAGAATCGTACGCAATTTTTACTATTTCTTTTCCTTTCATGTTAATAATGCCATATTTGCCCTCTTGCTTTACTAATAAACATCCTTCTTTATATAGTAAACTTTCTATACTATCATAAATGGCCTTTGTAATCTTTTTCCCTTCGAAATTAATGATACCATATTTTCCATTTTCTTTGTAAGTAAGCACACTTTTTTCATATGGGACTTCTACAGAAGCATCTTGAAACATAAGAGGTAACACTTGCTCATATTGTGTTAATATTTTTTCTCCCTTTTCATTTCGCACCTCTGTTTGATATTCTCCTGTTTGGGAATTATAGTTAAAATAACCAATAAATACCCCTTTTGATGGATTTGGAATAATGAGCATATCATAAATTGGTTCTACTAAGACATTGGCCTTTTGGTCAATGACTCCATATTTTTCGTTTTCGTATAAACGGAAATACGAAAAATCTGTCACTTCTTCTATTTCATAGGTAGTATTACTATTTTGCCACCACCATAGTCCTAGGAAAATAAAAATGCAAATTAGAATGACTATCACAATAGAAAGAATTCCTAATTTTCTACTTTGTTTTGTCTTTTCTTTTTCTCTTCTTTTTTCTTCCTTTTTTTCCATTTGATTCCTCCATCTTTTCTTTGGTGTTATAATTTACATGCCTTGACTAATAAAATTCTTTTTTCCTCATATTTTTCTATTTTATAACTTACCTTTTCCGTTTCAATAATAGGATTTTCATTATCTTCTGGTACTCTTCCTAATAATTCTAAAAGATAACCTGATAGGGTTTCATATTCTCCTTCTGGAATATCTACTTTTAAAATTTTCTTTAAATCACTAATCGTTACACTACCACTAATTAAAAATGTGGTATCATCTATTTTGGTATAATCGTTTTCTACTTCATCGTATTCATCAAAAATATTTCCTACAATTTCTTCTAGCAAATCCTCCATAGTAACTACGCCTGCTGTTCCGCCATATTCGTCAATGACAATTGCCATTTGCATTTTATTTTTTTGTAAATCTTTAAATAATTCATTAATTGGCTTATTTTCAGAAACAAAATAAGCTTCTCTCATGATATTTTTAATTTTCACTGGTTTTTTGTGATAGAGATATTTTAATAAATCTTTCACAAATAAAATGCCTTTAATATCATCAATGGTTTCTTCATATACAGGAATTCGACTATATTTATAACTATCTAATTCTTGAATAATTTCTTCTATATGGGAACTTATTTCAATAGCATAGACATCCATTCTATGGGTCATAACTTCCGATACAGAAATGTCGTTGAATTCAAAGATATTATGAATCATTTCTTTTTCTTCTTCTTCAATGATTCCCTTCTCTTCTCCTTCGTCAATTAACATTTTAATTTCTTCTTCTGTTACGGTTTCTTCTTCGTTTTCCGAAATACCAAATAGTTTTGAAATCATGTTCGTTACGAGCGTTAAGACTTTCACAAAAGGTGCCGTTACCATAGAAATACCATAAATAATACGAATGGTAGCAAAAGCTATTTTTTCGGCATACTTCATGGCTAACCTTTTGGGCACTAACTCTCCTAATACTAAAGTAAAAAAAGATAAAATAATAGTAATAAGTACAATAGAAATACCTTTTACAATTTCGAAAGGTACCATAGGCAGTATTTGATGCAATACTGGAGCTAAATAGCTAGCAAAAGCATCAGAGGCAAAAGCACTGGATAAAAATCCTGCCAAAGTAATACCAATTTGAATCGTAGCTAAAAATTTACTTGGATTTTTTAACATTTTTTCAATTTGTTTCGCTTTTTTATTTCCTTCTTTTGCTTGTTTTTCTATTTTTACATCATTTAAGGAAATAAAAGCAATTTCGGAAGCTGCAAAATAGGCATTTAATAAAATTAATAGCAATAAAATAAAAAGTTGTGTCATTTTTTTCCCTTTCTTTATTGTTATATTTATGCCCTTTTTTGCTATTTTTATTATAGCTTTCCTTTATTTACTCTGTCAATATTTTTTTTAAGTTTCCTCTGTTTTTCTTGTTTCTATTACTTTATTTTCTAGTTGTGTTTGCTCATATTGCATTTCTACCTTTGCATTTTCTTGGTTAATTTGAATTTTTGCTGCTACATAAGTTTGATTGATTTCATATTTTGCCCATGCGATACTATAAAAGTACCAGGCAAATAGGAAACAAAATAAAAAGCAAAATTTTATTTTTTTCATATTTGCCACCTCCTTTTAAGCTTTTTGAATGGAATGTATTTTAATCTCTATATTGCCTTCTATTTTTTCATTTGTTGTTTGTTTGGTTTTATCATATGTAATTTCTAAACGATAAGAATGCACTTGCTTTTCTTCTTTGCCTAGTTTGATTTTATTGGTTTTATCATTGGTTAATGGAATTGGCGTTTCTCCTTGGTATAAGGAAAATTGAATGGAATCCTCATGAGGGGCAACAATTTCAATATAGTATTCCATGTCTACTTGACTTACTTCTTCTTCCTTATAATTTCTTACTTCAAATACATAAGCAGCTTTAGGGGCTAGTGCTGTAATTAAGATACTTTTTTGCGTTTCTACTTCTAAAATAGGTTTTGCAATATTAGCAAAAGCTTTTATTTGCATTTGTGTTTCATATTTTGCTAAACTTACTCCCACTAATATACCAAAGAAAATAACAAAAAATAATAAAATAAAAATGGTTATTTTTCTTTTCTTACTTCTTTTTTTTAATTCATTTTTCGTTTGTATTTCTTTTTGAAATAATTTCTTTTTCACTTTTTTTGGCATTCTTTCCTCCTTTTATATAAGCCATAAACACAACAAAATCACAAGCCAATAGAAACGATAAGTATATATCAATGCTAACAGTTTGGAATGGAAGATGACTTTGCCTTGAATTTGTTCTATTGTTACTACTTCTTGGTCTTGAATAGAATTAAAATCTCCTTTGGTAAGATAACCTTCTTGCTCTTTTTTTATGATTCTATGAGTAATATAATAATTTGTCTTCGTTTGATAAGTAATAATGTCATTTTCTTCATATTGTTTTTTTCTCCATAAAATCACTACTTCTTTTTCTTGTATTTCTGGCATCATACTGCCAGACTGTATTTGAAAGAAAGAAATTGGGAAAGAAGAGACCAAAGGAGATTTTTCTTTTTTTAGACTAATGAAAAATAGAAAAAGACATAGAATGATGAGTATGTTTTGTACGATTTTCATTTTTGTCTTTTCTTATATTTCTGGGGCTACTTGTTCTGCTGTGATACAAATATCGAAAGCATACTGTTCTATTGTTTTGGCATCTTGCGTATCTTTTGCATTGTTTGCCTTTTTTTCTTCTTCTGTCTTTCCTGTTTCATATGGCCAATTCCATTCTACTTCCATCGTTTTTATTTTTTCATTACTATTTTGCTCGATAACGCCTGTTAAAAATGGTTCTAAGTCTTTTATGTTACTGACAACATGTCCTTCATATTGAAATTGTAAATTTTGTGGTTTGTTTTTTTCATTCAAAAAAGCAACATGATAATCCATTCCCACCTCAGAACCAGTAGCATCTACAACAATAGTAAAAAATCCTTTTGTGCCAGGTGCCATATGGTTTTCTTTTAAAGTAGTATTTTTATAATTTTGGGCTAAATTAAGATTGGTTGTGCTAGCCGTTTTTCCATTTACCAAAAAAGCCCATTTAGCTACATCCATAACACCTTTTCCTTCTACTTGTGTAATATATTTCGAGTAACTTCCTCTTCCAATTAACACCATTAAAATAAGGAGCAACACCAAAAGTAAAAGTAAGATTATTCTTTTCTTTGATTTTTTCATTCATCACCTTTTCCTTTCTTTCTTAATTTTCATTCTAAATTTGTTTCTATCTGTTGTGCTTTCACACACATTCTATAAGCTGGCATGTTTTCTACACAAGTAATTAAGGTTAATTGATTTTCTTTCGTATTTTCTAAAGGAGAAAAATCAGTTTCTTGTATTTTTCCCTTCCAAATGACAGAATAAGTTCTCGTTCCTTGCTCCGTTTGATACACGATAGTATCTTCTACTGCAAGCCTTTTAATTTCTTGGAAATAGTTATATTTATAGCCTCTATTGTGGGCAGCAAGCACTACATTACCATTCCATTTACTCGTAGTTTCAAAATGTCCTACTGCTCTATGTAAAATTTCCTGACCCGTTCCTTCTAAAATAGGAGCATCTAAATGAATTTTTGGAATCAAAATTCTCCATTCATGATTTTTATATTGATTCATAATTGGTTCTTCTATTTCTATTTTTGTAATGGGGGTTGTTTGACTTGTTTTAAGAATAAAACTAGAATTGACTTCTTTTTTTGAATTTTCTCTAAATTGAGATAGAATAAAATACAAAGACATCCATATAACAATGGAAATAATAAGAGAAATGATTATTCCTTTTCTTTTGCTAAAGTTGGACATACATAATTTTTCCCTCCTTATTGTTTTCATTTTTGAAATTAAATTGCAATTTTGATTTCGACTTTATGTTACCATAACTTTTTTTATTTGTAAAGAATTTTTCATCGCCTTTTTCTTGCTTTTTTCGACTTTTGTTAAAAATATTTTGTTATTTAAACTAGTTTTTGTTTCTACTATATTCTAAACATTTTTGTTCTAGCAATTTAAAGTCCACCACATTTTGTATATAAGATACTTGCAAATGATGTATTTTTTGATGATATAAAACGTAGGAAAACTTTTCTATCATTTTCTCATGTTTATGTATAAATTCTAGTTCTTTCTCAATTAATATTTTGTAATTTTTATCTTTTTCTAATTTTGGTTCATATAATATAAGTTCACTTTTTGGTACTGGTATCATATTGCTAATTCTTAATGTTCCTTTTAATGCTATTGTTTCATCTTTTTCTTCATTTGATACAATTCTAATAATGGGAATAATAGATTTTCTTATTTTATTGTTTTGATAATCCGATTTTTTAGGGGATGACATTGGAATATAATAATTAAAATGATTGATTTTTAATACAACTCCTAAATATTTTCTAGTCATTTTTCTATTTTCTTCTTTATTGTCATAAACTTTACTATCAAAAGTCTTTAGATATTTTATATATTGATCTGATACAGAATATAATTTCATATTTCCTCCTATTTTAATTTTTTTACATTTTCTTTTTTCTTCTTTTTTCGTATAAAAATAAAAAAATGGTAAAGATGCAATCTTTACCATTGATTTTACAGCTCCCACTTATTGGTAGGGTTCACCTGATTTTAGACTGTAAATAGATATTAATATCTATTCTTATTATATTCATTATAATGTATTTTTATGCTGTTTGTCAATATGATAAAACTTTTCTACTATAAATATTAATATAAAAATTTTTAATTTCAATTTTATGTTACCATAACTTTTTTTATTTGTAAAGAATTTTTCATCGCCTTTTTTTTGCTTTTTTCGACTTTTGAAAGATTTTTGATGAGCTCAAATTTCTTCTTTATATAGCTAGGAAACAAATAAAAAAGGAAATTTTTTCTAAAGTATTGTGATTTCAAAATATCTATAGTAAAATAGAATAAAGTGAGAAAAGGAAGAGAAAATTTTATGCAATATACAAAAGAATTTGCTCCATTAGGATTACCAAAAGAGTTTAAATTTGGAATAGAATTAGAAGCAAATAATGTAAAAACAAAAGGTAAAAACGGACTATATACAGGAGAAAGTGCTAAGTATCTTCAAAGTAAACATTGGCACATGGCTAAAGCCAGCGAAGAAGCACTTGTTTCAGAAGGTGGAGCAGAACTAGTTTCCCCTATTTTACAGGATTCCGAACAAGATTGGAAAAATATTTCCGATATCTGTGAACACATGAAGAAATATCCTGGACAAAAAGGTAATGAAGTTGTTACCGATAGCAAATGTGGCTTACATATTCATTTCGACGCGGAATGTTTAAGATGTAACCCAAACAGAATGAGAAATTTTTTAAGATTATATGCTGAAGCAGAAGAGCTATTATACAAAATGTGTAATGATAAAAATGATCCTATACGAAAAGGAGCGATAAATAAAGACTTTAAAGGAATTCATATCGTTTCTGCCTTATGGAGAAATGGAATGGCTGCCCCTACTGGAAAAAAGATATTTAAACAGATACAAGACGGAACCTTAAAGGTATCGTATCAAAATTTTGGAAAACTAAAAACTCTTGCTGGTAAATATAAATTAGATGAAAGAAGATATGCTGGTTTAAATTTAACCAATATAGGAAATCGTAAAAAAAATACCATAGAATTTAGAATGGCAAATGGAACTTTAAATCCAGAAGTCATCAAGCAGAATGTATTTTTATATGCTTCTTTAATAAATACCGCTATTCAAATAACAGAAAATCCAACAATATATCAAGAACAACTAGAAACATTTTATCGAACCAATGTAAACGAAAAACAAAAAGTAGAAAATTTTTTAAATCTTATTATCGCCAATCCAGAAGATATACAAATTTATAAAGAAAGATGGGAAAGCGTCAAAGATTCTTCTGTATTTCTAAAAAACGATAGAAAAGGGTTTGCTCAAAATAGGTTTAAAAGGGAGCAATTTAAGCAAATAGCAGATAGAACACCTAGCGATAGAATTCATGCAACTTATTTACAAATAAAAGATATGTTACTAAAAACAAAGGATAAGGGAGTTGTAATATATGATTGATAATACTTATCGAAATTCATTGCAAGAAGTATATATTATTTTACAAAATACAGAAGATGAATTACTAAAAAAAATTCCTACTTCATTTATGGATTTTATTAAAACGAATAGGAATATAGATTATAAAACTAATATTAAGCAAGAGATAGAATTAGATAAACAAAGTTTATTAAAAGAAACGGAAAATATTTTATCTTTAATTTATAGAAGTTATTGGGCAACTGATGAGGAAAAAAAAGAATTTGCCCAAAAGGATCAAACAGAAGCAATAGAAGCTGAAAAGAAAAAGAAAGAAGAATATTCTGGAAGAAATATTGATGTGATATTTGAAGAAAGAAAAGAGAGCAATAAAACCTCTTTCGACAATAGTCTCATGGTTATTAAGAAAGAAAACTTTTTTCAGCAACTTTTTCATAAAATTGTAAGAATATTTAAAAAATAGAGCCATTCATAAAAATTGGCTCTATTTTTTATTTTTCTATTGAATAGAAATGCTATATACCCTTATATTTCCTATTTTTTACATAGAAAACTATACTAGCACCAATCGTAGCAAATAATAATGTACTTAATCCTATTCCAACGCCAGTTTGTGGTAATTTGCCTGTTGCTATTGTTTTATCGTTTTCCTTTGATGTTCCATTATTGGTTGTAGCACCATTGTTTGAACTTCCATTATTAGTTGTTCCGTTTGTTGTACTACCACTATTGCTTGAACCTCCGTTATTGCTTCCTCCGTTTGTTGTAGTTCCATTGTTGGTATTACTATTATTTTCACTACTTGGTTTTTCATTGCTTGGTTCATTCGCTTTTTGTATTACTGTAACAGTACAAGACGCTTTTTTATTACCATCCTGAGAAGTTACTGTAATAATAGTAGAACCTATTTTTTTAGGAGTTATTTTTCCAGCATTATCAACTGTAGCAACAGACTCATCACTTGAACTCCATGTTACAATTTTATTAGTAGTATTTTCTGGACTAAATGTAGGCGTTAATGTTAATGTTTTTCCTAATTCTACTTCTTGTGTTTTAGGTAAGGAAATCCTATCTAAAGCAATCTCTGGTTGTAAATTATCAACCAATATGTATCCATATAAATTTCTTATATTATTACCTGCTAGGTAAATCCACATATAATACAATCCATAATCAGAAACATTTACTGATCTTTGTGTATATCCAAATCCAATGTTTGTACTGTCACCATATCCATTCCAATATCCCCAAGCAGTCCAATTAGAAGAAGGAGCTTTCGTTTTTAATAAAGATTGTAATTCATTAAAATCTCCGTTTTTTGCTTTTATTTCTTTATATTTAGATATAACTTTTTCATCTGTTATTTTTTCATATTGATAATATGCTTTACTATTACTAGCATTCCAGAAATTTATCTGAATCTGATTATCATCTAAAGCTTTTCCATTGTTTATTACCGTATAATTACTTATATTTAAGTATGGAATTGATAAATCTATTGCATGATGATTTACCACTATTGTTTCTGGTTCATTTTTATCTCTAATCGTAATATAACCTGTAGTAACAGCTGTAATAACATTGGTAAATTCAACAGTTGCTCCTGAAATATCAACAGTTGCAGTGTTTTCTGTACGTTCTGTAATTAAATGCCATTTGTTAACTTCTTCTGCTAATGTTTTAGTAAGTCCAAATTCATAGTCATGTGATTGATTTAATGTTAAACCTGTAAATTCATATTTTGCACTTCCATTATTAGCATAAATATTTCTTGTAACATCCACAGCTGCCCTTGAAATACTTGGTATGAAAAGAACTATCATAACAGCAAATAAAACCATAACGAAATATTTTGCTTTTCTCATTTTTTTCACCCCCTTTTGTCTTTTAATATAACATCGACAATTATTTTATATCACTAATTTTTACAAATGTAAAGAAAATATGCGACTTTTTCGTAAAATATTTTACATTTTTTTTACTTATAAGAAATAATACGACTTTATTCATATTTCAACACTTTTTGAGAATACTATTTTAAAAAGAATAAAAAAATTATGCGAATTTATCGCATTATACATTGTTTCTAATATTGATAATTAAGTTTATATTGGTTATATAGGTGGTGTTAATCATGAAAGATATCAAAATGAATAAACAGATAGGTGAAACTTTAAAAAATCATAGAATTAAAAATGGATATACGCAAGAACAAGTTGCTGAATTAATGGATTTAGCTCCTAAATATATTAGCCAAATAGAAAGAGGCATATCTGCTGGAACCATAGACACGCTAATTCGATTTTGCAATTTATACCATATTACAACCGATGCTGTTTTATATCCTTTATTAGATAGTTCCATTAGAAGCTCTAATCAAAAATACAATAATGATTTTAAAAAATTGTGTAAAAGAGACCAAAAAGCAATCGAAACTTTAATTCAATATTATTTAAATAACTAAAACAACTAAAAAATTGAGATTTTTGAGTCCGTCCCAAAAATCTCAATTTTCTTATTCTTGCTTTTCTTGATTTAATTCAAAATAGAATTCGACTCCATTTTCTTTATTTTGTACGCCAAATTCATTTTGATAATGGTTCATAATTGCCTTTACTAAGGCAAGACCAATACCAGTTCCACCTTCTTCTCTATTTCTTGCTGCATCTACTTTATAAAAACGTTTCCATATTCTTTCTAAGTCTTCTTCTTTAATATTTTCACCTGTATTAAAGATTTTTACTCTAATTTTATGATTGTCCTTTTCTTCTATTTGAATCTTAATTTTCTTTTCTTCGTTTCTTTCTTCTGCATGCTTTATGGCATTGGTAAAATAGTTAGTTACCACTTGCTCTATGTAAAATTCATCCGCTAGTACATAAATTGGTTTGCTACTATCAAATTCTACTTGAATTCCTTTTTCTTTTACCATAACATTACATTTACGAACCACTTCTTTGATTAGTTCTACAATGTCCATTTTGCGATTATGAAATTCGCCTTTTCCATATTCTAGTTTCATTAATTCTAATAATTGTTTTACTAAAGAATCCATTTTTTCCGCTTCATCTAAAATTACTTCTGCATAGAATTTTTTCGATTCTTCATCTGTATTGACATTTTCTATTAATCCTTCTGCATAACCTTGAATTAAAGCAATTGGTGTTTTTAATTCATGCGATACATCGGAAATAAATTGTTTTCTCATTTCATCTATCTTAGATTTTTCCTCAATATCTTTTTCCAGTTCACCATTGGTTTCTCTCAATTGCTTAATCGTACTTTCTAACTTGTCGGACATGGTGTTAATACTTTTTCCTAGTTGGTTTATTTCATCGTCTGTATCGTTGGTTCGATATTTTTTACTAAAATCTAATTTTGACATATTTTGAGCAATATCATTTAATTCTAAAATAGGTTCTGTAAATTTTTTTGAAATAAAGGAAGCTAAAACACCTGCTATTAAAATAGAAATTCCTCCTATTAAAATAAGTAAACGGTTTGATATTTGTACACTTTCTTCAATCGAAGCTACTTGAATACGAATGTACAAAATGTTGCCATTATCTAATGTAGCCGACAATAAAATATAATTCATACTATTTCTTTCGTCAATCATCCTTCTAATAGTTACCTTGTCGCTTTGATAAATAATACGCTGGTTACTAGTTACCTTTCCATTTACAATAAAATTTTGTGCCGTACTATTTAAAATAATTTCATTCATTTTATTAATGCTAGAGGTTAGGTTTTTGTCCGAACTAAAAATTAAAATACTTTCTTTTCCTTGAATTAAAATATCAAAATCATTTTTTAACGCAATATGGTTTAACTCTTCTTCTATATTCATCGTTGTATTTTCATTTTGCTCTAGTAAATTATAGTAATGATTAATTTTTTCGTAAGCAAGTTTTACATTTTTTACTTTGGAATACAAATAAAAACTTTCTAAAACGACATTATTAATCATAATTAAAAATAATACAATGACGGTTACCACAATACATAAACAAAGAAATAACTTAACACGTATGGATTTTAGTTTTTCTTTTAATTTCTTCATTTTTATGATTCCTTTCTTAAGATACGATTGTTTCTATTTTACTTCAAATTTATATCCTATGCCACGTATGGTTTCAATATATTTTCCCTTTTTTCCTAGTTTATGACGAATTTTTTTGATGTGACTATCAATCGTTCTGGAATCGCCATAATAATCATAATTCCAAACGTTATTTAATATTTTGTCTCTGGATAAAGCGATGCCATGGTTATCTACTAAATATTTTAATAATTCATATTCACGTAAACTTAATTCGATTTGTTTTCCCTCTACTTTTACCGTTCTTCCGTCATGGTCAATGACAATTCCACCATATTCTTTTACATTACTTTCTTTTGGTTTCAAACGATTTAAAATAGCTTCTACTCTAGCGACTAGTATTTTAGGGCTAAATGGCTTGGCAATATATTCATCCACTCCAAGTTCAAAACCAAATAATTCATCTTGCTCTTCTCCTCTGGCAGTAAGCATAATAATAGGTACATTGGAAGTTTGACGAATTTGGCGAAGTACAGACCATCCATCTAATTTTGGCATCATGACATCTAATAAAATAAGACTAATTTTATTTTTGTTTGCTTCAAATACGGTTAGTGCTTCTTCTCCATCTGAGGCTTCTAAGACACGATACTCTTTTTGCGTTAAAAAGTCTTTGACCAATTTACGCATTCTCGATTCATCATCCACTACTAAAATTGTAATATCATTCATCTTTTTTCTTCCTTTTCCTTTTTTATTTACCACATGAACATTCATTTGAAAAGAAGAGCAATATAAAATGTATTGCTCTACCTTGTTCTTTACTTTATTATACTTTTGAAATATGTCTAATCTGTGAATTTTTTGCTACTTTTTATGTTTTTTAGAAATGGTTCTTTTTGTTGTTAAACCAATCTTGCTTATTTTCGAATGGCTCTTCTTGCATCCACAAAGAATCTGCCCCATTTGGTTTCAATTGTTCTTGATAGCGTTGTTCTTGCATATAGGGATTTCCTAATTTAATACAATATTGTCTATGTTTTTCGTCCATTTTTAGCACCTCTTACTTTCTTCTATTTTTGCATACCTTCTCTAATGTAATTTACTTCTTCTTCCATATCTAACCTCATAAATAGAGGTTCTCCTTTTTCAATTACTTTTGTTTCTGGTTTCATTGCTCCATAAATTTTTGTGCTATCCCAAGAGGTCATTTCTTGTTCTTTTATTCCTAGTTGTTCTAACATTTTCTGTGATGTTTGTTTCATAAATGGTTGTAGTAAAATGGCAACAATTCTTAAATTTTCTGCTAAATGATACATACAAGAAGCCAATTTTTCTTTGTCTTCTTCTGTTTCTGATTTTGCTAAAACCCAAGGTGCTGTTTCATCGATGTATTTATTACTTCTTGCAATGATATTCCAAATTTCTTGCAAAGCATTACTTATATGAACACTATCCATATTATCTTCTACTTGTTTCACTTTTTCTAAAACAAAAGCTTCTAGTTGCTCATCTGGTTCATTTTTGGTTTTTCCTATCATTGGAATCGTTCCTGCAAAATATTTATTCATCATACCAATGGTTCGATTTAGTAAATTTCCTAAATCATTACATAAATCAATATTATATCTTTCTACAAAGCCTTCTGGAGTAAAGACACCATCTTGCCCATATTGTAATTCTTTTAGTAAGAAATATTTGGTGGCATCTAAGCCATAGCGCTCAATTAATAGTTCTGGGTAAACAATATTTCCTTTGGACTTTGACATTTTTCCGTCTTTCATCATAATCCAGCCATGTGCATATAATTTTTGGGGAATTGGAAGGTCTAATGCCATTAAAAAGATAGGCCAATAAATACCATGGAAACGAATAATATCTTTTCCTACAATTTGTAAATCGGCAGGCCAGTACTTTTTAAATTTGCTATCTTCCTCTGTTCCATAACCTAATGCCGTAATATAGTTGGTTAAAGCATCTAACCATACATACACAACATGTTTTGGATTTTTTCTTACCTTTACGCCCCAATCAAAACTAGTACGGCTAACACATAAGTCTTCTAATCCTGGTTTAATAAAGTTATTAAATAATTCATTTTTTCTAGATTCTGGTGCAATAAAATCTGGGTTTTGTTCGTAAAATTCTTCTAATCTTTTTTGATATTTTTTCATATTAAAGAAGTAAGATTCTTCTTTCATTTTCTTTACTTCTCTACCACAATCTGGACATTTTCCATCGACTAATTGTGTTTCGGTAAAAAACGTTTCACATGGGGTGCAATACCAACCTTCGTATTCGCCTAAGTAAATATCTCCTTGTTCCATTAGATGGTCAAAAATGTTTTCTACGATTTTGGTGTGCCTTTCTTCTGTGGTACGAATGAAATCATCATATTCAATGTCCATGTATTCCCATAATTTTTTAGCCGCTACTGCCATTTCATCAACATATTGTTGTGGCGTTTTTCCATTTTTGAAAGCCACCTCTTGAATTTTTTGTCCATGTTCATCTAGTCCCGTTAACATGTAAGAATCATAACCTCTTTGTATTTTGTAGCGTTTCATAGTATCAGCAAGAACCGTTGTATAAGCGGTACCAATATGAAATTTGCCACTTGGATAATAAATTGGGGTTGTAACATAAAATGTGTTTTTTTCCATGTTTAAAATCATTCCTTTCTTATGAGGTTTACAAAATTTTTGTTTAAATTTTTGCTGTTTTTGGAACTAGTATGTCCTTTTTTTCTTTTATTGTATGCATTTTATCATAGTTTTTTAAGAAATACAAGAATACTAGCAAAAAAAAGAAAGAAAGGCAGACCACTTAGATGATATGTGGTCTGCACTTTATCTATATAAAAAACAATATATTGTTTGTACTATATCTTATGCTACTTGTTTTTATTTGTTACTTTATGCTACTTATTATTTTGTTTTTTATAATATTCCCATTTTTTTAGCAAATTGTTTTCCTTTTTTAATCATTTGCTTTTTACTATTTCCGGTCATTTCTTTATACATCATCATAGCACCTGCAGAAACAATTCCGCCCATAATCATACCTTTAATAAATTTCATATCCATTACTTTCCTCCTTTTTTCATTTCTTATTCTTATTATGCGTTTTTTCTTTTCGTTTTATACTCTTTATATAATTCATATACTTCATGAATAGCAATGAGCAAAATAAAAATAGCAAAATATTTTTTTAAATGCTCAGAGCTAATATTTTTTGAAATAATAGCTCCTATCATAGCACCTAATATTCCATAAAAAGAAATACTAAGTGCAAGCTTAATATCTACATTTTTTTGTTTCAAATTGGTTAAAATAGCAGCTAAAGAAGTAGGAATAAAAAATACTAAATTGGTGGCTTGCGCAATGTGCTGATCTAGTCCTAAAAATAAAGACAAAAATAAAATCAAAATGGTTCCGCCGCCCATTCCTAAACCTGTTACTATTCCTGCTATGATACCAAAGGTAATTTCTAACATTTTTTCTCCTATTCTTTTCCTACCATAAATATTGATTTTTAAAATAACATTTTTAGTGACACATAAAATAAAAATAAACTAAATAAAATGCGTACATATATCGTTGGAATTTTTTTTAGTAATTTTGCGCCTAGAATTCCGCCTAAGATTCCTCCTATTGCACAAAGAAAACCAATCTTCCAGTTAATATAATTTTCTTGATAATAAAAGATACTGCTAGTTACAACCATTGGCAAAATACAACATACGGCTGTTCCTCTTGCTATTTTATCTTCCTTTTTTAGTAAATAAAGAAAAGCGGGAACTAAAATAAGTCCTCCACCAGATGCAAATAAACCACAAATAATTCCTGCTACTAATCCCATCCCTACTTTTTTTATTTTTTCCATCTTTTTTCATTCCTTTTTTCTTTAGTATGCTTTTTTTCGTATTTTTTATACTTTTCCCCTTATTCTAAAGCGAATTACCAAAATCGCTTTTTTGCTTTAACACAAAAAGCAAAAAAAGGGGTGTCCCCAGCGTTCCATTTTGGAATGAAAAGAGGCGTCCCTTCTGTTCATTTTCGTAGTTTTGGAATGATTTCTACTAGTTGCTCTACTAGGAAATCGATATCTTCCTTTGTATTTTCTTCTCCTAGACTAATTCTTAAAGAACCATAAGCAAGTTCTGGCTTTAATCCAATAGCAAGAAGTACATGAGAAGGAGTAGGGCTTCCTGAACTACAGGCACTACCTGCCGAAGCACAAATTCCTTTTTCATCTAATTTTAATAAAAGTTCTTCTCCCTCAATTCCTTCAAAAGACACATTAGCGTTGCCTGGCAATCGCTTTATGCGATCTCCATTGATTTTATAATTGGGAATTTTTTCTTCTATTTGTGAAAAGTACTCTTCTCTTAAATTTGTTAATTTTTTTTGATATTCTTCTATGTTTTTCGTTGCCAGCTCAATGGCTTTTCCAAGTCCTACAATTCCTGCTACATTTTCGGTTCCTGCTCTTTTATTTTTTTCTTGATGTCCTCCATCTTGTATTCGATCAAATTCAACGCCTTCTCTTACATAAAGAACACCTACTCCTTTTGGTCCATAAAATTTATGAGCTGACATGGATAAAGCATCAATTTGCATTTTTTCCACATCAATTTCTACATTTCCTACTGCTTGCACACTATCGGTATGAAATAAAATATGATGTTTTCTAGCGATATTTCCTATTTCATAAATGGGCTGCAAAGTTCCTATTTCATTATTGGCAAACATAATGCTAATTAAAATGGTATCTTGCCTGATACTGGCTTCTAATTCTTGCAAAGAAATAAAGCCATTTTCGTCCACGTTCAAATAAGTTACTTCAAATCCTTGTTTTTCTAATGTTTTGCAAGTTTCTAGAATAGCAGGATGTTCTATTTTACTGGTAATAATATGTTTTCCCTTTTTCTGGTTGTGATACGCAATTCCTTTTAAGGCTAAGTTATCTGCTTCACTTCCGCAAGAAGTAAAATAAATTTCTTTTGGTTTAGCTCCAATGGCTTTGGCTACTTTTTCTCTTGCTTCTTCTACTGCTTTTCTTGCTTTTCTTCCTAACGTATACAAGGAAGAAGCATTTCCATATTCTAATGAAAAATAAGGTAACATTTCTTTTACTACTTCTTCTTTTACCATGGTGGTTGCTGCATGGTCAAAATATCGTATTTTCATGCGCATAAACTCTCCTTATAAAATGCAATTTTTCTGTTATTAGTATATTATTTTTCCTTCATATTATTCTTTTTAAAACAATAAATTGCCCTAAAAACTTTTTTGTTTTTAGAGCAATTTATTTCATTTATTAGAGTTTTTTATGTTCTACTTTTTTAATTTGATACCCATCTTAATACTTTTATATTTTTATAAGTATCTAATACATCGGAATATTTATCGTATTCTTCTTCCCAAACCATTTTTGGCACTTTATCAAAGGCATTAAAGACTTTTTCGGCTTCCATTAAAAAAATCACTTGTTCTTGTACACTCATTTTTTCATACTTTTTAGAAAAAGCATATAGTTTATCTAACATTTGGTTTGCTTCAATAAAACTCCAAAAATCTTTAATTTTCATTCCTGCTAATTTTAATTGCATAATGGAAAATAAAATTAATCCAAAGATAATAAATAGTAATAAATATACAATTATCATTAGTTCCATTTTTTCACCTTCTCTTTAGAATCTATTCCTATTATAGCATATTTGTCATAGAATTGCAACTTTTTTGTCATATTTCTGTAATATTGGGCTTTTATAAATTTTGTAATTCCTTTAATCGATATTCATAGGCTTTTATAACATCCTCTTCAAAAGCAAGTTTTGGCTCTTTCATTCCCATTTTTTCCATCAATTTTTTTGTAAAATAAGGGTTTAAAATAAGGATGGGTCCTATGACATAAGTACCAATAAAATTATTTTTTTGAATACCTTCCAATTGAGATTCTTGGTGGATTCCAATTCCTTTTTCTACTGTAGCAAAATAGCCATGTGTATTGTCTCCATAACTAAATGTAAATTGACTTTTAAACCCTACTATTTCAATTTCTTCCCATTTTCCTATAAATTTACTATTATGTCTATGAAGCATATCACGTTTGGCATAAATTGGGAAAATTCCTAGTGCTTCTATTTTACTTCCATCTTCTTTTTCAATATAGTTTGAAAAAATTTCTAAAGCATTTCCTGTGATTAAAAAAACAACATTTTGTTCTATTCGTTCTTCTATTTTCTGTTTATAAGGAAGCAATTTTTGAATGACCTTTTCTTGTCTACTTTCCGTCATGGGTCCTAAATAAATCAAGTTTACTTTCTCTGTTACAAAAAGTGGTTCTTCATCAAATGCAGTTTCATGAAAGTTTGCTTTTGGCATACATTTTTGTAAATATTTCATATTACTAAGGTCCCCATATAAATTGCAAAACTCGGGAAATAAAATTTCTATTGTTAACTCTTCTTCCATTTTTAATCTCCTTTTTCTGTTTGCTTTTTTTTTCTATTCTTTTGCTTTTTCTAGTTGTTTTTCTTGTATTTTTCTTTTCACTTGCTCTTTGATTTCATTTTTTAAATCCATTGCATACAAATCGTGTAAAATAAAGATTTTATCAATTCCTTCTAAATTTAGTTTTTCGATTAAGGATAATTCCTCTCTTTGACAAATCACTTTTTTACTTTCAATGCCTGCCATTTCTAATCTTACTTTGGTATCTAAATATCTCGCACCTGCTGTTAAAATTTGCTTAATAGACTCATCGTTTAAAAATTCAAAATCGGTATCATAATGCCATGCTGTATTTTCCGAACCATTGGCCGCATCATGTAAGTCATCTAACAAAAGAAAGACTGCTTTATTGCCACTTTCCTTTCTTACATAGTCAAATGCTCTAGAACAAGCAATGGGATTCATTCCCTTAGCAAGTTGCGTAATTACTTCTATCTGGTTTACTGTTTCTTTGCTATACCTAGTATCTACTATTTTTTGCTTGCTTAAAACAGGATTAATTTGTGCCTGACTGAACCCTAATTCTTGCAAAAGAGTAATGGTAGCTAGCATATTATAAATATTAATAATATTGTTATTTATCAAATCGTATTGTTCTTCTTTTTCTTGATGTTTGATGGTCATTATTTTATTTTCAAAATCAATATTCGTTACTTCATAATCGATGGTAGGAGATTTAAAATCACATTTACTGCAATGGGCTCGTCCTATATGATTATAACGTACAAAATCATATTCTAATTTGCTATCACACTTAGGACAAACAATCATATCTCTTGCTATATTTTCACAAGTATCGGTGTCCGTTTTTAGTCGAGCAATGCCAAAATAAACTCTTTCATTTTCAGGGCTTAAATTACTAACAATTAAGTCATCTCCATTTAAAATCAGTTTGGTTTCTTTTGGAATATTATTACTTAGCATGTTAGCAATAAACTCTGTATGAGCATTTCGCATTAAAGAATCACGAAATAAATTGGTGCATATTAAATAACTTGGTTTTACATAAGGGTATACGCGAATGGAACTTCTTTCATCAATTTCAAAGACTGCTAAATCTTTCTTTGGCTTTCCTGATAACTTTGCTCCTTTAATAAAAGTAGAAGCAATACCAGAATTCGTATTCGATCCTAGTTGATTATCCATAAAATCATAGCCATTTTCTTTCAAACAATTTTCTATCATATTACATACTGTAGTTTTTCCATTGGTCCCTGTTACTGCAATAATGGTCTTTGGTTTTCCTATTTGATCTAAAAAATTAGGACATAAGGTAATCGCAAGTTTGCCTGGAAATTGGGTAGCATCTCTTCGAATGATTTTTAAAACGATAACAGAAATTTTGGCTAAGTAAAATGCAAAATAAAATTGAATCCTTTTTTTCATGATTTCTCCTCTTTTTCTCTTTCTTGTCTTTTTGTTATTTTATCGTTTCTTGTTCATTTTATCAATAGTATTTGTTATATTTTCTATAAAAAGCTACCAAAAAAATTCTTGGTAGCTTTTGCATTATTTTTTTTGATTTCGTATGTAGCCTTCTAAACGAAATAAGAAATCTTCGATATTAGACAACCTCATTTCAAATACTTGGTTTGTCATGTCACTTATTTCATGATACTCTTGCATTTTCATTAGTTTTTGCATGATTACTTTAAAATTCTTTTGTGTTTGTTCTGACAAATTACTTTGTTCTTCTTTTAGTTCGTTTAAAAGTACTTTTATTTCTCCGATTTGGTTATTTGTCAAAGGATTTTTTTCCTCCATACAATCACCTCTTCCTTGAATTTTATAAAATGATTCTAGCATTTGTTTTTTGCCTTGTCAATAGTTTTTGCAAAATTTTGTTCTACTTTTTGTTTTAAAAAGGACCTACAGCTATTCTGTTTTATTTTGAAAGTGAGCTTGTGTGGGGACCAGCGACATATCGTCTGTTAAGCAATTTTTGGTGTAAACAAAAATTGCTTTATAGACGATAGGAAGTTGGGACGAACGAAGCAAAATAAAATAGAATAGCTGTAGGATTTTTTATCTAAAAGATACTATTTTACCTCCACCAAGAACTACATCATCCATATAAAATACAACAGATTGTCCTGGTGTAATGGCTCTTTGTGGTTCTTCAAAGACAACATGAGCGATGTTCTTTTCCATCGTTAGAATTGCTTTTGCTTCTTTGGCACGATACCTTACCTTTGCCATTACCTCTTGTGGTTTACTTAAATCTATATCTAATAAAAAGTTGCAATCTGTTGCTTGTAATTCTTTTTGATATAAGTCTTTTTCTTCTCCCACCACTACTTCATTTTTTTCTTTGTTTAAATCAATCACATAGAGTGGTGCTTTATAGCCTATTCCTAACCCTTTTCTTTGCCCTATGGTATAATGAATTAGCCCTTCATGAGTTCCTAAAATTGTTCCGTCTTTTAATACAATGTTTCCTTTTTGGAAAGATTGTGGACTATTTTTTTTGATAAAACCTACATAATTATTGTCTGGAATAAAGCATACCTCTTGTGAATCCTTTTTATGTGCTACTTTTAATTCATACCTTTCTGCTAATTTTCTTACTTCTTCCTTATCTTGAAAACTTTCTAATGGGTAAAGAATATGTGGCAAAACTTCCTTTGGAATACAATATAGAAAGTAAGTTTGATCTTTTTGCTTTGCTTCTGATTTTTTCATCACATATTGGTGGTATTTTGAACTATATTCTATTTTGGCATAATGTCCTGTTGCTACGTAGTCACAGCCTAATTCTAATGCTTTTTGGTAAAAAGCACCAAATTTTAAGTAGCGGTTACATTCAATACATGGGTTTGGTGTTTTGCAATTTTCATAGCAATGGATAAAATCATCTATGACATAATGTGTAAAATCTTCTTCACAATTTAAGGTATAATGAGGAATACCTAATTTATCGCAAACTCGTTTTGCATCATAGGTTGCAGAAAAAGAACAACAACCTCCTTCTATTTCAGGGTTGCACTTATCTTCCCAAAGTTTCATGGTAGCCCCAATCACCTCATAACCCATTTCTTTTAAGACAATGGCAGATACAGAACTATCTACTCCACCGCTCATGCCTAATAATACTTTTTTCATTTTTCCTTCTTTCTAAAAAGATGTGAATTGCCTCTAATACAGTCATTCACATCTTTTTATTTTCTTCTTTTCTTGTTTTACATTTCTTTGTTTTTATCCTGTCATTTTATTCTTCTTCGATTACTTGAATGTGTACTTCTTCTAGTTGTTCTTTGGTTACTTTGCTTGGTGCATTCATTAACACATCTCTTGCTTTTTTATTTTTAGGGAAGGCAATAATTTCTCTTAAATTGTCTTCGTTGGTAATAAGCATAATCATTCTATCTACCCCTGGTGCTGCTCCTGCATGTGGTGGTGTTCCATATTGGAAGGCATTGTATAAGGCACCAAATCTGGTTTCTACTTCTTTTTCACTATAGCCTGCTATTTCAAAGGCTTTTACCATTAATTCTGGATCATGGTTTCTTACCGCTCCTGATGCCATTTCATAGCCATTACATACGACATCGTATTGGTAGGCTAAAATTTCTAATGGATTTTTGGTATTTAAGGCTTCCATTCCTCCTTGTGGCATAGAAAATGGATTATGGTTAAAGTCTATTTTTCCATCTTCTGCTTCTTCATACATTGGAAAGTCCATAATAAAGCAGAATCGATAGCAGTCTTTTTCTATTAAATCTAAACGTTTTCCTAATTCAATACGTACTAAACCAGCAATTTTTTGTGCTTTTTCTAATTTTTCTTCTGCTACAAAGAATAAGCTATCGCCTGTTTTTGCACCTAAAGATGCCAAACCTTTTTGTACTTCTTCTGTTACAAATTTAGCAATACCTCCTACTGGTCCTTCTTCTTGTAGTTTTACCCATGCTAAACCTTTTGCACCTGCTTCTTCTTTGGCAAATTCATCCATGCCATCGAAGAATTTTCTTCCTTGCTCTGCTCCATTTGGCACAACAATGGTTTTAATTACTTTTCCTTGAAAAATACTGAATTCTGTATTTTTGAAAATTTCGGTTGCATCTTGAATGATAAGTGGATTTCTTAAATCTGGCTTATCAATTCCGTATTTTTCCATAGCTTCCTTATAGGGAATGCGAATAAATGGGGCTTCATCTACCTTCCAAGTGGTAAACTCTTTAAAAGTAGAAGTGAAAATTTCTTCTAATATAGCAAATACTTCTTCTTGCGTAGCAAAGCTCATTTCAAAATCTAATTGATAAAACTCGCCTGGTGCTCTATCGGCACGTGGGTCTTCATCTCGAAAACATGGAGCAAGTTGAAAATATTTGTTAAAGCCAGACACCATTAGTAGTTGTTTAAATTGTTGTGGGGCTTGTGGCAAAGCATAAAATTCACCTGGATGTAATCTACTTGGTACTAAAAAGTCTCTTGCTCCTTCTGGAGAAGAATTGGCTAAAATTGGGGTTTGTATTTCTGGAAAACCTAATTCATTCATTTTATCTCGTAAAAATTTTAAAATTTTGGAACGAAGTAAAATGTTGTTATGGATTTTATCATTCCTTAAATCTAAGAAACGGTATTGCAATCTTAAATCTTCTTTTACAGAATTTCTATCTATTTTTTCTGAATTTACTTCAAATGGCAATACATTTTTACATTTTCCAAGCATCGTAATGGTGTTTGCCTCTACTTCAATTTCACCGGTTGGTATTTTCAAGTTTTTACTTACACGTTCTAATACTTTTCCTTCTACCGATATGACACATTCCGTTACCAAATTATTTGCAATTTCGTTTAATTCTTCCTTTTCCTGCATTACAATTTGGGTAATACCTGTTTCATCTCGTAAGTCGATAAATTTCATAGCGCCTAAATTACGAATTCTTTGTACCCAACCTGCAAGTTTAACGGTTTCTCCTATATTTTTACTAGTTAATTCTCCACACATATAAGTACGATATTGATTGTTCATATTAACTTTCATTCCTTCCTATGCACTATTAGTACTTTTTTAACCTTTTCTATTATATTCCTTTTGTCAAGTTATGTCTAGTATTTTTGATTATTTTCTACTTTTTTATCTACATCTTGTTTTCTTTTGCATAATATTGTATAATTGCTACATAATGATTAAAGGAGGACAAAAAATGAAAAATACATTAGTAAAACAATTATATCGAAATACTGAGGAATATATAGGAAAAGAAGTACAAGTTTCTGGTTGGGTAAGAACACTAAGAGATTCTAAAAACTTTGGCTTTATTGAATTAAATGATGGTTCTTTTTTCAAAAATGTGCAAATTGTGTTTGATACTACCTTATCTAATTTTACTGATATTTGTAAATTAAGTATTAGTTCTTCTATTATTGCAACAGGAACGGTTGTGAAAACGGAAAATGCAAAACAACCTTTTGAAATAAAAGCAAGTAATGTTGAAATTTTTGATATGGCAGATAGTGACTACCCTCTTCAAAAGAAAAGACATTCTTTTGAATATTTAAGAACTATTTCTTATTTACGTCCAAGAACCAATACGTTTAATGCCGTATTTCGCGTACGTAGTGTACTTTCTTACGCCATTCATAAATTTTTCCAAGAAAGAGGTTTTGTGTATGTGCATACTCCACTTATTACCTCTAGCGACTGTGAAGGGGCAGGAGAAATGTTTAACGTTTCCACCTTTGATTTTGCCAATGTTCCAAAATTAGAAGATGGTAGCGTGGATTATTCCAAAGACTTTTTCGGAAAAAATGCACACCTTACGGTTAGTGGACAATTAGATGTTGAAAACTATGCTTTTGCTTTTCGTAATGTATATACCTTTGGACCAACCTTCCGTGCAGAAAATTCTAACACTGTAAAGCATGCTGCCGAGTTTTGGATGATAGAACCAGAAATGTGCTTTGCGGATTTAGAAGATGATATGAACTTAGCTGAAGATATGATTAAATATATTATTTCTTATGTTTTAGAAAATGCACCAGAAGAAATGGAATTTTTTGACAAACTTATTGCTCCTGGTTTATTAGAAAGATTAAACCATGTCCTTCATTCTGACTTTGGAAGAATTTCTTATACCGATGCCATCAAAGAATTAGAAAAAAATAATGATAACTTCGAATACAAAGTTTCTTGGGGTATGGATATTCAAACAGAACATGAACGCTATTTAAGTGAAGTGGTTTTTGGAAAACCAGTTTTTGTAACAGATTACCCAAAAGACATTAAAGCCTTTTACATGAAGCAAAATGACGATGGAAAAACGGTTGCTGCCACTGACCTTTTAGTTCCTGGCATTGGTGAGTTAATTGGTGGTAGCCAAAGAGAAGATGACATTGAAAAACTAAGAACGAGAATTAAAGAATTAGGACTAAAAGAAGAAGATTACTGGTGGTATTTAGATTTACGCCGTTTTGGAAGTAGTAAACATGCTGGTTTTGGCTTAGGTTTTGAGAGAATGATGATGTATTTAACCGGTATGCAAAATATTCGTGATGTCATTCCTTTCCCAAGAACACCAAAGAACTGTGAATTTTAATTTAACAGAAAAATGATAGGAAATCATTTTTCCTTGCCATATAATCCTTCTAAGGAAGGTAAGAAAGGAATAAAATTTAATATGCAAAGAAAAAAAGTCGTTATTTTAGGAGGAGGAACACGGAACCTCAGCTGTTTTAAGAGGACTAAAATACTTTCCCATTGAAATTACAGCAGTTATTACAGTGTCAGATAATGGAAGTAGCACAGGGAGACTTCGAAAAGAATTTTCTACCCCTGCAGTAGGAGATATTCGACATGTGTTAAGCAGTTTATCCACTCTTCCAGACGAAATCAAAGATATCATGGAATATCGCTTGTCTACATATAGCGATTTAAATGGGCATGCTCTTGGTAATTTAATCTTAACTTCTTTACTAAAAGAAACCAATAGTTTGAAAACTAGTATTGAATACTTAAGTAAATTATTAGCTGTAGAACACACCGTTCTTCCTCTTTCGGAAGATTGTTTAACTTTAATGGGAGAAACCACAAATGGTGAAATTATAGAAGGAGAAGAAAATATTACGAAAGCAAATAAAGAGTATTGCCGTATTTTTTACAAAGAAAACCCTCATGTTTTTCCAGAGGTATTTGAAAAAATAAAAGAGGCGGATTTAATTATTCTTAGTATGGGAAGTTTATATACGAGCGTTATGCCACATTTAATTTGTCCTGATGTTGCAAAAGCAATTAAAGAAGCAAAAGCTAATGTCATGTATATATGTAATGCGATGACGCAACCTGGCGAAACAGATAATTTTACTGTCAATGACCATGTTCAAATGTTAGAAAAATATATAGGAAAAAATACCATTGATGCGGTAATTGTAAGTACTACCCAAATTAATGATGAACTTTTAGATAAATATGCAACAGAAGAACAAAAAGACCCTGTTCGTATTGATTATGAAAATATTGTAAAAGAAAATTATGAACTTTTAGAAGGAGATTTGCTAACAACAGCAGATGGAACTATTAAACATGATAGCCTAAAATTAAGCTCAATTATTTTTTCTTATTTAATGAGATAACAAAAAAGTACCTTTAGGAACCGTCCCTAAAGGTACTTTTTTCTTACATATTCGTATAGAATAATTCCGGTGGCAACGGCTGCATTTAAACTTTCTGTTTTTCCGAAGCATTGGAATTTTTACTTTTTTATTCGCTATTGCTAATACTTCTTTTGATACACCATTTGCTTCGTTGCCTATGACAATTGCTTTCTTTTTATAATCTATCTCATAAATCGTTTGATCCGTTTGCAAAGAAGTTGCTACAATATCGTATTTATGCTTTTTTATATTTTTTAATGTTTCTACAATATTTTTACTTCTTATCATATTCACTCTATAAATCGCTCCCATGGTAGAGCGCACCACTTTAGGGTTATATGGGTCAGCTGTGTTTTCGGATAAAATCACTTGTTTTAAGTTTACACTATCAATGGTTCTTAAAATCGTTCCTAAATTTCCTGGGTCTTGAATGCCATCTAATACAATAATGACATCTTCCTCGTAAGAAATACTATCTTCCCTATTTTCTTTTTGCATAACGGCCAATATTCCTTGTGGATTTGTTACTTCACTAATACTTTCAAAAACTTTTTCTGAAGTATAAATGCAATCTTGTTTTGCAATTTCATAAAGGAGCTCTTGCCCAATGGTTCCATCTTTAATACATTCCTCACAAACGATAATTTTATCTATTTTTGCTTTTTCCTTAATTGCTTCTTGCACCATTTTGATGCCTTCTACTAAGAACTTGTTTTGCTCCTCACGATATTTTTTATCTTTTAATTTTTTGATATTTTTAATCATTTCATTTTCTTTACTCGTAATGACTTGCATTTTCTTTTCTCCTAACACTTTTCTAAAAACTCTTCAATTTCCTTTAATTTTTCACGCTCATTTTTTCCCTCTAATATTAATGTAATATAAGGATCTTTTCCTGGTGAAAAGCGAACTTTTCTGTTATATTTTTTTACTAATTTATCTACCAAAGAAATATTAAATTGATGGTTATCATAGAAAAAGACAATGCCATCCTTTTTTTGCGTTATTTTTATGATATTTGCTTTTCTTGCCCCATTTTTAATTCTTGCTATTTCAAGCAAATTTTCTACTTCTTGTGGCATTGCACCATAACGATCGATAATCTCGTCTGTCACATTTTGAACATCTTCTTCTGTCTTACATAGCGCAATGTCTTGGTAAATTTCAATTTTTTGACTACTATTTTCAATATAGTCTTCTGGTATATAACTAGAAAAACTTAAATCAATTTGGACATCTTGTTCTTCTTGCACTTCTATTCCTTGCATTTCTTTCATGACTTCATCTAATAATTTGCAATACGTATCGTATCCTACTTGTTCCATATGTCCATGTTGAATTTCTCCGAAGCATACTTCCTGCTCCTCTTATTTCTAGATCACGCATAGCAATTTTAAAGCCAGAGCCAAATTCGGTAAATTCTTTAATGGTTTTTAATCGTTTATCCGCCACTTCGGTTAGTAATTTATCACGTTTGTACATAATGTAAGCATAAGCTTGTTTTTCTGCTCTTCCTACTCTACCACGAATTTGGTATAGTTGTGCTAGTCCTAGTCTATCGGCATTTTCCACAATAATGGTATTGGCATTTGGAATATCAATACCTGATTCTAAAATAGTGGTACATACTAAAACGTTAATTTCTCCTTTAATGAATTCCATCATGATTTCTTCTAGTTCGTTTCCACTCATTTTTCCATGCGCAAAAGCAACTTTTGCTTCTGGTACTAAATTTGCAATTTGAAGAGCTTTTGCCTCAATTCCTTCTACTTGGTTGTACAAATAAAAAACTTGCCCATTTCTTTCTAATTCTTTGGTAATTGCCTCTTTTACTACTTCTTCATCTTGTTCTAAAACATACGTCTGTACTGGCTTTCTATTTTGTGGTGGTTCGTAAATAACCGACATATCACGAACTCCTACAATGGACATGTGTAAAGTTCTAGGAATGGGTGTAGCACTCATGGATAAGACATCAATGCTAGTTTTATATTGTTTTATTTTTTCTTTATCTTTGACTCCAAAACGGTGCTCCTCATCCACAATTAATAAACCTAAGTCTTTAAATTCTACATCTTTACTAAGAAGCCTATGAGTTCCTACTACTACATCAATTTCCCCTAATTTCAATTTACGAATTATTTCTTCTTGCTCTTTTTTGGTACGAAAACGATTAAGTAGTTCTACTTTTATGGCAAAGCTTTCCATTCTCTCTTTAAAACTTTCATATTGTTGGTTGGCAAGAACAGTGGTAGGAACCAGATAAGCTACTTGCTTTTGATCCATTACAGCTTTAAAAGCAGCACGAATAGCCACTTCTGTTTTTCCATAACCAACATCTCCGCATAGAAGTCGATCCATAGGACGAGGCGCTTCCATATCTTTTTTCGTTTCTTCAATGCAACGAAGTTGGTCCTCTGTTTCAACATAGGGAAAACTATCTTCAAATTGCTTTTGCCATTCGGTGTCTTTCGAAAACGCATGCCCTTTTATTTTTTGTCTTTTAGCATAAAGTTCAATTAACTCTTTTGCTACCTCTTGTAGATTATTCTTTACTTTTGCTTTGGTATTTTCCCATTCCTTACTACCTAATTTATTGATTTTAGGAGAAGCTTCTCCTCCCCCTATATATTTTCGAATGCTATCTAAGTCATTCGTTGGAATGTAGAGCATATCATCATTACGATAACGAATTTTAAGATAGTCCTTCACAATGCCATCTGCCTTTAAGGTATTTACCCCAATAAATTGACCAATTCCATGACTTTTGTGTACAACATAATCACCTATTTTTAAATCGGCAAAAACAATTTTTTCTCCCTCTTTAAAACTACTACTTAACTTTCTTCTTTTTTTTACATTGGAAGTAAACAAATCTTCCCCTGTTACTACTACTAAATTTAAGTCGTAACATTCAAAACCAGCACTTAACCTACCTGGTACTACCACTACCTTTGGTACCTTTGGGGACGTTGCCTTTTGGTATATCTCTCCCTTTTGGTAGGGAATTTCTTTTTCTTCTAGCAATTGAATAAATTTTTCGGTTTCTTCCTCATTTCCTGCAAGAACGATGACTTGCTTTTTCTCTTTCAGCCATTTTAGAAAATCACCAATTAAGAGTTCTATTTCACTTTTATAATAATGCACATCACGATAAGAAAATTGAAATTTAACAGGTGCTGACTTTGCTATACCAAAGTCTTGTTTTTCTAAATATAGTATTTGCTTATCTTCTCGAACATATTCGATTTTCTCTAAATTTTGAAGAGACTGTGGAATATATTTTCCTTTCTCTAGCAAAGCTTTCATTAAGTTTCGATTTTCCATCAAAATATTTTCTTCCCTTTGCTGTACTTTGGCTAAATCATCAATAAAAATAAGAAAATCTTTTCCTAAATAATCGATAAAAGTTTGTTGCTTGGTATAAAAATAATTAAAATATTTATCGATTTTACTGAAATAATCATTTGCCTGTATTAGTTCTATGTCTTGCTTTTTCATTTCCTGTATTTTTTGTTGATTGTCTTTGGCATTACTTATGCTTCGCCCTATCTCTTCTTTAGCCTCTAATTTTCCCTCTTGTATTCTTGTGATAATGGAAGATAATTCATCTTCTAAGATTAGCTCGTGAGCTGGCATAATTTCTATTTTGTCTATCGTATCGGTAGAACGTTGAGAAGATAAATGAAATTTACGAATGGAATCTATTTCATCACCCCAGAATTCGATACGAATACCTTCTTTTTCGGAAAGAGCAATATCTAAAATATCTCCTCTTAGGCTAAATTGTCCTTTTCCTTCTACTAAATCACTTCTCTCATACCCTAACTGAATAAGAGTTTGCTTTACTTCTTCCAAAGAGTATGTTTTTCCCATTTTCATTTCCAATTTGTGTTGATATAACGTAGATTTTGCTATCACCTTTTGCATTAATGCTTCTATTGTAGTGACAATGATTTTGGCTTTCTTTTGTTCTATTTTATTGAATACTTCTATTCTTTGATAGAATACATCTTTACTTTCTAATACATAGTCATAGCTAGCAATTTCTTTTTTGGGAAAATAGTAAATGGTTTCAAAATCTTTCGTAAAATAATTTAAATCTTCTATGATTTTTTTAGCCTGAATTTCATTATAAGTTACAATACAAATAGGGCGATTTGTCGCCTCTTTGGTAGCATATAAGTATTGCACTTTTCCCACGTCAGATAAGCCCGATATGGAAATAACCGGGCTATGTTTGTTAATTTCTTCAATATATTCTTGAAATTTTGGGAGCTTTTGCAACTGAGATATCATGGCATTCATTTTTTTGTCAATCTCCTCTTTTTGATTTCTATGATTTATTATATCGCATTTCTTCATATTTTAAAATACTTTTTTCATAATTTTGTCCTTTCTTTCATAAAATGAAGAAAGGAGTTTTTTATGCAAAATGTAACTGTAAACAGGAAATATCCGAAAGCAAAATCTAAGTTTCTTTTCCTCTCTATTCGAAGGAATCTTTTACCTGCTATTTTTTGCCTTTTTATTATTTGCCTTGTTATTTTTTCGAAAACAAATTTAGCCGCTAGTAAAGAAGGTCTTTTACTATGGGCCAACAATATTGTTCCTTCTTTACTTCCTTTTTTTATTGCAACCGAATTATTAAGTTATACTAGTGTAGTAACAAAATTAGGTAAATTACTAAATCCTATTATGAGACCATTATTTGGTATTCCTGGTATTGGAAGTTATGCTCTTTTAATGGGAATCATTAGTGGTTATCCTACGGGTGCTAAAATTGTTGTGAATTTAAAAGAACAAGGTCTTTGCACCAAAGAAGAAGCAGAGAAAATGCTTGCTTTTACGAATAATTCTGGTCCTCTTTTTATTTTATCTACCGTAGGAATTTCTTTATTTGGCAATAGCACTATTGGTTTATTACTTCTTATTACTCATATTCTTGCTTGCCTTAGTGTTGGGGTTCTATTTCGCTTTTGGAAAAGTAAAAATCCATCTTCTACCCAAGTTTTTCCGCAAAATAAAATAAAAAAAGAGGAAGTTAATTTTTCTAATTTAGGTGATATTTTAGGTAAAAGTATTTTATCTGCTATCAAAACGGTTGTTATGATTGGTGGATTTGTCGTTCTTTTTAGCATTATCTTATCGATATTAAATAATAGCCATATTATTTCCATGTTAGGAAATGTCATTCATCCCTTCCTTTCCTTTTTTGGCTTTGATGACATCCGTTTTAGTACTTCTTTGATTAGTGGTATGTTAGAATTAACCAATGGAGTTACGCAAATTTCTTTTATTGCTTGTAAAAATATTTCCATGAATATTATATTGAGTGCCTTTTTACTAGGTTTTGGCGGTTTGTCTATCTTACTACAAGTGTATAGTATTATCGCCAAAGCAAATTTATCGATTAAATCCTATTTTATAGGAAAACTACTTCATGGTATTTTAGCTGCTTTTTATACTTTTTGTTTCATTCATTATTTTCCTATTTTTAATTTTAATTTATAAAAGAATATTTTGGTTTCTTATTCATACATATAGGAAAAGAGGTGATTTTTTTGGAAAAGAATACAGATTATAATAATTTTAACGGTTTTTATGGTTACAATCCTTATGCTCCTTATGAAAATTATGATCCTTCTATGGCAGATAATCTTTTTAACCCTATGATGCAGTATGAACAAGGTTATATGTATTATCGCTACCTGACCCAACAATTAGAATATAAAATTAAATGTAAAGAATATGAAAGGCTAACAGGAAAAGAAAACAGGACGGAAAGAAGAGTAGAATAATCTCTTCTTTCCGTCCTGTTTCTTTTTAGGTGTATTGCTTTACTAAATCATGAATAATATCTTCTTCATTTGGCATAATTTTTTTGTTAATTAATATATTTAAAACATAATTAATTGCTTCTTCACTATCTGTTATATTCATTAAATTGGTTCTTTCTAATTTTTCTTTTTCTTCATTTTCTTTTACAATTTCTAATCCAAACTTTTTATGCTTTAGTTTATAATACTGAATATGTTCTTGTATACTTCTTTGTTTATCCATAATTTGTTGATGAATCATAATGGTACCATAAAGTTTTTTCATTTGTGACTCTCTCCTTTCTTTCAAACATGTTTTATATTTTATACTAATTTCCAATATTTTACAAGTATTTTTCATCGTTCAATTTCGACATTTTTTGCGCTTTCACTTTTTTCGTTAAAAATATTGACTTTTTCTTCTATTTGTGTTAATATAATAGTATGTTGGAAAAGAATTAAAAGAAAGGAGAACTTCTTAGCACTTTGTGTTTAAGAAAAAGAGATTATGAATCATAGTACCTCTCATTCATCTAACCAAAGATTTCATCAAGTGCAAGAAGAATTAAAAAATCTTCTTTCTATTATTATGGGAACAGTTGCAGAAGAAGCCCAAAACGAGCAAAATTTTGAATATTTTGAACAAAATGCTACTTCTGAAGAAGAACTTACTACCATTAAAGAATTAAGAAAAAGCACACAAGAAATAGAGGAAAAAGCAAAAAATTATTATCATACTATAGGAATTCCTAGTGCTAAAAAACAAGCAAAACAATCGAAAAAGCAAATTACTTCAGAAAATAACGTCTCTACTATTCAGCCAATTGCTACACAAAATAAAGAAAATTCGAAAAATAGTAGAATTTCTAGAATACAAGATGATTTTGATATAGAACATTAAAGAACAATTTTTAAAAATTGTTCTTTTTTTCTTGACAAAATCCAGAAATACGATTATAATAATATTTGTCTTGTTTACTATATATGGCGAGATAGCTCAGTTGGCTAGAGCATTCGGTTCATACCCGACAGGTCGGTGGTTCGAATCCACTTCTCGCTACCAAGTAAATTTAGCCATGCTATTTTGTATGGCTATTTTTATATTTTAATGATAAAAAAATAGTTTGGAGTAAAGTCTACTTCAAACTATTTTTCTTTTTTAGCAACTTTTTCTATTACTTTGCTCAATTGAAATTATTTTCTTTTTTCTGTTTTCTTTAAAATCATAATTTCAATTCCAGCTAATAAGCATATAACCATACATGCTGTTAAAGCAATAATAATAATTCTTATAATGGTTATTTTTTCTTCTAGTCCTGTTCCTACTGATATAATGGTAGATACCTCAGAGATATCATTTTTCTCATTATTTTCCTTGTAACCATATGGATTTGTAGCACTTACTAACTCTGCTGTATTCTTCTTTTCTCCAAAGTTTGTTTTACTATTATTCCATTTAATCGTCATAGTTAGTTCTTTGCTTTCTCCTGGTTTTAACAATATGTTTTCTCCATAAGTTGCTACTGTATTATTTAATATCCAATTTCCGCTCTTTTCTTGCTCATAGGTAAATCCTTCTGGAATTTTGTCTACTATTTTTTCTATTGTTGCTTCTGTTTCTCCTACATTGCTTACTATGATACTATATTCTAATTCCAATTGCTCTGTTGAAATGTTTCTCTCTTTTACCTCGACTTTCATCATATTATTATCTTGTATTTTAACGGTTTTTCCATTTACAATGATATTTTTTAATTGTTTGTTAATTTGAATATCAAATATTAATTTTCTTGTCGTCCTGATAATTTCTTGTTCTTCTTTTGTATCTTCTATTTTTATTTTACTCTCTTCTATCGTTTTATATCCCTCTGGTGTTATTTCTAGTAAGTTGTACTCTCCTTCTGGTAATCTCTCTATTGTATAGCCTTCTTCTGTCTTTTCTATTTTTAGCATATCTCCTTCTGGTTTTGTACTTGCTACTATTTTTCCGTCTTTTTCTATTTGTATTTCTATGTTCTCATCTTCTATTTCTTCTTTTGTTTCTTCGTCCTGAATTTGAATTGTCACTCTTACTATTTCTTGTTCTACCACTAGTTTTTGTTTCTCTATTGTTTCTTCTACGCTAAAGAATTGATCCTCCATTGTTACATAGCCTTGCTCTAATAGCTTTTCTTGTCCAGCTTTTTCTCTTAATACATACTCGCCTACTGGTAATTTTTCTATGTTGTAGTTTTCTTCTGTTGTCGTGAATTCTCCTATTTTTTTGCCCACCTGTTTGCTTCCATCCTCTGTTGTTACAGCTTCATAGATTTCAAATTCTGCTCCTTCTACTTTTTCTTTCGTTTCTTTATCTATTACTTCTATTTCTAGTTTTGTATAGTCTTGTTCTACACTTACTTTTTGTTTGTCTTTTGTTTCTTCTACACGAAAGAATTGATCTTCTGTTGTTACATAGCCTTGCTCTAATAGTTTTTCTTGTCCGGCTTTTTCTCTTAATACATACTCGCCTACTGGCAACCTTTCTGTATAATAGTTACTCTCTGCTGTGGTAAATTCCTTTACTTTCTTTCCTGCCTGTTTGCTTCCATCTTCTGCTATTATCGCTTCATAGATTTCAAATTCTACTCCTTGTACTTTTTCTTTTGTCTCTTTGTCTACTACCTCTATTTCTAGTTTCGTATAATCTTGCTCTACTGTCATTTTTTGTACTTGTTTACTATCGATAAAGCTAAATACTATGTCTTCCAAAGTAACAAAACCTTGTTCTAGCAATTTTTCTTGTCCAGCTTTTTCTCTTAATACATACTCGCCTACTGGCAA
>CANQTK010000006.1 GCA_947626735.1 uncultured Clostridia bacterium
CTATCTTTTTAATATTTTATTTAATTCATTTTCAGCTTTTTTTATAAAATAATTATTTTTTTCTATTGGTAAATCAAGTTCATCTATAATTTTTTTTATTTTATCAATTGTATCCCATTCCGTATTTTCTTCTGTTTCTACTTCTATTAATAAATCGCCATTTTTTACAAATTTTAATGCTAATTCAAAATTATTCTTATAATAAATAATATCATTTTCCTTTATATTCATTATTTCTGAATATCCAATAGCTTCAAATAATCTTTTTGCATCTTCAATATCTTTTATATCACAATTTATTGAATCTTGAGATAGTATATTTCCTTTTTCATCTATATTTTTCCTTTTAAAAGTAATTTTTTGAATTATTTTATTTTCATCAATAATATATCTTATAATAACAGCTTTTGACAAAATTTCTCTTGTGGATAGTTTATCTTTATCAATATCATTTGGAATAAAATAATAATCATCTAGAGAAAATTCTCTACCTCTTTTGAATTTTTTATCTGCTAATATTTTTACCAATTCTTCTTTTGTACTTATTACTTTAATTGTTACTTCATTACTTTCTTTACTTGACATCTCAACCTCCAATTATTTATATTATAATTTTATTTAATTAGTGTTTCTAAAAAATTTTATAGTTTTATTATAAAAAATTACTATATTGTTCTCATAATTTACTAATGAAATATGTAAATAATTTATCAGAATTTTCATCATCTAATAATTCTGGATGCCACTGTACTCCTAGAAAAAATGTTTTTCTTTTATCTTCAATTGCTTCAATTATTTTATCATCACTATGAGCAGATATATGTAATTTAGTAAATGGGATACAAAATGAATGAAGTGAATTTACTTTTATATTTTCTTCACCTATTATATTATAAAGCAATGTATCTTTATCAATTTTTATAAAATGTGAATACTTATTTCCATTTTGATGATTGTTAACTGCTATAATATTATGATTATTAAAAGTCATACCCATAAGTTGCATTCCTAAACATATCCCAAAAGTTGGCTTATCTATATCATATAGATATTTCACGATTTTAATATCTAATTCATGACTAACTTTTCCACCAGGTAATATAATACCATCGCATTTATCAATCAAAGTAGTATCAATTTCTATATTATTTTCGAAATCAAATGGTATGCACATAATCGAAACATTATAATTTTTTAGTTTTTTAATTAAATAGTCTCTAATTCCATATACAATTCCATCATTTTTTGTTTCATAATCTCTTAAAATTATTCCAATTGTTTTCATAGTATCACCTTATTTTTCTAAAATTTCAAATATGTTTTTTTACTATAATTGCATTTTATTTTAATTAAGTTTGATATATTATATCATGTTTTGACAATATTTTTATAGTTTCTTAATAAATTACTAAAATAATTTCTTCAGTTTTTTATTGTATTTCTTATAAGTGCTAATTTAATGTTTTATCATCGCATATCATGTCTTTCACTTTTACAAAATCTGTAACCTTATGAGCTTTGACCAATGGCACAAAACTTGGGGAAACAATATAATACATAATACATACTAAAAATAAAAAATATCATTTTCAGAATGATATTTGTATTTGCTATTCTATAAAGTTCAAATAAATATCTTAATTCATTAACCTCATCAATTCTATGCCCAATATCATCTCCGCAATGTGGCTGAATTTTTCTATTATTCCAATAATCAGTTTATGTATTTCATCACATCTACAAAATTTTACAATAACTTTTCAACTTAATTGAGATAATGTTGAATTTTAATTGTTATAAGACATTAATGACTAAAAGCAATACATATGAGAGAGCGGTGAAGCTTAAGCGAAAGCCACGATACTCACTATATGTAATACGGGAGTCACTTTATATAAATAAAACTATCTAACGCAGATATCAAAGTAAATACAAGAAAAGATATAAATGTAAACTACGTATCAAAATTATTGCATAAAATAAAAAATGTTTTTATAGAACATTAAATCCTATAAAAACACACAGACTGGCTGGGGTACTAGGATTCGAACCTAGGAAATGTCGGAGTCAGAGTCCGATGCCTTACCGCTTGGCGATACCCCAAAATAGTTTAAAAAATTATTCACGAGTGACTTTCCTTACCAGCGACTCGCTTTGCTCGCTGCATACTGAGACTGTAACTCGCTAAAGCTCGAACAGTCTCAGCAGCTTGGCGATACCCCAAAATAATAAAATTCTTAGTCATGAATTGATTTTCTTACCTATTCATTTATCATATCATATTTTTGCTACCAATGCTATACTTTTCCCTAAAATTTTATAGGAAAAATAATCCATACAAAATGAATAGAATTGTTATGCTTGTCAATACTATAATTGAAAAGGTTAGTAATGAAACGATTTTAAAGAAATGATATAGTTTCAAATTACTGAGTCTAAGAAAGGAAAGGTAAGCAGAATGAAAGATTATTTAGGAATAGAAAGTATAAAAGCATTGGAAGTATTTGATTCACGAGGAAATCCAACCGTACAAGTAGAAGTAGTAACAGAAGGTGGATTTAGTGGCACAGCTATGGTACCTTCTGGTGCCTCTACGGGAAGCTTTGAAGCAGTAGAATTAAGAGATGAAGACGAAGAACGTTTGATGGGAAAGGGTGTCAATAAGGCAGTACAAAACGTCAATAAAAAAATTGCAAAAGCATTGAAAAAGATGAATGTGTATGAGCAAGCTAAAATTGATCAAGTATTAATAGATTTAGATGGAACCGAAAATAAAAAAGAACTAGGGGCAAACGCAACGTTAGGCGTGTCTATTGCAGTTGCCAAAGCGGCAGCAAACTCGTTAGGATTAAGCTTATATCGCTATCTAGGTGGAGTAAATGCCAAAGAACTTCCAACCCCTATGATGAATATTTTGAATGGAGGGAAACATTCCGATAATAATATTAGCATTCAAGAATTTATGATTATGCCAATAGGTGGAAAAACATTTCAAGAAAAAATGGAAATGGGAGTTACTGTTTATCATATGTTAAAAAAGGTCTTAAAACAAAAGGGGTATAGCACAGCTGTAGGGGATGAAGGAGGTTTTGCTCCTAATTTACAAGGAGAAGAAGAGGCAATCGAATTAATCATAGAAGCAATACAAAAAGCAGGGTATATACCGGGGCAAGACATAGCATTAAGTTTAGATATAGCAAGCACAGAAATGCTAGAAGAAGCAAAAAAAATAGGAAAAGAAGGTTACTATTTTTGGAAAAAAGATATGTTCAAAACAAAAGAAGAAATGGTAGAATATTTGGTAAACTTAGTCCGTACTTATCCTATTATTTCAATAGAAGACGGTTTAGCAGAAGAAGATTGGCAAACATGGAAAACACTAACAGAAAAGATAGGAAACGATGTGCAATTAGTAGGAGATGACCTATTTGTTACCAATGTAAAAAGATTACAAAAAGGAATAAAGAACAAAGTAGCCAATAGTATTTTAATTAAACCAAATCAAATTGGAACTCTTACGGAAACATTAGATGCTATTGAACTAGCTAAAAAGAATGGATACAAAGCCATTGTGTCTCACCGCTCGGGAGAAACAGAAGATACTACCATTGCCGATATTGTGGTGGCAACAAATGTTGGACAAATTAAAACAGGAGCGCCATGTAGAACAGACAGAGTAGCAAAATATAATCGTTTGTTAAATATAGAAGCAGAATTACAGGAATAAAATTTTTAAAATACATTCTTTAATTAATATCGAGTTTTTTCATAAAAAGAGATTTTTGAGTGTCTCAAAAATCTCTTTTCAAATTTTTTATATAAGTAGAAAAGTTCTATTTTTATTTCATTTTTTTACTAATTAAGTAATAGCGAATTCCAAAAGCAATACCAGCAATAACAACGATAGAAAAAACAAGCATTGAGGTAGAAGAAATACCAGTTTGAGGAATTTCTTCTGGAGCAACTGTGGTATCTGGAGTATCTGGTTGAACTGGAGTTTCTGGTTTATCTAAAGTAACTTTAACTTTTGGCGTTACATCAGATGTTAAAGTATTGCTTCCATCTTCTGTAGTAATTTCATTTGCTGTAATGTCAACCTTTTCATTCGTATCTAGTACAACGTCAATTATTTTTTCATCGATTTCTGGTTTTAAAGTTAATTTATAAGAAAGATTACCAGAAGCTTGTGGTCCTAATTCATCAATATGCCATATAATGCGTCTATTTTCTAAATCAAGGGTAGAAGATACGGTTCCTAAAGTAGGAGACGCAACGTATGAAAAATCGAAGTTATCTATAATTTCTTGTGGAAAATAATCATAAATATCAACATTGGTTAAAGTAGTAGAAGTAGTATCTACAATGTTACTATAAATGGTTTCACAAATAGAATCTTCAATATCTTTATCTGCTACATAATAAAACTGACCAACAGTTGGATTTTCTTGTGTTCCAAAAATTTCTTCTGCTAAAGCTTTATAAGTAAGATTTGTGGTAGATTCAACAACAGAAGGATTTAAGCCAATCATAGCAGAAATAACATTAATTCCTGCATCATCTAAAGCTTTTAAAGTCGCTTTCGTTTTGGTAGCTGTTTCAGCAGAATACGTAAAAGTAATACCACCAACTGCTGTATTTGGTACACCGTCGGTTAATAAAATAATATATTTATTATTGTTTTCCTTAGAAAAACAAGTTTGAGCTATTTGTAAACCAGCATCAATGTTGGTTCTTGGACCTTGTAAATCATCCGTTGCAATTTTATCAATAGAAGCTAAAATAGTAGTACTATCAGAGGTTAATTCATTCCTTAAAATGGCATCTTCCAAAGTTCCTTCTCTATCGACATGACCTTCTGCATCCATATGGGTAGAAGTAGAAAAACTAACAACGGAAATTTGTGTATTTTCATTTTCTAGTAATTTTGTAGCTAACGTTTTGGCAGAATCCGTTACTTCTTGTAGTCTGGTAACACCATCACGAACTTCATTTTGTTTCATACTTTCTGAATTATCAATCACAAATACAATTTCATAAGGTGCATTTGTAATTGGTTCTGCTGTATTAGTAACACGTAAACCAATAGTTAGTTCCTTTTTTTCCAAATTATAATCTACTATTTTTTTCTCAAAAGTAGCAGTTTCACTCATTTTAATGGTACAAACATTGTTTTCTACAATTTCTAGTTTTGCCTTTTCTGAACTTGTGGTAGCAGCTAAACAAGTAGTTGAAACAAGAAGTAGTAAAACGATAAGAGCTGTTATTATTTTTTTCTTTGTTTTTAACATAAAAATCTTCCTTTCTTTTCTCTTATTTTATTCCATTTTATTATAGTATATACTAGCTTTATTTTCAAGTAAATTACAAAAAAGAAATAAAATTGTAATAATTAGTAGAAAAAATAGAAAAATTATGATAAGATAGAAAGGCAAATAAAAAAGAGAGGATGTTAAATAGTATGAAACAACCAATACAAGAAACATCAGAAAAACGTCAAAAACTATTAGATAAGATAAACCAAACTGATAAAATCAAAACCTTAACAGAAAAACAAAAAGAACAGTTAGCAGAAGAAATTAGAGAAGAAATTATTCATACCGTTTCTAAAACAGGTGGGCATTTAGCTTCGAATTTAGGGGTAGTAGAACTTACCATTGCACTTCATAGCGTGTTTGATACCCCAAAAGATAAAATTATATGGGATGTTGGTCATCAAACTTATGTACATAAAATTGTGACAGGTAGAAGAGAAAAAATGCCTACTTTACGACAATTACATGGAATAGCAGGTTTTCCAAAAGCAAAAGAATCAGAATATGATTGTTTTGATACAGGACATAGTAGTACTTCTATTTCAGCAGCTTTAGGTATGGCAAGAGCACGTGATTTACAACAAAAAGATTATCATGTGGTAGCTGTTATTGGGGATGGAGCTTTAACAGGTGGTATGGCTTTAGAAGCACTAGATGATGCGGGAAATAGTAAAACAAGATTGATTGTAGTATTAAATGATAATGAAATGAGCATTTCGAAAAACGTAGGAGGAATTTCTCGCTTTTTAACAAGAATTCGAACAAAACGTTTTTATAAAAAATCCAATAATTTCATTCGAAAAATATTAGAGTATATACCAAAATTTGGTCCTTTTGTCATTCAATTAGCTAGAAAAGTAAAATATAGTTTAAAACAATTAATGCTTCCTAATATGTTTTTTGAAGACCTAGGATTTAAGTATTTAGGGCCAGTGGATGGACACGATATAGAACGTGTAGAATGGATTTTAAATTTAGCCAAAAAAGAAAAAGAACCAGTAGTAGTTCATATGATTACCAAAAAAGGGAAAGGCTATGAGCCAGCAGAAAAAAATCCAGATCAATTTCATGCTACTTCAAGTTTTGATATCATTACAGGAGAACCAATCAAAAAGAAAGCCAAAGATTATTCTCAAGTATTTGGGGAAGCTTTAATTGAACTTGCCAAAGAAAATAAAAAAATAGTGGCAATTACGGCAGCAATGGCAGATGGAACAGGTCTTAGCAAATTTAAACAAATTTTTCCTAGTCGTTTTTTTGATGTAGGAATTGCAGAACAACATGCCCTTACCATGGCAGCAGGAATGGCAAAAGAAGGATTAATACCGGTCGTTCCTATTTATTCTTCTTTTTATCAAAGGGCATTCGATCAAGTCATTCATGATATTTGTCTTCAAAATTTGCCAGTTATCATGTGTGTAGATAGGGCTGGAATTGTAGGGCAAGATGGAGAAACACACCAAGGAATTTTTGATTTATCTTTCTTTTCTATGATTCCGAACCTTACTGTCATGGCACCAAAAGATTTTCAAGAATTAGAAGCAATGCTTTCCTTCGCCGTGAATTTGCGGAAAACCAGTAGTCATTCGATACCCAAGAGGAGGAGAAGAAGAAAAGTTTAACAAGCAAGAAAAAATAGAATTTGGAAAAGCAGAAATATTACAAGAAGGAAAAGACCTTACCATTCTTGCTATAGGCAGAATGGTAGCAAAAGCAATGCAAGTGGCTAAAGAATTAGAAAAAGAAAACAAACAAGTGGAAGTTATTAATGTTCGTTTCTTAAAACCATTAGATGAAAAAACAATATTAGAGTCGATTCAAAAAACAAAAAAAGTCATTACGATAGAAGATAATATTTTAACAGGAGGACTTGCTTCTCATATAGAACATTTGCTAATAGAAAATGAATTAGAAAACATAAAATTCAAAAGTTTCGGTTGGAACAATAGCTTTGTAGAACATGGAAAAGTAGAAGAACTAGAAAAATTATATGGGCTAGATGTAGAAAGTATAGTAAATTATATTTTAGGGACAGGAAAATTTTTATAAAATAATGAAATAACGTATAAAAGATTTTTATAAAAAGAAATGAAAAAAGAGGAAGGTATGGATAGGAATATCTTAAATCAATATAAAAAGCCAGAAGAAAAATTACTTTTATCAAAAGTAATAGATAAAATAGAATTTTGTAAAATACGAAATCAAATCCAAGAAACCCATTTCTTAGATTTAGCACAACAACAATTAGTAACTAAATTTTTACGCTTGCAAAAGCAGAATCACTATAGTTTGTTTGGTGGCTTTGAAGGAGCAGAAAGAGCAATGTTTCTTTTCTATCCAGAAAAATTAGAAACTTTAGTAAAAGAAGAAAAGTTAACTTTCAACGAATGGATAAAAGTGATTCGTATTACACTTCCAAGTGACATGCAAGGGCAATATGAACACAGAAATTATTTGGGTGCTTTAATGAAATTAGGCATAAAACGCGAAATGATAGGAGATATTTTAGTGGATGGCCAAGGAGCTGATATTTTGGTTCATGTAGATAGTTTGAAATTTTTGTTAACGAATTTACCAAATTTAACAAGGTTTCAAAAAGCAAACATAGAAGAAATTACTTTAGCAGAAATAAAAAAAGTAGAAATCAAAAAAGAAGAATTTACCATTACTATTTCTTCTATGAGATTAGATAACATTGTAGCAGAACTTGCCAAATGTTCTAGAAACAAGGCAATAGAGCTTCTAGAACAAGAAAGAGTATTGATTAATTATGAACCAATAATAAAACCGACAAAAGAAATAAAGGTAAACGATAGAATTACGATTCGTGGTAAAGGAAGATTTTTTATCAAAGAAATGATAGGAAATACGAAAAAAGGAAAAATTCTTATTAAAATAGAAAAATGAACACTAGGGACGCCCCTTTTCGTTCCATTTTGGAACGGTGGGGACACCCTTTTTTTTATTTTTCTGTTAATAATATAATAAGTAATGATAAAAGTAAAAATGTAAAATGATAAAAGTTTGTGTCAAAAATTGACAAATTTTTTAAAATCCAATATAATACAAAATAGAAAATATAAAGGAGGAAAAAAGAATGGGTATTGCAGCATTAATTTTAGGAATTATATCAATTATAATAGGATTTATTCCATTATGTGGTTCTATTGCATTTGTACCAGCTGTTATTGGTTTAATTCTAGGAATTGTGGATACAGTTCAAAAGAAGAAAAAAGATGAAAAAATAGCAGTTTCTGTAGCAGGTTTAGTATTATCTGCTCTTGCCATTGTATTTATTGTTTTTTGGGTATTTATTTTTGGCGTAGCTGTAAGTAATGCAGATTTAAACGAAGTAGATAGAGCAACTGAAAACTATTTAACATCTTTAAATGAATATTATGCAACATATGGAAATTAAAAGAATGAACAAAATCATGCATTGGATTAAAGAGAATTATATATATGTTAATATAACACTTTTGTTTTTTTGCATATATGTAATTCTTTTTCCTATTATTGCGATTCCCATAAAAGCAATTTTTCCTACCTTTAATGAATGTACCTATTTAAGAGTAACAGGAAAACCATGTCCTTTATGTGGTGGAACAAGGTACATTCAAAATTTACCCAAAGCATTCACAGATATTACTTATTTATTCCATCCATTTGGCATTATCATGCTGTTTCTTTTATTTGAAATTATTTATCGAATGTATCAAATTTTAACAAGAAAAAAAGAAAAAACAGGAAAACAAATTAAAATAGATATTTGTATTCATCTATTTGCTTTACTTTGTTTTTCTTTGTATGAATTACTATTTTTATGGGCAACCAATTAAAATTTCTTGCTTTTGCAACGTCTCTATGATAGAATAGGGGCAGAAAAATCAAATAATGGAGAGAAAAAGTGGAAGACAGAAAAGAAAGAATTCGAAATTTTAGTATTATTGCTCATATAGACCATGGAAAATCAACCTTAGCAGACCGCCTAATTGAAATGACAGGTGTGCTTTCCAAACGTGAAATGGAAGAACAAGTATTAGATAATATGGACATTGAACGTGAAAGAGGAATTACCATTAAATCCCAAGCCGTTCGTATGAAATATACAGCAAAAGATGGAAAAGAATATGAGTTAAATTTAATAGATACCCCAGGACATGTAGACTTTAATTATGAAGTTTCTAGAAGTTTAGCTGCTTGCGATGGGGCTATTTTAGTGGTAGATAGTAGCCAAGGGGTGGAAGCACAAACCCTTGCAAATGTGTATTTGGCATTAGATAATAACTTAGAAATTTTACCCGTTATCAATAAAGTAGATTTACCAAATGCAAGACCAGACGAAGTGAAAAAAGAAATAGAAGATATTATTGGCATTCCTGCTATGGATGCTCCTTGTATTTCCGCAAAATCAGGGCTAAATGTAGACCAAGTGCTAGAAAGAATTGTCACTGACCTTCCTGCACCAACAGGCGATAGTAAGAAGCCTTTAACCTGTCTTATTTTTGATTCTTTATACAATGACTATAAAGGCGCTATTGCTTATGTAAGGGTAAAAGACGGAATAGTAAAAGTAGGAGACGAAATTATGCTGATGGCATCAGGAAAAACTTTTACTGTAACAGAAGTAGGCCATTTTGAACCAGGAAGATATGAACCATGCAATTGTTTAGAGGCAGGAGAAGTAGGCTATATTGCAGCAAGCATTAAAAGTTTATCTGACCTTCGTGTGGGAGATACGATTACGTTAAAACAAGCACCAGCCTTAGCACCACTTCCGGGCTATAAAAAGGTAAATCCTATGGTATATTGTGGTTTATACCCAATGGATGGTAGCGATTACGAAAATTTAAAAGTAGCTTTAGAAAAATTGAAACTAAATGATGCCGCTTTAGAATACGAAGCAGAAACTTCTAACGCATTAGGGTTTGGCTTCCGTTGTGGATTTTTAGGTTTGCTTCATTTAGAAATTATCGAAGAAAGATTAGAAAGGGAGTTTGACTTAAGCCTAATTACCACTTCACCATCGGTTATTTATAAAGTGTATAAAACAGATGGAACGATGGTAGAATTATATAATCCATCCGATTTACCAGCACCAAATGAAATTTCTTATATGGAAGAACCTTATGTAACGGCAGAAATTTTAACACCAAAAGATTATGTAGGAAATATCATGGAAATTTGTCAAAATCGACGTGGCATTTATATTGACATGAAGTATTTAGATGAAAATAGAGTTACCATTACTTATGAAATGCCTTTAAATGAAATTATTTACGATTTCTTTGACCAATTAAAATCAAGAACGAAAGGATATGCTTCTTTTGATTACGAAGTAAAAGATTATAGACGTTCTGATTTAGTAAAACTAGATATTTGGGTCAATGGTGAAGGAGTAGATGCTTTATCGTTTATTGTTCATAAAGATTCTAGCTATGAACGTGGCAAAAAAATGATAGAAAAATTAAAAACAGCTATTCCAAGACAATTATTTGCAATTCCACTTCAGGCAGTTATTGGTGGCAAAATTATTGCAAGAGAAACCATTTCTGCGATGCGAAAAGACGTACTTGCTAAATGCTATGGTGGAGATATTACAAGAAAGAAAAAGTTACTAGAAAAGCAGAAAAAAGGAAAGAAGAAAATGCGTCAAATAGGAAATGTAGAAATACCACAGGAAGCATTTTTATCAGTATTAAAATTAGAGGAAGAATAAATTTGAAAATATTGAAGAAAAATGAATAAAAAAAGTAGGGTCATTAGACCCTACGATACGTAAAATTACAGAGTTTTTCTTCTAAATCAATTTTCTTATCTTGGTAGATATCAGCAATATGTTTATAATGTTCACCTTTAATAGTATATTTTGCTGCTAATTTCAATTCATCAATCTCAGGAGACTTAGTTGGATCCTTTAAATATTGAGACAATTGTAAATATTGTTCTGATTTAGATAAACTATCTTGTGCTTTTAGAGAATACTTATAAACTCTGTGTTGTAACCACATTTTCCGAATACTTTTTATTATCTTCATGTAAAAACCTCCTAAAAGTAGTATAGTAGAAAATGAAAATGAAATTGTAATATACCTATTATAGCATAGCACGTGCTAAAAGTAAAGGAAATATAAAAAGAAAGGAAATCTTCTAATGCAAAACAAAGAAATAGATGAAAACCAAGTAGAAGGCAGAAATGCCGTACTAGAATTATTAGAGTCTGGTAGAGACATCAATAAAATTTATGTACAAGCAGGCGAAAAACATGGTTCAATTTATAAAATTATAGCAATGGCAAAAGAAAAGAAAGTGTTAGTGTCGGAAGTCGATAAAAATAAATTAAGACAAATGGCACAAACAGAGAATTACCAAGGTGTCATTGCCATAGCGGCACCATTTGAATATGTAGAAGTAGACGATATTCTAGAAGAAGCCAAAAAAAGAAAAGAAGATTCATTTATTGTTATACTAGATGGAATTGAAGATGTGCATAATTTAGGTTCCATCATTCGAACTGCAGAAACAGCCGGGGTGCATGGTATCATTATTCCAAAAAGAAGGGCAGCAGCGGTAAATAGCACAGTTAGCAAAGTTTCAGCAGGTGCGGTAGAACATATGAAAATAGCAAGAGTCAATAACTTAAATGAAACCATGAGTTATTTAAAAGAAAAAGGCTTATGGATTTGTGGAACTGATATGAATACTAACACGAATTACGATGAACAAGATTATAAACGGACCTATTGCCCTTGTCATTGGAAGCGAGGGCTATGGCATGAGTAGACTGGTAAAAGAAAATTGTGATTTTTTAGTAAAAATCCCTATGATGGGTAAAATAACATCATTAAATGCTTCTGTATCGGCAGGTATTGTCATTTATGAAGCAGTCAAACAAAGGAGAAAAAAATAAAGGAGGAAAGAAAAATGAAAGGTAGAGCAAAAATAGGAATGATTATGGTTGTTATTATTTTATTAATAATAGCACTCGCAATAGGAGGATATTTTGTTTATGCGAAAACAGACTTATTACAGTCCAATCAAACTCTATTTGTAAAATATTTAGGACAAGCTCTTAATGATATAAATTATGTAGAAAATACGCAAATGACAGAAATAGAAGACTTAAAAGAAGAAATGCCTTATACTGTGCAAGGAACTTTGTCTTGTGAAACAGAAGGAGATACAAGTGAAAATGCTACTATTTTATCGAATATGAAAGTAAATGTGCAAGCAAGTGTCAATAAGCCAGAAGAAAAAGCATATGCAACGACAACAGTACGTTATCAAGATCAAGATTTGTTTACCTTAGAATATGCCAATACAAACAATATACATGCTTTAAAATCAGATGAAATTGTCACAGCGTTTGTTGGAATAGAAAATGAAAATTTAAAAGTATTCATGCAAAAATTAGGTATGATAGATACTTCTACAATACCAAATACGATTTATCCTATGAATTTAAATAGTATCTTTTCTATTACGGAAGAAGAAAGAGCCCATATATTAGATACGTATTCTTCTGTATTAATGCAAAACATTGCACAAGAAAAATTTTCCAAAGATGGCAATTTAACCATTCGTAAAGAAGACGTTAATTATGTAGCAACAGCATATCGTTTAACATTAAATGAACAAGAATTAAAAGAAATTAAAATCGCTTTATTAAAAGAATTGCAACAAGATAGTATTACCTTAAACCTTCTTACCACAAAAGCAAAATTATTAGGATTAGACGAAAATTACACGCAAGTTAACAAGTTAACACAAGAAATTCAAAAACAAATCAATGCTCTTCAAAATAGTAACGCAACTACAAACGAAGCTATTAATATTGCTATTTACGTAAAATCAGGGCAAGTTCTTACCACAGAAATCATTTTTGAAAATGAAATAAAATATACCATTTATGGTCAAACACAAGAAAATAGCACAACACGTTATTTAGCCATAGAAAATTTAAATGTAGAGGCAGAATATGACACCATTGAAATTCACGAAGAAGAAACAAGAAGTGAAACAGAATCCACTACGTATATTACGGTTAATATTGATGATACTACACAATTGGACGTAGCAATAACGAATCATGGTAGTGTTGAAGAACAATTTCTAGAAACAACTTATGAAGTAAATTTAAATCAAAATGAAGTAAGCTTAGGAATTTTATATGAACAAGACACAACATTTGAAGAAGAAAATCAAGACATATTAGAAGTAGATAGAACGAATTGTGCCGTATTAAACGATTATCCAACAGACCAGGTGCAAATGTTATGGCAAAGTATTATACAAAGAATCAATACAGTTTTGCAAGAGAAAAAACAATTAATTGGTTGGAAAGATTAACCTATTGACGAATCAAAAAAAAGTGTTATAATAAGAGTATGGTAAATAAGAAAAACAAAAATGAGACAAAGTAAAATAAAGGTTACTTAGCAGAGAGAGTTTGTTGTAAGCTGAAAGCAAACTTAAGCAAACATATTTGAAAAACTACCTCATTGTTTCTAGTAAAAAACTAGACGTAGGCGATTTGCGTTAAAAGCAGAAATGAAGTTAAAAAATAGGGTGGAACCGTGTAAAATAAAGCACCCCTAGGTACGAAAGTAAAAGTACTTAGGAGTGCTTTTATGTTGCAACATTAGGTAAAAAACTGTAGTAAAATAAAAAAGTGTGGTAAGAAAGAATAACACTTTCACACTATAAAAGGAGGAATTTTAGATGTTTAAAATCAAATTAGACGGTGGAAAAACCATGGAAGTAGAGGAGAAAATGTATTGGCATACCACTTCTCACATTTTAGCTCAAGCGGTAAAAAGGTTATTCCCAAGTTACAAATTAACCATAGGACCAGCTATTGAAAATGGTTTCTATTATGATTTTGATGTAGAAAAACCATTTACAGAGGAAGAACTTAGCAAATTAGAAGAAGAAATGAAAAACATTATCAAAGAAGATTTACCAATTGAAAGATTTGAACTTCCAAGACAAGAAGCAATTAAACTTATGGAGGAAAGAAAAGAACCTTATAAAGTAGAATTAATTAGAGATTTACCAGAAGGAGAAATTATTTCTTTCTATAAACAAGGAGAATTTGTAGATTTATGCCGTGGTCCTCATCTTCCAAGCACAGGAAAAGTAAAAGCAATTAAATTAACTTCTATGTCATCTGCTTATTGGAGAGGAGATTCAAAAAATAAAGCACTTCAAAGAGTGTATGGAATTTCATTCCCAAAAGCTAGTGAACTTGAAGAATATTTACAAAAACTAGAGGAAGCAAAACAAAGAGACCACAGAAAACTAGGAAAAGAACTAGGAATTTTCATGACCAATGATTTAGTAGGAAAAGGACTTCCTATGTACTTACCAAATGGTTATATTATTTGGGAATTATTAGAAAATTATATTAAAGGAAAAGAAAAGAAACTTGGCTATAAGCACGTTCTAACTCCACCACTTGCTACCGTAGATTTATATAAAACTTCAGGACATTGGGACCATTATAAAGATGGCATGTTTCCTAAAATGGAGGTAGAAGGAGAAGAATTTGTACTTCGCCCAATGAATTGCCCACATCACATGATGATTTATGCCAATGACATTCACTCTTATCGTGACCTTCCTATTCGTATTGGAGAAGTTGCAAGAGATTGTAGATTTGAAGCAAGTGGAACTTTAAAAGGAATTGAAAGAGTAAGAACTTTTTGTCAAAATGATGCTCACTTATTTGTTACACCAGAACAAATTGAATCCGAATTTAAAGCAGTGGTAGATTTAATTTTAGAAGTATACAAAGAACTAAATATTACCGATTATCATTTTGAATTATCCCTAAGAGACCCAGCAGATAAAGTAAAATACTTTCCAGATGATGACATGTGGAACCATGCAGAAGATACACTAAGACAAGTATTAAAAGATATTGGTATTGACTATGTAGAAAAAATAGGGGAAGCGGCCTTCTATGGACCAAAATTAGATGTACAAGTAAAACCAGCCGTAGGAAATGAATATACGTTATCTACATGCCAATTAGACTTCTGTCTTCCAATGAAATTTAATCTTTCCTATGTAGATAAAGATGGAGAAAAGAAAACACCAGTGGTACTTCATAGAGCAATTTTAGGAAGTATTGATCGTTTTATTGCTTACTATTTAGAAGAAACGAAAGGAGCTTTACCAGTATGGCTTTCACCAGTGCAAGTAAAAATATTACCAATTACCGATAAACAAATGGATTATGCAAAAGAAGTAACAGAAAAATTAACAGAAAGCGGAATTCGTGCAGAATTAGACCAAAGACAAGAAAAAATTGGCTACAAAATTCGTTCTGCACAAGTAGAAAAAGTGCCTTATATGTTAATTATAGGAGAGAAAGAAATAGAAGCAAAAGCAGTAGCTGTAAGAGCAAGAAAAGAAGGCGATATAGGACAAATGCCAGTTGACCAATTTATGTCTTATGTGCAAGAAAAAATAGAAAATAAACACTAGGGACGCCCCTTTTCGTTTCATTTTGGAACGGTGGGGACACCCTTTTATAAAAATACTTCTTTATGATAGAGAAAGATGAATCATAAAGAAGTATTTTTATGTGCTTTTAAAAAAAATGAAGTAATTTTGCAGAAAAAATTATGTAAAAAAGTAAATAATAAAAACATGGTATTTTATTGTTCTAGCTTATTCAAATAGGTATAATGTAACAAAAAACAAAGGAAAATAAAAAGCAAAAAAAGCTTGACTAAGAAGTAAAGGAATAGTAAAATAAAAACGTAAAAAAGTAATAACAAATAAACATAATGTTAATTTCATAAAAAGAAAAATTGGTATAAAAAAGCAAAGAAAAAAGAAAACTAAAAAAGAAAGAAGAAAAAAATACTTTCGTGTTTATAAATATAACATTCATCATAACAACAGAAAAAATTGAAAAGATAGTATAAAAATCAAGAAAAAAACAACACTAAAAAGAAACAAAAGAGAAGGAGGAAAAGAAAAAAGTGAAGAAAAACAAAAAGGAGAACAAAAACTTAGTCAATAGCAAAAACAATAGAATGAAGCATAACAAAGGAATTACGTTAGTGGCTTTAGTGATAACCATTATTGTACTAATTATCTTAGCAGGAGTGAGTATTAATTTAGTATTAGGAGAAGACGGCGTTTTTAAAAAAGCAATTGAGTCAAAAGAGAAAACAGAACAAGCAGCAATAAATGAGCAAACAATGCTAAATAGTGCATATGATAAAATGGAAGGCATGGGAGTACCAAGTGATGGCATATGGAATGAAAAAAAGAAAGTAAATACGCCAAGAATAGAAGGAACAGGGTTAACTCCAGTTACCATCAGTGAAGATGGAACAATTACAAAAGTAAATAATCCAGAGGAAGAGGATTGGTACGATTATACGAATAAAAAATGGGCTAATGCACAAAGTGCAGACGGAAGCTTATGGGTATGGATACCAAGATTTGCATATAATATAGAATATACAAATGACACAGATAAGTCGCAAGGGGGAACCATCAATATAGAATTTTTAAAAGAAAGAACGAATGAAACAGCAAGTGGAGAAACAGCCATTACTAGTAGCGACACGAATAAAAAAACAAATGGAAATCAATATGTAATACATCCCGCTTTTCAAAATGGTTCAAGTACTGGTTTCCAAAATGGAGAATGGGATGAAGAAATACCAGGTTTTTGGGTAGCAAAATTTGAAGCAGGGTATGTAGGAGAAGCGAATAAAATAGAAACAGCAAAGCAAACCAATATAGCATATACTACCATAAAAGGAATAACAGAAGATGGTATTTCTAGTAACAATTATTATTATGGAACAAAAACAGCCGAAACCAAAATGACTTATCCAACCTTCCAAGCGAATCGACCAAGTTATAATAATATTAGTATTAGTGATGCCTTTATATTATGCAGAAACTTAACTGCTAATGGAAACCCATATCATTTACAAAGAGTGGATAGCCATTTAATGAAAAATAGCGAATGGGGAGCTGTAGTTTATTTAGCGTGGAGTCAATATGGAAGAAATGGAACCGAAATTACCATCAATAATGTATCAGCAAATGGAACTAATATGATTTATGCGGTAACCGGTTATGGAGGAGCAAGCGTAAGTGCAGGAGCAGTTATTGCAAGCTTAACAGATTTATTAGCTGGAACAGTAGTAGGAAATTGGGCAACTCCACAAGGACAAAAAGCAAATACTACAGGAAATATAACGGGCGTATATGACATAAGTGGAGGAGTATGGGAAAGAACAACTGGATTGATAAGTAATGGAAATAGTAATTTATTAACCTATGGAAAGTCATTATTAGACAATACAAAAGTAATTTATACAGAAAGTGGAACCAAAAAAGTAACAGAAAATACAGGTAATAGCACAAAATACGTAACTATCTACCCACACGATACAGAATATGATAAAAACGGAGTAAGCGGTATTACATTAGACACAGCAAGCCAAAAGAACTTTATCAAAAATACAAGTATTTATGGAGATGCCATAAGAGAAACCACAGGAAGCAAAGCAGGAACAAGTGAAACTGACTGGAGCACAAACGCATGGAAAAACGATTACGCTATCTTTCTAGGCTACACAGGTTCGTTTACGAGTCGTGGAGGTAGGTGGGTTGGCAGTACTCACGCAGGCGCGTTTGCATACGATCGTCGTGTTGGTGATTTGGACTTCATTTATGGATTTCGTGCGGTGCTTGTGCCTAATAACTCAGTTTGGTAAAAAATATTTCTCAAAGTAGATATCTAAAAAAGGATTGTCAATTTCCAAAAAAAGTAGTATAATAAAGCAGTAGTTGAAAACTTATTTTGAAAGGAGATACTAGATGGTACAGGTAACAGTAAAACTGGTGGCACGGGGGAAATATGAAGTAACCGTGACACAGGAGGGAAAAGAGCTCAAAGAAACCTATAAAGGAGAGCCTTGGAAAGATGATAGGCAGGCTTTTTTCAAAGAAGTGGTTTCCATGGTGAAATCATTTCAAAATCAGGGAGTATCTGTGGAAGAAGAACAGATTTCCAAAGCACTTTTGCAGGAAGCAGAAAAAGAATCAAGAGCTTAAGTGCTGAGATTTTTGTGAAAGTAGTATCCTTAGTATCGTTCAAAAAGAATTGGAGAATTCCAATTCTTTTTGTTTTTCTATTGTTTGTTATCTTAAAATATGATATACTTTCATTGGAAAAAGAAAGGAAACCAAAATGAGATTAGATAAATTTTTAAAAGTAGCCAAAGTCATCAAAAGGAGGACCGTAGCCAATGAAGCAGTAGGAGGTGGCAGAGTATCGGTCAATGGAAAAATTGTGAAACCAAGTTATGAAGTAAAAGTAGGAGATTTAGTAGAAATTAAATTTGGAGATAAAATTGCAAAATTTGAAATTCTTCAAATTCCAAAAACACAAGGAAAACAAATAGGGGAAATCATAAAAGTAGTATAAAAGAAATAAGATAAATTTTAGGAGATGAGGTAAATGAAGGAACAATATGATGTCATTGTCATAGGAATGGGACCAGGAGCTATTTTTTTAGCCTATGAAATGCTTCAATTAGACAAAACAAAAAAAGTATTATTAATAGAGCAAGGAAAAAGAGTAGAACAAAGAAGCTGTCCTATTGAGAAAACAGGAAAATGTATGAAATGTAAGCCATTCTGTCATATAACAAGTGGTTTCTCAGGAGCAGGTGCCTTTTCGGATGGTAAATTATCTCTTTATAATAAAGAAGATGACGATTTTTATGTAGGTGGAAATTTGCACAAATATATTGGGGTAGAAGAAACGAAAAAATTAATTGACTATACTGACCAAATTTATTTGAATTTTGGTGCAGACCCAAAACTAGAAGGTACCCAGTATAAAAAAGAAGTAGAGCAAATGAAAGAGAAAGCAAAAAAAGAAGGTTTAACTTTAATTGATATTCCAATTCGTCATTTAGGAACAGAAAAAGCACATGAATTGTATAAAAAATTAGAAGATTATTTAGAAGATAATAAAATAGAATTAAAGTTTGAAACCATCGTAGAGGACCTAATTATTGAAGATGGTGTGGCAAAAGGAGTAAAAGTAAAATCAGCAAAAACAGCACAAAGTCCAATAGAAGAAATCTATGGAAAAAATGTGATTGTAGCAGTAGGAAGAAAAGGGGCTAACTGGCTTGTTTCCATGTGCGAAAAACACCATATTCAAACAGAAGCAGGGATTGTCGATATTGGGGTAAGGTATGAGCTTCCAGATAAGGTCATGGAAAAAATTAATCGCTATATGTATGAAGGAAAATTTATTGGGCGTCCAGGACCTTTTAAAGATAAAGTAAGAACTTTCTGTCAAAATCCAAGTGGCTTTGTATCTTCAGAAGTATATGATAACAATTTAAGTTTAGTAAATGGTCATTCGTATAAAGATAAAAAAAGTACGAATACCAATTTAGCAATTTTAGTATCCCATCATTTTAATTATCCATTTAAAAAACCAATTGAATATGGAAGAAATATTGCACAGAACCTCAATGAATTAGGAAATGGAAATATTGTAGTACAAAGGTTAGGGGATATCTACCGTGGAAAAAGAACTTGGGAAAAAGAATTAGAAACAAACAAGGTAGAACCAACACTAAAATCTGCCGTAGCAGGAGATATTACTTTTGCTTTAGGTTATCGAACCATGACCGATATTTTACAATTTATAAGAGAATTAGATAAAGTTGTAGAAGGCTTTGCTAATCCAGAAAATTTATTGTATGCTCCAGAAATTAAATTTTATAGTAATCAAGTGGTCATTGATGAAAATTTTGAAACCAACATTAAGGGATTGTATTCTATTGGTGATGGAGGAGGAATGACAAGAGGGCTTATGATGGCCTCTGCCTCTGGTGTACAAATGGCAAGAATATTAAATAAAAAGAAATAAGCATAAAAAAGAAATAAGCATAAAAAAGAAAAAGGTTGCAAATAAGGAAAAAATAAGGTATAATAAGAACATCAAACAGTAGTATTCTTCATTTAAATAATTTTAAGGAGGAAAAAATGAAAACAAAATGTATTCTTGCGTTTCTGTTAGGCACAATATTTGGTATGGGTATTACCTATTTTTCTATACCGAAAAGCCGTAGAAAATTGAGCAAAAAAAGTAATCAAGAAGAAAATGACGACTTTTTAGAGGATGAATTCTTCGATGAAGACATTGCTCAGGAATTCGAGAAAGAAAAGAAAGAAGAAAAGGAAAAAGATTCTCCCCATGTTACCATGGGAGAAGTTTTATACCAATTTCTTATGAAGTAAAGAAAAGAGAAAAAAGAACCCTTTTTATTAGACAAAATAGCTTAATAAAGAGGGTTCTTTTTTATGGAAAAAATATTGAAATAGAGAAAAAGTAGAGGAAGTTAAATATTATACAGGAATAAGAGCAATTCACACAAAATTTACAAGGCAAAGGGTTGACAAAACAGGCATAAATTACATATAATTTAATTTTAAGAGAGAAGAAAAAAGAGGAGAAACAACATGTTTAAAATATTAATGAATTTAAGAAAAACAATGTTATCTGTCATTTTTATTATTGTTTTATTATGTGTGCAAGCATGGGCAGATTTAAGCCTGCCAGACTACACTTCTAAAATTGTTAATGTAGGGATTCAACAAAGCGGAATTGAAAATGTAGCAGTAGAAGTCATTCGTAAATCACAAATGGACCTTATTTTATTATTTACGAAAGATGATTCTGCAATTTTAGAAAATTATATGCTTATCGAAAAAGGAAATTTAGAACAAAAAGAATATGAAGAATACGAAAAAGAATATCCAAAATTGGCAGAAGAAGCATTATACCTTAGAAAAGAAATAGATAGTAAAAAACAAGAAGAATTAAGCACTCTATTAGCAAAACCATTCATGCTACTTTCTATGTTAAACAACGAAAAAACCAAACAAGCCATCAAAGAGCAAATGGTAGCTACGATGGAAAGCATGAGAGAATATGACGAAGAAACGATGCCAGAAGAATTAAAAAACGAAATCAATATAAACAATATATCCAATTTAGAAAATAATCAAGAAAATAGTGCTATCATAAGACCTGATTTAATGAGGCAAATGACATTAGAAGAATTACTAAAAAGCTTGCCAGAAGACCAATTAGAAGCAATGTTAAATGGTATAAGCCAAAAATTAGATACGATGAGTGAGTCTATTATAGAACAAGCAGCAATTAACCAAGTAAAAATAGAATATCAAGCAATTGGTATCAACACCGATGATTTACAAAATCGTTATATTTTCATAGCAGGACTTAGAATGCTAGGAATTGCCTTTATTAGTATGACATCTGCTGTTATCATTATGTTATTATCTTCTAGAGTAGCAGCAAACCTAGGAAGAGCATTAAGAGATAAAGTATTTCAAAAAGTGATTCATTTTTCCACCAAAGAATTTCGTGAATTTTCAACTGCTTCTTTAATTACAAGAAGCACCAATGATATTCAACAAATTCAAGGTCTTATTGCCATGCTATTCCGAGTCGTTGTATACGCACCTATTATGGGAATAGGAGGAGTCATTCGCGTTCTTGCCAATGGAAATACGCCTATGGCATGGATTATTGGTTTAGCGGTTCTTTGCATTATGGGAATTGTATTAACTTTATTTATTGTAGCAATGCCAAAGTTCAAAAAGTTGCAAGAATTAGTAGATAAATTAAATTTAGTAGCAAGAGAAATTCTAACCGGGCTTCCAGTCATTCGTGCATTTAATACACAAAAAAGAGAAGAAGCACGTTTTGACACGGCAAATCAAGATTTAATGAAAACCAATATTTTCGTCAACCGTGCCATGAGCATTATGATGCCTGCTTTAATGTTGGTTATGAATTCGATTATGCTTCTTATTATATGGGTAGGAGGTCATAGCGTAGATGAAGGAATAATACAAGTAGGAGATATGATGGCATTTATTCAGTACACAATGCATATTGTTATGAGCTTCTTAGTTATTTCCATGATATCCATTATGCTTCCACGTGCTGCCGTATCAGCAAAACGTATTAATGAAGTATTAGAAACAAAACCAAGTATTGATGATAAAGAAAAAACAAAAGAATTTAAAGAAGACAAAAAAGGATGGGTAGAATTTAGAAATGTATCATTCCGCTATCCAGATGCCGATAGTGAAATCTTAACTGATATTAATTTTACCGCAAAACCAGGAGAAACAACAGCCATTATTGGAAGTACAGGAAGCGGAAAATCGACGGTTGTAAACTTAATTCCTCGTTTTTATGATGTTACAAGAGGAGAACTTTTCATTGATGGTGTTAATATTAAAGAAGTGCCACAAAAAGAATTAAGAAAAAAAGTAGGTTTTGTACCACAAAAAGGAATGTTATTCTCTGGAACGATACGTTCTAATATCAAATATGGAAATCCAGAAATGTCAGATGAGCAAATGAGAAAAGCAGCAAGAATTGCGCAAGCAGAAGAATTTATAGAAACAAAGCAAGAAAAATACGATAGCCCAATTGCACAAGGAGGAAATAATGTATCTGGAGGACAAAAACAACGTTTATCCATTGCAAGAGCCATTGCTATAGACCCAGAAATTTTAGTCTTTGACGATAGCTTTTCCGCTCTAGACTTAAAAACAGACCAAAAATTAAGAGAAGCACTTGCCAAAGAAACCAAATCGAAAACTGTTTTTGGGGACGGAGGAAAAAAACAGGTGCAAGGAAAAACAGTCATTATTGTAGCACAAAGAATTAGTACTATTATGAACGCCGAGCAAATTATTGTACTAGAAGAAGGAAAGATGGTAGGAAAAGGTACGCATGAAGAACTAATGAAAAATTGTGAAACTTACAAGCAAATTGCTATGTCACAATTATCGGAAGAAGAATTAGATCGTTAAGGTTTTTTTTAAGATTTTTGAGATTTTTGGGACGGGTTCAAAAATCTCAGAAATCTCAGAAGAAATTTCAGAAAAAATCTTAGCAGAAATCGCATGAGATTTTTGAACCCGTCCCAAAAATCTCAAAAATCTCACTCACAGAAAGGAGAAAAGAGTTATGCCACGGACCAATGGGAAGACCGGGAAGAGGGCCTGCAAGACCAGTTGAAAAAGCAAAAGATTTTAAAGGAACAACGAAAAAGTTAATTAAAAATTATTTAGCAACTTATAAAGTAGCACTATTCATTGTGATTAGTTTTGCCATAGGAAGTACTATTTTCTCAATTGTAGGACCTAAAATACTGGGAAATGCAACAACCGAAATTTTTAATGGATTAGTAAATAAACTATCAGGGGGAACTGGTATTGATTTTGGAAAAATAGCACAAATTTTACTAACACTTCTTGTTCTTTATCTAGTAAGTGCGCTATTTTCCTTAATTCAAGGTTTTACTATGACATCGGTATCACAAAAATTAACCTATAAACTAAGAAATGATTTAGTCATCAAAATTAACAAATTACCAATGCGTTATTTTGATAAGAAAACCAATGGCGAAGTATTATCTGTTATTACAAACGATATTGATACTTTGTCGCAAAACCTAAACCAAAGCATTACACAAATTATTACGGCTATTTGTACTTTTGTAGGAATTTTCATTATGATGCTTTCTATTAGTATTGAAATGACCATGATTTCTTTGCTTATTTTACCTGTTACGGTTATTTTTGTTAGAATCATTGTAGGAAAATCACAAAAATACTTTAAAAGACAACAAGACTATTTAGGCCATGTAAATGGGCAAGTAGAAGAAGTGTATGGTGGTCATACTATTGTAAAAGCCTTTAATGGAGAAGAAAAAGCATTAGAAGAATTCAATAAAGCCAATCAAGAATTATATCATTCAGCATGGAAATCTCAATTCCTATCTGGTTTAATGCATCCTATTATGAATTTTATAGGAAACATTGGCTATGTGGCAGTAGCTATTTTAGGAGGCTATTTAGCAATAGAGGGAAAAATTACGGTAGGAAATATTCAGTCTTTTATTCAATATAATAAGCAATTTACTCAACCAATTAACCAAATTGCACAAGTATCTAGTATGTTGCAAGCCATGGTAGCAGCGGCAGAAAGAGTATTTGCCTTTTTAGAGGAAAAAGAAGAAGTGCCAGATACCCTAGAACCAAAATTAACAGAAGGCTTAAAAGGAAATGTTACCTTTGACCACGTAAAATTTGGCTATGATGAAAATAAAACCATTATTCATGACTTTAGTGCTAGAATCAAAGATGGTCAGAAAGTGGCCATTGTAGGACCAACCGGAGCAGGAAAAACTACGATGGTAAAATTGCTGATGAGATTCTATGATGTAAATAGTGGAGCTATTTTAATTGACGGAATTAACATTCAAGACTTCAAAAGAGAAGAATTAAGGAAAATGTTTGGCATGGTGTTGCAAGATACATGGTTATTTGGAGGAACTATTAAAGATAATATTCGTTATGGCGCGCCAGAGGCAGAAGATAATGAAGTAATAGAAGCTGCCAAAGCAGCTCATGTTCACCATTTTATCAAAACCTTACCAAATAGTTATGATATGATTTTAAATGAAGAATCAAGCAATATTTCCAGTGGACAAAAACAATTATTAACCATTGCCAGAGTCATTTTAGCTAATCCAAAAATTCTAATCTTAGATGAAGCAACCAGTTCAATCGATACAAGAACAGAATTACAAATTCAATCTGCCATGGATAATTTAATGAAAGGAAGAACTAGCTTTATTATAGCTCATAGATTATCTACCATTAAAAATGCAGACTTAATTTTAGTCATGAACCACGGAGACATTGTAGAACAAGGAACCCATGAAGAACTATTAAAGAAAAAAGGATTCTATGCAGACCTATATAACAGCCAATTTGAAGAAGTAGAAGAGTAAATTTTAGGGACGGGTCTAAAAATTTATATTATAGGGACGGAGCAAAAAATATAAATTTCTGTGGATAACTTTTATATTTTAAAGTAAATTTACAAAAATCGCCTATATTTTAATAGGCGATTTTTGCGTATAAAAGTAATTATATAAAAAAGAATAAGTAAGTTTGTGTTATTGATTTTAGGTGCGACAGTTCTTATTATAATTTCTATTCTATTTATAATAATATTTTTTATTACTTTCATAAAATAAAACATAAAAAAATTTCTTGTAAGTATATAAAAAATATTATATAATAATGATAATTTTTAGAGTAGGAGAGCATAAATGATAGATTTACATACACATACAAATTATTCCGATGGTACATGGAATGTAAAAAAGTTATTAGAAGAAGCGCAAAAAGCAAATATTGAGTTACTATCTATTACAGATCATAATACCATTAATAGTTATAAGGAATTAGAAACAATAAATGTGAAAGAAATATTTAAAGGAACTATAATAACAGGAATAGAATTTACTACTGTGTTTGATGGTGTTACTTTTCATTTATTAGCTTATGATTTTGACTACAAAAAATTAAATGATTTTATACAGCAAAATTATGAAAATAAAAAACCAAACTTACAAAAAGAATTTGAATATATGATAGAAAGTTGTAAGAAAAATAAGATAAAAATAGGAAATCTTGTATATGATGAAGAAAAAGGATGGCCAATCGATATTATCTTTCCAGAAATAAAAAAGTATGAAGAAAACAAAAAATATTTTAAAGAGGCAGAATGGAATGATATAGATGTATTTTATAATTCTTGCATAACCAATAAAAATTTTCCTGTATTTGTAGATTTTAGTATGCACTATCCAAAAGCTAATATCGTTGCTAAAGCAGTAAGAGATGCAGGCGGAAAACTTTTTGTGGCACACGTTTTTAAATATCGTTTAGAAGATACAACAAGTTTTTTAGATACCTTAAAACAAAATAACATTATTGATGGAGTAGAAGTATATCATTCTATTTTTTCAGAAGAACAAATAAAAATTTTAGAAAAATATTGCCAAGAAAATCATTTATTTATATCTGGTGGAAGTGACTGCCATGGAGAAAAGAAGGCAGATAGAAAGATTGGAATAGGATATGGAAACTTAAATATAAGTAAAAATATAGTAAAAGACTGGATGCATATAGATTAGAAAAATAAATAGGAGAAACTAATGAATTTACCGGAATTTTTTATACAAATGTTGCAAAAGCAATATGGAGAAGAATTAACAGAAAAAATAATAAAAGGCTATAGCCAAAAAAGAAAAGTAACACTTAGAGTTAACACCTTAAAAACAAGTGTAGAAGAGGTAAAAAAACAGCTAACTCAAAACAAAATTGAATGGGAAGAAGTGCCTTTTAGTAAAGAAGCACTTATGATAAAAGAAGCAAGAGAAGATAAAATACAAAGTTTAAGCTTATATGAAGAAGGACAAATTTATTTGCAAAGTTTATCTTCTATGTTGCCACCTATTATTTTACATCCACAAGAAAATACAGATATTTTAGATATGGCAGCAGCACCCGGTGGAAAAACAACACAAATAGCAGCCTTAACCAATAATAATGCACATATTACTGCTTGTGAGAAAAATAAAATTCGATTAGAAAGACTAAAATACAATATAGAGAAGCAAGGAGCAAGTTCAGTCTATATTATGCAAGAAGATAGTAGAAACTTAAGCGACTTTTTCTCGTTTGATAAAATTTTGTTAGATGCACCTTGTTCGCGGTAGTGGAACTTTAAATTTAGACGATAAATATTTAGAAGAAAAATTGACGAAAAAATTCATAGAAAAATCAATGCAAACACAACTTAGTTTGCTTAAAAAAGCACTTCACATCTTAAAGGCAGGGCAAGAAATGGTATATTCTACTTGTTCGATTTTATCTTGTGAAAATGAAGAGATTGTACAAAAAGTGCTAAAAACAGAAAAAGCAAGCATCGTTCCTATAGAATTAACAGGAAAAGAAAATTTGCCATTACTTCCAACTACACTTGAAGGAACGATTTGCATTATGCCAACAGAGTTATATGAAGGCTTCTTTGTAGTAAAAATAAGAAAAGAAAGATAGAAGTTGCATTGTGATTTGTATCATGTAAAAAATTAAGAGCATTTCAAAAAATCATGGAAATGCTCTTAATTTTATTCAATCTCTGTAATTTTTAAATTAAACTTATCTTCAAATACTTTCTTTTTTGCAATATATTCTTTGGTTTTAAAGCCTTTAACATCAATGACTTCTGCTTCTTTATTTTTATGAAAAACAATAAAATCTGCTTTATATTTTAAGCCAGGTGCTAGCATAAAGATAGGTTGCAAACAGAAACCATCAATTTCTTTGGCTTGCAATTTTAGTTTTAGTTCGCAGTAGTAATCGGCTTCTTTTTGACTATCGAAAGTATGACCATCTACGGATATTTTATTTGCTCTATATTTACTTTTTCTCTTTGCACCATCGGTATAATTTTTATAATCTTCTACACTCCAATGCTCCATATTAAAACCCCTTTAATTCATTCTTGCTATTTCATTATAAGCAAAAATGAAAAAAAGTGCAAGTAAAAAAGTATTGTATTATAAATATTTTTTCAAAGTTTCTACGCTATCTTCTTGCATCACAACAAAGTCATTTAAAACTGATTTAACGTCTTGGGCGGCATTAGGATTTTGGTTAAGAAGTCTTCTTCCTTCAATAATTCCCATATTGGTTCCTTGCATTAAAAGTTCAGATAATTTGGAAGTAGTGTCATCTACCATCGTTTTCATTTGAATTCCATACCATGTCATCATTTTATTCATGGTATTTGTCTCATGTGGCTCTTCACTGCTGTAATTTTGGTAAATATTATTGACTCTTCTGGAAATATCTTCATATTTGTTGTACTCTACGTCAAGAACTTTTTTAAAATCATCGTCTTTTACCTTTTGTGAAACATAAGAAATCGCATCCATTCCCATAGTGGCTCCTTTGTTCACTTCATCTAAAATATTTAAATTTTGGTTATCCATTTTTAAAAACCTCCTATAAAATCTTTTTAAGTAGTATGTACCAAAATTGAGAAAATATGTAAAAACCAACAAAGTAATTTAATGTATGAAAAAATAAAAAAGACTTGACTAAGAGGTAAAAGAATAGTAAAATGAAAAAAAAGAAAAGTAACAACTTATAAACATAATATTAGCTTCATAAAAAGAAAAAATTAGTATAAAAAAGTAGAGAAAAAAGAAAACTAAAAGAAACAAAAATAAAAAAATAGCATGAAGAACAAAGAAGAAAAATAAAATAAGAAAGAAAATAATAGGAAAAGCACAAAGGAGGAAAAGAGAAAGCATGGAAAAAGACAAAAAACAAAACAAGAATCTAATAAATAGTAAAAACAAGAAAACGAAACATAGCAAAGGAATTACATTAGTCGCTTTAGTGATAACGATTATTGTATTAATAATTTTAGCAGGGGTAAGTATTAATTTAGTTTTAGGAGAAGATGGTATCTTTAAAAGAGCAATTGGAGCCAGAGAAACTTATACCATAGCAAGCGAAAGAGAATATTTAGAGCAAAATGTATTATTGGTGCAATTAGAAAAAGCAACAGATAATGTAAGTACACAAAAAATAGGAGAAGCTTTAAATTCAAAGAATTTAGACCATACATCAGATTGGCATATTCTTAAAGTAGATGATGTAAGTTATGAGACAGGATGGAACTTTGTAGAAAAAGGAACCGAGTTAAATGGTTATGGAAAAGCACAATATGATTGGTTAGTAAACTATGAAACAGGAGAAGTCATACAATTAGAAGATGATAATTATATCTCATTATCAGCAGGAGACATGCTAGCCGTAAAAGATAGTTTAATCATCAATGTAGATTCATCTATAATAGATAAAGATGTAGAAAATAACAAACAAGCATTAGAAAAACAATTAGGAGACAATGTAGAATTAGTAAATTTTGATTATAATGCAAATAGTGGACTAACAAGCACCTCTTTTAATTTTGATGGAGTCAATGATTATATAAAAGTACAATATGATAAACAAGAACAAAAAGAAGCATTAGCAAAGAATGGTTTTACTTTTGAATTTTATGGTATATGGGACGGAGGAACTACTGATTCAAGATGGAATAATGCTAAATACGAGGGAATCTTTTGTTATTGGAATGGGCTTGAAGACAAACAAGCGAGTTTTAGATTTGGAATAGATGAAAAATCATCAAAACTAGAATGGAATGCAGGATATTTAGGAGGGCAAGATACATCATCGGATTTTAGTCAACTTCCTATAGGCTATTGGAATATTTGGTATGACCTAGATTTAGATAAATTAAGAAAAGGTTGCTTTATCACTATAACCGTAGATACCTCTAATGCATATACAGTAGAGGGAAAAGAGGGAGAATATTATAGGCAAACGGTATATCTTGACGGAGAAGTTTTATATACCGGAGATTATAATAAAAAACAGTGGGATAATTTTTGTACCAATGAATTACCAAATTTAAAATACTTTTGTATTGGACGCTCATCGATGAATGCGGAAGGTTGGTGGCATTATTCCAAAATGAATGCTTATTGCTTACGATTATACAGTAGAGCACTATCAAAAGAAGAAGTAAGTAAAAATTATGAAAAATCAGTGGAATACCATTCTTTACTAGAAAAATAAAAAATAAAAACCTTATTTATCTTAAATAAATAGGGTTTTATTTTTTGGTTTTCATTTTTATAAAAAGCAAGATTATGTAAAAAAGTAAACACCAAAAAGGTTTTATTTTATTGCTCTAATTTATTGAAATAGATATAATGTAACAAAAACAAAAAAATAAAAGAAGAAAAAAGACTTGACTAAGAAGTAAAGGAATAGTAAAATGAAAAAAAGAAAAAGTAATAACTTATAAACATAATATTAATTTTATAAAAAAGAAAAATTAGTATAAAAAAGTAGAGAAAAAAGAAAACTAAAAGAAACAAAAATAAAAAAATAACATGAAGAACAAAGAAGAAAAAAATAAAATAAGAAAGAAAATAATAAGAAAAGCACAAAGGAGGAAAAGAGAAAGCATGGAAAAAGACAAAAAACAAAACAAGAACCTAATAAATAGTAAAAACAAGAAAACGAAACATAGCAAAGGAATTACATTAGTCGCTTTAGTGATAACGATTATTGTATTAATAATTTTAGCAGGGGTAAGTATTAATTTAGTTTTAGGAGAAGATGGTATCTTTAAAAGAGCAATTGGAGCCAGAGAAACTTATACCATAGCAAGCGAAAGAGAATATTTAGAGCAAAATGTATTATTGTATCAAATGCAAGCAGTAACAAATAATGATGAGAAGGGAAAGTTAGGAAAGCCACTTTATGATAGAACAGTGGAAAATAGTAGTATATGGGATATCATTGTAGAAAAAGAAAATAGCAATCTCTATGGAACAGGTTGGAACTATATAGAAAAAGGAAATAGCATAGAAGGATATGGAGAGGCAAAATATCATTGGCTAGTAAACTATGAAACAGGAGAAATCATACAATTAGAAGAGGATAGTTATAATCATTTAGATTATAATTCAACAGTTGCCGTAAAAGACGGGTTAGTATTTAATTATGATTCAGCAAATGCAAATGCAAATATAGATTCATTGGGAGAAAATACAAAATTATATTATTATGATGCTCAAAAATATAACACTGTAGAAAGTAGAGCAAAGGCATATGAAGATGAAAAGGAAAAAAATGTAACAAACTATGTAGGATATGATAGACAAAAATCAGAAAATATAAATGATTATTTAGATGAAAAAACAGGAGCTTTTAAATTTAATGGAAATAATTATATAGAAATATATAATGAAAATGGGTTTGATTTTTCAAAAGGATTAACATTTGAATTTTACGGAAATATATTAGGAAATACGGTTGCAACTTATAATGGGACTGATACGAATTGGAAAAATTTTGCTGGTTTATTTGGAATTTGGAATGGAGATTATAGTCAACAATGTTACCCAAGATTTCTTAATCTATTTGCTTCACAAACTTTAACCTATTCATTATGGGCTACATGGAATCCAGGAACACAAAGTGGTCAGTATGGTGATTCAAATCCGTTGGGTAGTTGGAATCAACATGTTTCTATTGGAGACATTAAAAGTAAACAAATTTATCTTTTTATTACCATAGATAATAGTAAAGTAGATAACGATAAGATAAATCAGTCAATATATATCTATCTAGATGGAACATTAAAAGAATATTCAGGATGGCTTTTAAAAGAATACTATGACTATTTTGTAGAACAAGTAAAAGGATTGCATTATTTTGAATTAGGAAGATGTTCGTATGGAACTATTTCAAACTGGGGATATCTAAAAGGTTTATGTTATTCTACTAGAATTTATAACAAAGGATTAAGTAAAGAAGAAGTACAAGATAATTATCGTGTGACAAAATTATTTCACGATAATATGATAACGAATTAGAGTATGAAAATATGTAAAAAAAGATTAAATTTTATTTACAAGTTTCCATAATTGTAGTATAATAATAAACAGTAACATTTTTTAACAATGTTTTAAATAAAACAATGGAAAGGAGGATAAAATTTAGTTATTTCACAAATTAACCAATTGATTTAGCAAAAGGAGGAAAAATAATGACAAAAGTAGCAAAATTGGTTATAAACGTATTTTCTGTATTTGTAATGTGGTTTTTGTATTGGCTGACACAACCAACACTTTCCATGGCTTATGCAGGTGGATTTTTCTTTATTGGAATTTGTGTCATCATCGTAGCTGCAAACCTAAGTATATGGTTTTTAGACACAGGTATGGAAGACTATTGGCTTTATCCAATAGGAATTGCAGTAGTACTTTTTATTATTGTACAAATTATTGGAATGATTGGAAGCATGCCACTATTCCATGCTACATTTATGCAAAAGCAAATTGGAGAAGTAGAAACAATTGAATATAGCGATATGATAAAGCAAATTGACAACTCTCAAATTCCCATTGTAGATGAAGCCCTAGCCAATAAACAAGCGGATAAAAAAATTGGTGAAGACATTGCTTTAGGCTCCAGAGTGCAGTTGGGGGATGGTGCAATTCAGGAAGTAAATGGAGAAATTATGTATGTAATACCTTTGGAACACACTGGTTTCTTTAAATGGAATACGAATCGTTCTACTCCTGGGTACATTACGGTTTCTGCGTCTAATCCCAACAAGGTTAATTTTATAACTGAACTAAACGGAGAAAAGATTAACATTCTTTATCAAGAATCTGCTTACTTCAGTTATGACTTAAAACGTCATATTCGAAAGCAAGGATTTACTAACGTAGGTTTAACGGAATATACTTTCGAAATTGATGATACTGGGCGGCCTTATTGGGTAGTAACAACATACCAGAATCGTACTCTATGGGATTCACCTGAGGCAACAGGGGTAGTAATAGTAGATGCACAAACAGGAGAAACAAAATGGTATGCTACAGGGGATACACCTGATTGGGTAGATATTATTCAGCCTAAGTCCTTTGTAGAAAATCAGATTGATAATTGGGGAAAACTGGTACATGGAGTATTTAACTTCTCTAATCAGGATAAAATTCAAAAGACCAATCTGACTCTAACCGTTTATGTAGATGGAGATTGCTATTACTTTACAGGTATGACTAGCGTTGGAAGTGATGAATCATGTGTTGGCTTCATTATGGTCAATACACGTACGAAAAAAGCACAGATGTGCTATATGAGTGGTGCAACAGAAGATGCGGCTATGAAATCAGCAGAAGGTCTTGTATCAGACTTTGGGTACACATCCACAGAGCCTTTACCGTTAAATGTAAATGGAATTCCTACTTATGTTGTAGCATTAAAAGATGAAGAAGGACTGATTAAGTCTTATGCTATGGTAAATGTGGAAAATTACAGCATAGCGGCAAAGGGAAATAGTCTTGCAGAAGCAAGTAGAGCATACGTGCAAGCAGTGGCAAGAAACAGCACTACTTATGTGGTTAGTTCTGACGAAGCATATGGATATACTTACGAAGGTAAAGTAAAGCGAATTTCAAGCGTGGTAGAGGAAGGTTCGACCTATTACTACATAGTAGTAGAGGGAGAAGAAGATAAAATCTTTGTTGCTTCCTATATGGTTTCAGAAAAGCTTTCTATTACAAGAGATGGCGATACGGTAAAAATTACTTATGTGGATGATAAGAATGGCACCGTAGATATCGTTGGCTTTGATAACATTGCCTTTGCAATTCCCATCTCCGAAGATCAGGAAAAGAGAAATGAGTTAGATGAAGGAACTTCTGTATTGGAACAGGAATCTACTACTGTAACAGATGTAAATCCTGAACTGAACGAGGAAACATGGGAGAGTCTTACAGAAGAAGAAAAAGCAAAGCTTTTGGAACAATTATCAAATAACTAAATTTTATCAAGGAAACGGGCACATTTGTGCTCGTTTCCTTCTTTGTATGAAAAAGTATTAAATTAACTGAAAACTAAGATACAAGGAAAGCGAGGCAAAACTACTTTATTCTGTAGTTGCTAATTTATTCCCTTTATGATAAGATACTACTATATATGCGCATTGCGACTAAAGCAAGAAAGGAAATGATGTAAAAATGCAAAAGAAAGAAATAGAAGAATATTTGAAACAATTGAATTGTAGAGGTTGTTATTGTAAATGCCCTTTAAATCAACCAAATTGTGCAAGAAGTAATATCTTTATTAAAGAGGCAATGGAAAAATACGAAAGTAGTAAAAAATAAGGAAAGGAGAGTATGATATATTTATCATACAAAGGAAACATGGCAAATATAGAAGATTTTATGAAATTAGATATTCGTGTAGGAACCATTACAAAAGTAGAAAATTTTGAAAAAGCGAAAAAGCCTGCTTATCAATTAGAAATTGATTTTGGAGAAGAAATTGGAATAAAAAAATCTTCTGCGCAAATTACACAAGTATATGAAAAAGAAGATTTAATAGGAAAGCAAATTCTAGCAGTAGTTAATTTTGCACCAAGACAGATAGCGAATTTTATGTCAGAAGTATTAGTATTAGGAACCTATAGCAAAAATGGTGTAGTTCTAATTTCACCAGATAGAAAGGTAGAAAATGGAGATAAGTTAGGGTAAAAAATGTGATAAAAATGTGGTCAAAAGGTCAGTTCTTTTTATCACATTTTTTAATGCTTGAAATAGCAAGCAAAAAAAGTATATACCCCTGTATTTACAAAATACCCAAAGGGGTATATAATAATTTTGGTGATGTAAATGGAAAAAGAGAAAAAAACATATAGAGCAGAGGAAGAAAAACGCTTAATTACCAATCGATTAAGTCGAATTGAAGGACAGGTAAAAGGAATTAAAAAGATGGTAGAAGAAGATAAATACTGCCATGATATTTTACTTCAACTATCTGCCATTGAAAATTCAATTAAAAGCCTGTCAAATCATATTTTAGAAAATCATTTATATAGTTGTGTAAGCAATGATTTAGAAAAAGGCAATTTAGAAGTTATCGATGAATTAATTAGTTTATTCAAAAAATTTAACAAGGCATAAAAAATAAAGAAAGGAAGAAAATAAAAATGGATATTATTTTTGAACGAAAAATCAATTATTATGAAACAGATAGAATGGGAGTAGTACACCATTCCAATTATATTCGCTATTTAGAAGAAGCAAGATGCGATTGGCTAGAAAAACTAGATATGCCATTTGAAGTATTAGAAGAAAATGGAATTACCATTCCGGTATTAGGAGTTAATTGTACTTACAAATATCATGTAACTTTTGCAGATACTTTGCTGATTAGAGTATTTGTAACAGAATATACAGGAGTAAGAATGACAGTTTCCTATAGTGTAACCGATAAAAAAACAGGAAAAACAGTTATGGAAGCAGAAACGAAGCATTGCTTTACCAATCGAAATTTAAAGCCAATCAATTTAAAGAAACATGCACCAGAGTTTAGCAAAAAATTTGAAAGTACGGTAGAAAGCAAAGAAAAATAATTTTAAAATTAAATAGATATAAGTAGCATAAAATAGTTTTAGGCTTAAATCAATATAATTAGTAAAATAGTTTATAATTTTCGTAAAAACGAGAAAAAGTATAAAAAGAAAGGATGATAAAAATGAAAGAAATAATTTTAAAAGTAGAAGGAATGGCATGCACAGGATGTGAAAATAGAATTCAAAATGCACTAAAAACAAAAGAAGGAATTAAAGAAGTAGTAGCAAATCACAAAGAAGGAACCGTGAAAATAGTAGCAGAAGATGTTAATTTAGAAGAAATAAAAGCACAAATAGAAAATATTGGATTTACTGTTATATAAAAGAAAGGAAAACAATGAAAAAAATCATTTTATCCATTGGAGGAATGACATGTAGTGCTTGTTCCAATGGCTTAGAAAAGTATTTAAATAAACAAGAAGGCATCAAAAATGCAAGTGTAAACTTAGTGATGGCAAATGCGTTAATCGAATATGATGAAAAATTGCTAAATCAAGAAAAGATAGAGCAGTTTGTAAGAGAAGCGGGTTTTGAAAGTTTAGGTTTATTTCAAGATATCAAAATAGAAGAAAAAAGAAAACAAGAAAAAATAACTTTTTTTGTTTTTCTTTTGCTTGCCATTTTGTTACTTTATATTTCTATGGGAGACATGATAGGCTTGCCTATTCCAAGCATATTAAATCGAAATACAAATTCGGTTCTTTATACCATTACTTTATTGGTACTAACCATCCCTTTTCTTTTTTATGGAAAAGACATCTTAAAAAGTGGGTATCAAAACCTAATTCATAAAACGCCTAATATGGATACTTTGGTTGGCATAGGTGTACTTAGCAGTATGGCTTATAGTCTTTATAATATGTATTTAGTATTTAGTGGAGAACATCATGCTGTGCACAATTTATATTTTGAATCAGCTGCTATTGTCATTTTTTTTATTAAACTAGGAAGATATTTAGATGGCATTAGCAAAGACAAGACCAAAGAGGCCATTCAAAGATTAGTAAAAATTACGCCAAATAAAGCAGTAATCAAAGTAGGAGAAACAGAAAAAGAAGTGACATTAGACGAAATTACAAAAGGTGATATTGTTATCAGTAGACCAGGAGAAAGAATAGCCGTAGATGGTACCATTACAAAAGGAAAAGCCCATTTAGAACAATCTTTCTTAACAGGGGAAAGTAAGCCAGTAGCAAAAACGGTAGGAGAAGAAGTGATAGCAGGAAGCATTAACTACGATGGCTATTTAGAATATCAAGCCGAAAGAATTGGCAAAGAATCTACCATTTCAGAAATTGTAAGGCTAGTGGTAGAGGCAACCAACACCAAAGCTCCTATTGCAAAAGTAGCTGATAAAGTAAGTGGCTATTTTGTACCAACCGTTATTTTAATTGGCATTTTTACCTTTATTGGTTATCTTTTATTAGGTTATTCGGTCTCAGTTGCTCTTACTTCTTTTGTTACCATTTTAGTCGTAGCTTGCCCATGTAGCCTTGGCCTTGCCACTCCACTTGCCATTGTCGTAAGTGAAGGTTTGTGCGCAGAAAATGGCATTTTAGTTAAGAAAAGTGAAATATTAGAAAATGCCCAAAAAGTCAATACTATTGTATTTGACAAAACAGGAACTTTAACTTATGGCATGTTAAAAATTGCTCAAGTCATTAATTATAGTAATTTAGAAGAAAAAGAATTATTACAATTAGTAGGAAGTATTGAAAAGAAAGGAATGCATCCAATTGCAAAGGCTTTTACAAACTTCTTAGAAGAAAACAAAATAGAAGCATTAGATGTAGAAAATTTTGAAGAAATAAGCGGACATGGGGTAGTAGGAACTATTCAAAATGAAGAAATTATTTTAGGAAATCGAAAGATATTAGAAAAATATGAAATAGAAAATCCTGCTATTCAAGACGAAGAAAAACTTAGCAAAGAGGGAAACACCATTGTTTATGTAGTAAAAAATAGAAAAGTAATTGCACTAATTGGAATCAAAGATGGCATTCGAGAAAATGTAAAAGAAGTGATTCAAACTTTAAATGAAAATAAAATTGAAACTATGATGCTAACAGGAGATAATCAAGCAGTAGCAGAAAAAATAGCAAAAGAAATTGGCATATCTAAAGTAATAGCAAATGTTGTGCCAGCACAAAAAGTAGAGTTGATTCAAAAACTAAAAGAAGAAAATAAATTTGTGATGATGTGTGGCGATGGTATCAATGATAGTCCTGCCTTAGCAAGTTCTCATATAGGAGTTAGCATTGGTAGTGGAACGGATATTGCGATGGATTCTGCTGATGTCATTTTAACGAAAAATGATTTACAAAGTATTTTAGATTTGATGCAAATTAGCAAAAAAACGATTCGCAATATCAAACAAAATTTATTCTGGGCATTTTTCTATAATACTCTTATGATTCCTATTGCAATGGGAATTTTAAGACCACTAGGTATTACTATAAATCCAATGATAGCAAGTCTTGCTATGGTAATAAGTAGTTTTACCGTTATTTTGAATGCGTTAAGATTACGAAAAATAAAATTCAATTAAGACGGATGAAAAAGAATATAAGATAAAACTTAATAAGAGGAAAAAAATAATAGTTACAACTTGCATAACGGACATTCTAAGCCTAATACAATTTAAGTAGAAAGGTTTGGAATAGTTGAAAAAAATTTCTTTAAAACTATGTTTACCTTCAAACAAAGTAAGAAAGGAAAAAATTCTTATGAAAGTGATTAAAATAAAGAAAAGTAGCATTCTTAAAATACTCTTATTATGTGTTTTTACATTTGTTATTACAAAACTTACTACTTCTTTTGGTATGCAACATTACTACAATGTTGATTTTTCAACTGGACTTGTTACAGCAAGTGTATTGAATGTAAGAAGCGGGCCAGGAACAAATTATCCAGTGGTAGCGAAAGTAAAGAAAAACGAGTACATTCGCGTATTTGCAGGAGTAGGTAGTTGGTATATTGTGCAAGTAGAAGGAGACTATGTAGGAGCCGTAAGCCAGCAATATGTAAAAGCAATTTATCCTAGTACAGGAGGAAGCAGTGGAGGTTCATCAGGAGGCAGTTCCTCTGGAGGAACATCATCAGAAGGAGGCTCTAGTACCAATACAAGTGGTTTAACAGCAGATGAGTTAGAAGTGTTTAATTTAATCAATCAGCAAAGAAATCAAAATGGATTAGCCAGTTTAAAAATTGATTCAGAAGTGCAAAATGTAGCAAGAATTAAAGCACAAGATATGGTAAATAACAACTATTTTTCACACACTTCACCAACGTATGGTTCCCCTTTTGATATGCTAAAAAGCTTCAAAGTATCTTATAGAACAGCGGGGGAAAACATTGCAGGAAATTCTAGCAATTCAGGAGCAGTAACGGCATGGATGAATTCCTCAGGACATAGAGCAAATATTTTAAATAGTAGTTTCAATTATACGGGAATTGGTGTTGTAAAAGGTTCTCAATATGGAAAAATTTTTGTGCAGATGTTTATTGGAAAATAAATTTATAAAACAACTATTGCATTTTCAAAAAAAACATGTTAAGATATAGCACATAAGATAAAAATAAGATAAAAACATAAGCAAGGACAACACAAATAGAAAAAGTCTTCAAAAGAGAGCTAGATACTTTGGTGAAATTCTAGTAAGAGCCTAGTTTATTTGTTATCACCTTTGTTGTTTTTAAACTGAAAAAATGTTAACATTAAGTTTTAGTAAGTTTAAACGTAATTTTACCTGCGTTAAAGGAAATGAAGTGGAAAATAAAGAATATTTATTTTCAAATTAGGTGGTACCACGGAAAAGTAGCTCTATTTCGCCCTAAATATAGGAGGAAATAGAGCTTTTTTAGATTGTATAAGGAGGAAAAAATGCAAGAATTAAAAATAAAAGGAATATACAAACATTTTAAAGGAGATTATTACTTAGTAGAAGATGTAGCAATTCATAGTGAAACAAAAGAAAAAATGGTAGTATATCGTGGCTTGTATGGAGATATGTCATTATATGTAAGACCAATAGATATGTTTTTAAGTGAAGTAGACCACAAAAAATATCCAGAAGTAAAACAAAAATATAGATTTGAATTGCAAGACATCAAAAGCAAAAATGAATAACAAAAAATGTAGAAAATGTCTCTTTAGGAAACGTCCCCAACGAGACATGTCGAAAATGTCTCTTTAGGAAACGTCCCCAAAGAGACAAAGAGACACAAAGAGACATATAGAAAGGAGAAAAAATGTATAAGAAGGTTGAATTAAAAGAAAATGGATTTGTTGGAATGGAGAAAGAGGTAAGCGATTTTTGGAAGGAGAAGGATATTGTTCATAAGAATTTTGATATCAATAAAGGAAAACGCTATTTTACCTTCTATGATGGACCTCCAACAGCGAATGGAAAGCCACATGTTGGTCATATTTTAACAAGGGTTATGAAAGATATTATTCCAAGATATAAAGTAATGCAAGGATATGATGTTCTTCGTATTGCTGGTTGGGATACCCATGGTCTTCCAGTGGAATTAGAGGTAGAGAAGAAGCTTGGCATTTCTGGAAAACAACAAATTGAAGATTACGGTGTTGAAGAATTTATTAAACAATGTAAAGATAGCGTATTTACCTATGTTTCTATGTGGGAAAAAATGACGGACCAAATTGGTTACTGGGTTGATATGGAAAAGCCATATGTTACGTATCATGATGATTATATTGAATCGGAATGGTGGGCTTTAAAACAAATGTGGGATAAAGGCTTGCTATACCAAGGTCACAAGGTTATGCCATATTGCCCTCGTTGTGGAACAGCTCTATCTTCTCATGAAGTAGCACAAGGCTACAAAGATGTTCAAGATTTAACTTGTACTTGTAAATTTAAAGTAGTAGGGGAAGACAACACATATTTCTTAGCATGGACAACAACTCCATGGACACTTCCTTCTAACTTAGCACTTTGCGTTAATAAAGCCTACACGTATGCTTACGTAAAAGTAGAAAAGCCAATTATTGATGGTAAAATGCAAGAAGAAGGGCCAGAAGAAATTTACATTTTAGCCAAAGACTTAATTGATAGTGTACTAAAAGAGATTCCTTATGAAATTGTAAAAGAAGTAAAAGGTAGCGAGCTTCTTGGTATGAAATACGAGCAACTAATGCCATTTGCCAAAGTAGAAGGAAAAGCATTTGTTGTCATTCATGGGGACTATGTTACTTTAACCGATGGTACTGGTATTGTTCACATTGCACCAGCTTATGGTGAAGACGATAGTTTTGTATCAAAACAAAATGATATTGCTTTTGTTAATTTAGTAGATAAAGAAGGAAAATTCGTTCCTGAGGTAGAACCATGGGCAGGAAGATTTGTAAAAGAATGTGACAAAGATGTGTGCATTTGGCTTGCTCACCAAAATAAATTATTTAGCTCTGCAAGACATACGCACAGTTATCCACATTGTTGGAGATGCGATACACCACTTCTATATTATCCAAAAGAAAGTTGGTTTGTGAAAATGACAGCCGTTCGTGATAAATTACTTGAAAATAACAACAAAATCAACTGGATGCCAGATACAATTCGTACCGGTCGTTTTGGTAAATTCCTAGAGAATGTTATAGATTGGGGTATTTCAAGAGACCGTTATTGGGGAACACCACTTCCAATTTGGAGATGTGAATGTGGTCACATGGAATGTATTGGTTCTAGAAAAGAATTAGAAGAAAAAGGCATCCATGTACCAGAAAATGTAGAACTTCATAAACCATACTTAGACCCAATTCATTTAAAATGTCCTGAGTGTGGAAAAGAAATGGTAAGAGAAAAAGAAGTCATTGACTGTTGGTTTGACTCCGGTTCTATGCCATTTGCCCAATTACACTATCCATTTGAAAATCAAGAATTGTTTAAGAAAAACTTTCCAGCACAATTCATTTCAGAAGCAGTTGACCAAACCAGAGGATGGTTCTATACTTTACTTGCTATTTCCACTTGTATTTTTGATACTAACCCATTTGAAAATTGTATTGTATTAGGACATGTTTTAGATAGCAAAGGCTTAAAAATGTCAAAACATTTAGGCAATGTGGTTGACCCATTTGATGTACTAAATTCAGTAGGCGCCGATGCGACAAGATGGCATTTCTACACAGCTTCTGCACCATGGCTTCCAACAAGATTCTCTACCAAAGACGTAGAAGAAACGCAAAGAAAATTCTTATCTACTTTATGGAATGTGTATTCCTTCTACGTACTATATGCAGAAATTGATCAGTTTAATCCATTACAATATCAAGACTTTAAGTCTAGCAACATTATGGACAAATGGATTATTTCAAAATTAAATACTTTAGTAAAAGAAGTGGAAGAAAAATTAGATAACTACGATATTACAAGTGCAGCCTTTGCCATTGAAGACTTTACAGACGAACTTTCTAATTGGTATGTAAGAAGAAACAGAGAAAGATTCTGGCAAGATACTTTAAATGATGATAAAATTGGCGCTTATGTTACACTATATACCGTATTATCTACTTTAGTAAAAGTAGCAGCACCATTTGTACCATTTATGACAGAAGAAATTTATCAAAATATTGTGGTAACTGTTGATAAAGATGCACCAGAAAGTGTTCATTTATGTAGTTGGCCAACGGTAAAAGAAGAAGTCATTGATAGAAAACTAGAAGAAGAAATGGATCTTGCTTATACTATCGTCAAATTGGGTAGAAGTGCAAGAAATGCAGCAAATATCAAGAACAGACAGCCATTATCGGAAATGTTAATTTCTGTTTCTAGCCTTCCAGAATATTATGGCGACATTGTAAAAGACGAATTAAATATTAAGAAAGTAAAACTTGGCGCTCAAATGTCAGAATACGTGAACTTTGAAATTAAGCCTAATTTACCAGTACTAGGAAGAACATATGGAAAATTAATTCCACAAATTAAAGCAGAAATTGCAAAAAGAAACCAAATGGAATTAGCTTTAAAAATCCAAAAAGGAGATGTAGAGCAAATAGCCATCGGAGAGGAAACGATTGAATTAAATAATGAAAATCTATTGATTACAATGCAAGGAAAAGAAGGTTTTGCCTTTAGTGGAGAAGGAGAAATTGGTGTTGTATTAAATACTACGATTACCGAGGAACTAAAAGAAGAAGGTTATATTCGAGAAATTTTATCTAAGGTGCAAAATATGAGAAAAGATAGTGGATTTGAAGTGTTAGATAGAATTAACCTTTATGTAGCAGGAAATGAAATGCTAGAAGAAGTAATCAAAAAATTTGCAGAACAAATTCAAAAAGATACGTTAGCAAATCACATTTTCTACAATGAAACAAGACCAAACTATACAGAAACTTCTATCAATGGAGAAAAATTACAATTGGAGGTAGAAGTCGTAAAATAGAACAAGAGGGACGCCCCTTTTCGTTCCAAAATGGAACGCTAGGGACACCCCTTGTTTTTTATTTCTATATCGTGATATAATAAAAAAGAATAAATAGGAGGCAAAAGATGAAAGAAAAAACGAGTAAAATAAAAAATATTATATCACTTATCTTTATCATAGGATTACTAATTTTTGCTTTTGAATTTTATCAAAAACATAATTTTAATAATTTTACCAAAGCCGAATATACATTAGGTGCTTCAAAATTTGAGCGTGATTCTCAAGTAAAATGTACAAAGGCAAATAGTTACAAAATAGAAAATAAAGACTATAATGATGCTATGTTTTATGAAACGATACAAGTAACACCAAATACGCCTTATAAAGTAACATGTAAAATAAAAACAGAAAATGTTAAATCCAAAGGAGAAAATACAGATAGTGGGGCACATATTAGTATTGCCGATAGTGTAGAAAAATCCGATAATGTAATAGGAACAACAGATTGGACAAATGTTACATTTTACTTTAATTCAAAAGATAGAACCGAAGTAAACGTAGGTTTTCGTTTAGGAGGTTACGAAGATATTTGTGTTCGGAACAGCATGGTTTTCCGATTTTAAAATCGAATCTGGTGTTGCAAACACCAGCAATACTTGGAATTTTTTATGCGTGTTATTTAATAATTTAGATGTTAATATTGAAAAAAATGGAACAAAACAAAATATAAAATTGAAATTAACACAAATCGACCGTGAGGATATGAATGCTTGTATGAGACGTTTTCAAAATTCTATGCAAGAAATGAGTGGAGGAAAAATAAAAATACAATATGATATGGTACAAACGAGTGCACCAATTACAAGTATGTCTTATGATGAAGAAAATGGCTATTATGTATCTGGATATGATGTAAAAGATGTCATTGACCCTTATCTAGCACAAGGAAAATATGACCATATCTTTATTGCTTTTCGAACAGGAGACATGAATCAACAAGGTGCAATACCGGTTAATGATTGGATAGGACTTGGTTATATGGAGTATCGAGGAATTGGTTTTTCGAATATTAGGCTTCCAGACGATGACCATAATTATATTTACAAATATGATACCAGAATCAATACTTTTCCAGAAGAAGTAATGGTGCATGAATTCTTACATACCTTAGAAAGAAATGCAGAAGACTATCATATGGAAAGACCATCATTACATGATAATGAAAAGTATGGCTATCATAGCCAAAAATTAATTGGTTTGAAAACGTGGTATCAAGATTATATGAATCAAAATATACAAACTGCAAATCGGAAAAATAGGACTTCCTGTAGAAATCTATACAAAAAAACCAGCAAAATCAACAGATTTTGATTATTCTCATACATTAGACTATATGCAAGAACCACAAAATATTTTAGAAGAATTAAGTAACATTACTCATAGAGTTATTAATTTATTTTCTAATATCCAACAAATACAAATAAAAGATACACAATGAAAGGAGAAAAAGCGAGACCATATGAAAGTAACAGAATTTAATTATGATTTACCACAAGAATTAATTGCTCAAGTTCCCATTAAAAATAGAGATGCTTCTCGCCTTATGGTATTAAATAGAAAAGAAAAAACCATAGAAGATAAAACCTTTAAAGATATTTTAGAGTATTTACAACCAGGAGATTGCTTGGTACGTAATAATACAAAGGTGATTCCAGCAAGATTATATGGAATAAAGGAAGAAACGAATGCCAATATTGAATTCTTACTTTTGAAAAGAATAGAAGAAGATACATGGGAGGTCATGGTACATCCGCGGAAGAAGATTAAAAATAGGAACAAAAGTAGTGTTTGGGGAAGGACTATTAAAAGCAGAAATTTTAGATGTCATGGAAGGTGGAAATCGAAAAGTAAAATTTGAATACCAAGGAATTTTTAACGAAATATTAGATCAAATAGGACTTATGCCACTTCCTCCCTACATAAAAGAAAAATTACAAGATAAAAGTAGGTACCAAACTGTTTATGCCAAATATGAAGGTTCAAGTGCTGCACCAACAGCAGGACTTCACTTTACGGAAGAACTATTGGAAAAAATAAAGCAAAAAGGGGTAGAAATAGCCAATGTAACACTCCATGTAGGAATAGGAACATTTAGACCAGTAAAAGTAGAAAATATAGAAGACCACACAATGCATACGGAACATTATTATATCAAACAAGAAGATGCCGACAAAATTAATAAAACAAAACAAAACGGAGGAAGAATTATTGCCGTAGGAACTACCTCTTGTAGAGTATTAGAATCTGTGGCAGATAAGCAAGGAAGAGTAAAAGAGCAAGAAGGAGACACGAATATTTTTATTTACCCAGGGTACAAATTCAAATGTATCGACAGCTTAATAACAAACTTCCATTTACCAGAATCTACACTCATCATGTTAGTATCAGCCTTAGCAGGAAAAGACTATATTATGAAAGCATATCATCATGCCGTAGAAAACAAATATCGTTTCTTTAGCTTTGGTGATGCTATGTTAATTTTATGAAAAAATAACGCAGAAAGGAAAAAATATGAAACCAGCTGTTACTTATGAATTATTACATGAATGTAAGCAAACAGGAGCAAGAAGAGGAATCCTTCATACTCCTCATGGAGATATACAAACGCCTATTTTTATGCCAGTAGGAACACAAGCAACTGTAAAGTCGCTTACACCAGAAGAATTAAAAGAAGATGTGCAAGCACAAATTATTTTATCAAATACATATCATTTATATTTAAGACCAGGAAATAAATTGGTAAAAGAAGCAGGTGGATTGCATCAATTTATGCGATGGGACAGACCAATTTTAACCGATAGTGGCGGTTTTCAAGTATTTAGTTTAGGGGATTTACGTACCATTTCGGAAGAAGGGGTTACATTTAAATCTCATTTAGATGGAAGTACTCATATCTTTACTCCAGAAAGTGTCATGGAAATAGAAGAAGATTTAGGAGCCGATATCATCATGGCATTTGATGAATGTTGTCCTTATCCTTCTACTTATGAATATACAAAAAATTCTATGGAAAGAACGACAAGATGGGCCACTCGTTGCAAAGAAGCGCATACGACTACCGATAAACAAGCCTTATTTGGCATCATACAAGGTGGATTTTATAAAGACCTAAGAATGCAATCAGCACAAGACTTAATCAAATTAGATTTACCAGGTTATGCTATTGGTGGAATTAGTGTAGGAGAGCCAAAAGAAGAATTCTTAGAGATGTTAAGATATACGACACCATTAATGCCAAAAGATAAACCAAGATATTTAATGGGAGTAGGTACGCCAGATTATTTAATCGAAGCGGCAAAAGCAGGAATTGATATGTGTGATTGTGTTCTTCCTACGCGTATTGCAAGAAATGGTACAGCAATGACATCAGGGCGGAAAAGTAGTAGTAAGAAATGCCACCTATGAAAGAGATTTTACTCCATTGGACCCAGAGTGCGATTGTTATACTTGTCGAAATTACACACGAGCTTATCTTCGTCATTTAGTCAAAGCAAATGAAATTTTAGGAATTCGTTTGTTATCCCTTCACAACTTGAGGTTCTTGACGAAACTAATGGAAAGAGTTAGAATAGAAATAGAGCAAGACAATTTAGGAAGCTTTGCAGAAGAATTTTACCAAAAATATTATCATGAAGCTTAAAAACAAAAGAAAATAGGAGGAAGTTTATGGAGATTATTGGCACAAATCAACAAGAAAAAGATAGAAAAACAAAGAAAATTATGTTGTGGATTAGCATTGCTATTATCATGCTTTTTGTTATCAGCATTATTTTATTTATTACCATTTATTATTTACAAGACCAATTATTCAAATTTAAAGTAGATGGTCAAAAAGCAACGATGACAAGTAATGATTTATTTGTTTATGAACAAGATAAAGTATATGTATCGCTGAAAGACATTGCTACTCTCATTGGTTATAGTTATTATAATGGAGGGTATAAACAATATTCAGAAGATGCTTCACAATGTTATTTGGAAAGTGAAAATGAAATTTGTACGTTTGAGCAGGGATCTAACACCATTTATAAGACACCATCAAATCAAATCGATTATGAATATTTTACCATAGAAGAACCAGTAAAAAGAATAAATAATAAGCTATATATTACAGCAGAGGGACTTTCTTTAGCTTGTAATTTAAAATTTTATTACGAAAAAGAAGAAAATGCGATTACCATTTATACCCTTCCTTATTATGCTAATTATTATACACAAGCATATACAACCTCTGCGGTGTCAAATAATTTTAAAAATCAAAAAGCATTATTATACGATTTAATGGTAGTACAAAACTTAGAAAATACAACGAATAATTCAAATAACAAAAATATTCGTTATGGTATTGCCACATTAGAGGGACAAGAAATTGTAGGAACCAAATATACAGACATAGAATTTATTGAAAGCACACAAGAATTTATCGTTAAAACAGAAGAAAATAAAGTAGGAATTATTACAGCAGATGGCGAAACAAAAGTAAGACCACAATATGATAGTTTAAAACAAATAGACAAAGACTTAAATCTATATTTAGCAACTAGCAATAATAAGCAAGGAGTTATCGAAAAGAACGGAAAAATTCTTATTTATTTAGAATATGATCAAATTGGTATTGATACTACACAATTCCAAAATAACAATATTAAAAATTCTTATCTTTTATACAATAATGCAATTCCTGTTAAACAAAATGGAAAATGGGGTATGTACGATAAAAGAGGAAATTTAATTTTACCAATTGAATACGATGGAATTGGATGTATTGCTAACGATAAAAATTTAAATAATATTTTAGTAATTCCAGAAGCAAAGGTCATTGTTGTTTCTAAAATAAGAGAAGATGAAAATAAAAGAAAAATAACCGAATATGGATTGGTTAATTTCTTAGGAAAGCCAATCATTCAGGTTTGTTTAGAAACAGTATATTCCGTAGTAAATAATGGTAGAGAAGAATATACCATGATTTTCCAAGGAACTTCTTATGATGTAATTGATTATTTAAATCAATATGGAAAATTGGAACAATTAAATAATGAAACAAACACAAAAGTAAATGAGACGGTAGAAGTAAATGAAACAGTAGAAGCCAATGAAATGGTGCTAAATGAAATACAATAGACATAGGAGGATATTATGACATTAGTAGAAGAATTAAAATGGAGAGGACTAATCAAAGACATTTCATCTCCAGAACTAGAAGAAAAATTGAATAAGGGAGGCTTAACGTTCTATATTGGAACAGACCCAACAGCAGATAGCTTGCATGTAGGACATTTATCTAGCTTTTTAATTTCCAAAAGACTAAAAGAAGCAGGACACCATCCTATTCTATTAGTAGGTGGAGGAACTGGTATGATAGGGGATCCAAGACCTACTACAGAAAGAGCAATGATTGCTAAAGAAGAAGTAGCTAAAAACTTTGAAGGGTTAAAAAAACAAGTAGAAAAAATCTTTGGTTTTGAAGTAGTGAATAATAATGACTGGTACAAAGATATTAATGTTATTGATTTTTTAAGAGACTATGGAAAATATTTTAATATTAATTATATGCTAGATAAAGATATTATTCGAAGAAGATTAGATACTGGTATTACATACACCGAATTTTCTTATATGATTTTACAAGCATTAGATTTCAAATACTTACATGAACATAAAGGAGTCGATTTACAATGTGCAGGTTCTGACCAATGGGGCAACATTACAGCAGGAATTGACCTAATTCGAAAATCAACAGGGGATGAAGTATATGGCTTTACGATGCCACTTGTTACCGATTCCCAAGGTAAGAAATTTGGAAAAAGCGAAGGAAACGCTTTATGGCTAGATAAAGAAAAAACATCAAGTTACCAATTATATCAATTCTTTGTTAATGTAGAAGACTCTATGGTAATTGATTATTTAAAAATATATACTTTCTTATCAAAAGAAGAAATCGAAAAATTAGAACAAAGCAACAAAGAACATCCAGAATTAAGAGAGGCACATAAAGCATTAGCAAGAGAAATTATTACCTTCTTACATGGAAAAGAAGAGTATGAAAAAGCAGTAAGTTTAGCAGAGCATTTATTTAATAATAAATTCAAAGATTTATCTAAAAAAGATATTGAAGATTTATTTAAAGGGGAAAAAATTACAGAAGTAGAAGCGGGTCAAAATATTGCTGACATCGTAGTAGCTTTAGGGGCAGCTTCTAGTAAAAGAGAAGCAAGAGAATTTATTCAAAATGGTGCTATTTCAGTAAATGGGGATAAAATAACGGATACCAATAGTGTAATAGACGATAGTATGTTTATTGAAAATACATATATTGTTCTAAAAAGAGGAAAGAAAAACAACTATATTGGAAAGAAAAAATAAAAGAAAGAAAGGGTAGAAGCAATTGCTTTTACCCTTTCTTTCTAATGAAAATACTAGATAGCCATAGTTAATAGTCTTACTTAGAGATGGAAGCAAACAATAATAGGAAAAATTCTTAATAAAAAAGCAAAACTCACATAAAAGCTAGTAAAAAAATCAAAAGTGTGATATAGTTAATGGTAGCGTAAGAAAGAGAGGAAAAGCAAATGGCATACATTGAATTTCAAAAGGTAAAAAAAGAATACCAAATGGGAGAAGTAACCATTAAAGCACTAGATAACACCAGTTTTGAAATAGAAAAAGGAGAATTGGTAGTTATTGTAGGACCAAGTGGTGCAGGAAAAACGACTTGTTTAAATATTTTAGGTGGAATGGATAGCGTCACTTCTGGAAAAGTATTCGTAGACGGAAAAGAAGTAAGCAAACTAAAAAATAAAGAATTAATTAAATATAGAAGAGAAGACATTGGATTTGTCTTTCAATTTTATAACTTAGTGCAAAACTTAACAGCAATAGAAAATGTAGAACTTGCTTCACAAATCTGTAAAGATTCTTTAAACCCAGAAACGATGATGAAAAAAGTAGGACTAAAAGATAGAATGAAAAACTTTCCTTCTCAATTATCTGGAGGAGAACAACAAAGAGTAGCCATTGCAAGAGCCATTGCGAAAAATCCAAAATTACTTTTATGTGACGAGCCAACCGGAGCGTTAGACTATAAAACAGGAAAGCAAATTTTAAAACTACTACAAGAAACATGCCGAAAAGAAAATATGACCGTCATTATCATCACACATAATACAGCCATTGCACCAATGGCAGACAAAGTCATTCACTTTAAAAATGGAAAAGCACAAGAAATTACCATCAATGAACATCCAATTTCCATTGACGAAATAGAATGGTAACTAGGAGTAACAATGAAAAAAGCATTATTAAAAGATAGTTTAAAAGAAATTCGAAATACTTATAAGCGTTTTATTTCCATTTTACTAATGGCTTTTTTAGGCGTGGGCTTTTTTGCAGGAATTAGAGCAACTGCACCAGATATGGTAGATACTATTGACAAATATTTTGATGAGAAAAATGTATATGATATCAAACTTCTTTCTACCTTGGGGTTAACGAAAGAAGATATAACAGCCTTAAAGCAAATCGATGGAATAGAAGAAGTTTATGGCGAATATAGTGAAGATATTTTGTTAAACTTTGAAGAGGAAGAGTTAGTAACAAAAGTGTTATCTTTAGATGAAGTAAATCAAGTTTCATTAGTAGAAGGAAGGATGCCTCAAAATAGTAAGGAATGTTTAGTAGAAAAATCATTCTGCACACAAACCGGAAAAACGTTAGGAGATACCCTTACCATAGAAGAAACCCAAAATAGTATGATAAAGGAAAAAGAAGTGACTATTGTAGGCACAATGAATAGCCCACTATATACTTCAAGAGAAAGAGACACTTCAAAACTTGGTTCTGGTAGAGTAAGCTACAATATTTATTTACCAAAGGAAAGTTTTGATTCCGATGTTTATACAGAAATTTACCTTACTTTAGAAAAGGCAAAAGAATATCAAACAGACTCTGCAGAATATAAAGAAGTAGTAGAACAAGTAAAAGAAAAACTAGAAGGACTTAAAGAAGAACGACAAGAAGCAAGATACCAAGAAATCAAAACAGAGGCAGAAGAAGAACTAAATAAAGTAAAAACAGAACTAGAAGAAGAAAAGCAAAAGGCACAAAAAGAAATACAAGAAAAAGAAAATGAAATTACACAAGGAGAAAAAAGTTTACAAAAAGCACAAAATACATTAAATACGAATCAAAAACAAGCAAAAGAACAATTTACACTAGCACAAACGCAAATACAAGAAGCCAAAAATGAAATACAAAGCCAAGAAAAAGACTTACCAAACCTTGAAAATAAGGCACAACAAGAAATAACCAAATTAAATCAGCAAAAACAAGAATTGCAAAGCAAGAATACTCTTCTAAATCAAAATATAAAATCGATAGAAGCAAAATGTGAAGAAATAAAAAAAGCACTACAAAATACAACATTAACAGTAGAACAAAAAGTAGCATTAGAAACACAAAAAACACAATTAGAAGGGACGTTACTTACTTTACAACAACAAGGAAATGAAATAGTATCTGGAATAACTACCATAGAAAACGCCATTCTAAAAATACAAACAGAATTACAAACAGGAAAAGAAACTATAGAGCAAGCAAAAAAGCAAGTTCAAAGCCAAGAACAAGAATTTCAAAAAACAAAGCAAACAACAAATAGTCAATTGCAAAAGGCACAAGAGCAAATCAATCGCTCTAAAAGCCAATTAGAAGAAGGAAAAACAGCTTTAGCAAGTGCAAAAAAAGAATATGAAGAGCAAATGGAGCAAGCAGAAAAAGAGATAAAAGAGGCAGAAGAAGAAATTCAAAAAATAGAAAAGCCAACTTGGTATATTTTAGATAGAAATGCTAACACCGGTTATAATAGCTTTATACAAGACACGCAAAGTGTAGAAAACTTAGGAAAAGTATTTCCAATTGTGTTCTTTGTTATTGCTACGTTAATTTCTCTAACTTCTATGACAAGAATGGTAGAAGAACAAAGAGTACAAATTGGAACGATGAAAGCATTAGGATATAACAAAGTACAAATTGCTGGAAAATATCTTCTATATGCTAGCCTTGCTTGTATCATTGGTGGAAGTATAGGAATGCTAGTTGGTTTCATTTTACTACCAAAAATTATTTGGATGATGTATAGCATGATGTATGTTATGCCTGACATATCAATTCATTTCAATTGGCATTATGCTATGTTAGGATTAGGACTAGCTAGTATTTGCATTATAGGAGCCACCCTATATACAGCCTTAAGTGCTCTAAATCAAACACCATCAGAGTTAATGAGACCAAAAGCACCAAAACCAGGAAAACGTGTGCTATTAGAAAAAATTCCTTTCATTTGGAAACATTTAAGTTTTACTAGAAAGGTAACCGTACGTAATATTTTTAGATATAAGAAAAGATTTTTAATGACGATTATTGGAATTGCAGGTTGTACAGCTTTAATTTTGGCAGGTTTTGGCATTAAAGATGCAATCTCGGCTATTTTGCCAAATCAATATGAAAAAGTGTATCAATACCAAATGCAAATTAGCTTAAAAAGTGATATTACCAATACAGAATTAGAAAACTTAATCACAACTTTGCAAGAAAAACAAGGTATTAAAAAAGTAGTACAAACGCAAATGACATCAGGAACACTTATGAATCAAAATAAAGAAGAAGACGTGCAAATCATTATTCCACAAGAGGAAAACTTGCAAGAAGTAATTCATCTAGCCGATAGCAAAACAAAAGAAACAGTGAATTTGCAAGATAATAAAATCGCCATTACCGAAAAAGTAGCAGAGCTTCTTAATGTACAAAAAGGTGACACGATTATTTTAAAAGATGCAGATGAAAAACAACATGAAGTACAAATTTCAGATGTAGTAGAAAATTATATTTATCATTATGTGTATATGCCAAAAGAATTATATGAAGCGCTATATGAACCATATAGCACTAATGTATTATTAGTAGAGCATACATTAAATAATACTCAAGCAGAAGATGCTTTTGCAAAAGAATTATTAGAAAAAGAAGAAGTAAGTGCCATTTCTTTAAATTCTAGTATTCAAAATATGATGAATGATATGATGAGTTCTTTAAATTATGTAGTCATTGTCTTAATTGTATCGGCAGGATTACTTGCTTTTGTGGTACTATATAATTTATCTAACGTCAATATCAGTGAAAGAATAAGAGAACTTGCAACTATTAAAGTATTAGGCTTTTACGATAAAGAAGTGTATCAATATATTACAAGAGAAACCGTTATTTTAACAGCTATTGGTATTGTATTAGGATTAATTGGAGGCTATTTCTTAAATTACTTTATCATGGGAACATGTGAAATTAATGTATTGCGATTTAGTAGGCAAATTCGCCCATTAAGCTATTTATATGCTGTCATGATAACCATTATATTCACAACCATTGTTAACATTGTAACCTATTTCTCACTAAAGAAAATTGATATGATTGAAAGTTTAAAAAGCATAGAATAAAAATGGGACAATTGGGGACAGTCCAAAATTGCAATAAATGCTATAATATAGAAAACAAAAGAATTTTAAATAGAAAGGACATACAAGAATGCAAGAATTTGATTGGAAAAATGAGGTAAATCAAAAAGAAGAAAAAAGAAAACTGGCTGAAAGAATGGCAAAAAGAGTAAGAAATGGGGAAGTAATTGGATTTGGCTCTGGTAGTACTTCTTACATGGCAGTAGAAGAAATTGCCAAAAGAGTAAAAAAAGAAAAACTAAGTATTAAAGCGATTCCAACTTCAAAAATTATAGAAGATTTATGCAAAGAACTAGGAATTGAAACTACCACGCTAGATAAAGAAAAGCCAGATTGGTGTTTTGATGGAGCCGATGAAGTAGACAAGCATAATTGGCTAATTAAAGGAATGGGAGCCGCCTTATACAAAGAAAAATTAAACATGAAGCAAAGCAGAGAAAATTATATTTTAGTAGACCATACCAAATTTGTAGAAAAATTAGGAGAAAAACATCCTGTACCAATCGAAGTAGAAAAAGAAAAAGTAGAACAAGTAAAAGAAGAAGTAAAAAAATTAGGAGCAACCAAGGTAGAATTAAAACAATCCAATGTAGAAACAAAGCCACTTGTTACAGATAATGATAATTACCTTTTATATGCATGGTTTGATAGCATAGAGTCAAACTTAGAGGAAAGCCTTAATCAAATAGAAGGTGTTATTGAAAATGGACTTTTTATTGGATATGACATTATTTTAATAAAATAAAGAAAAAGCAACTTCAAGTTATGAAGTTGCTTTTTTAGCATTTTTAGCATTCCATTTTTCAAAGTTATTCACATGATGATCTTTGGTGACTTTGGCTAAAGTTTTTCTTACCTTTACATATTTTACTTGCAAATTCTTTGCATTAGGATGATAACTATAAAAGGCAACAGAACCTAATAAATTAATATCACGCTCGATGGTAGTTTTACCTAAGTGAAACTCTTTACTAGCTTCTGCTATCGAATGACCATTGCCTTCTAAAATGTAATCTGCAACTGAAATTGCCCGTGAAAGATTAGAATTAGTTTGCCTTGCCATAAATAGAAAATGCCTCCTTATACCATTGTTTAAAAACAATAACAAAATTATTATATCACATTATTACATAATAGTCAAAGGTAGTGAATTAATGGATAGCATAAATTTTTTGTAGGAGAACTTTTGATAGAAATTTTTAAAATATTTATTTTATTGAATTTTTTGATTCCA
>CANQTK010000007.1 GCA_947626735.1 uncultured Clostridia bacterium
AACTTTATTATTAATTCTAAGCTTTATTATATATTTAAAACTTGTATTAAAGTTTTCCGAAACTTCTTGACACTAATAAGAATTCGTTTTTTCTTAGTGTTTGTTGCGTTTTCTCTTTTTCTTTTTATGTTAAAAAGCCTCAAAACATTGTCCATACTATAGTATATGTGGCTTGTACGAAAAGTATGATTTTTTTGAAAAATTTTTCCAATTTTCTAATAAAGCATTATTTTCCAAAAATTTGAATGGCATTTTGATACGTTGCTTTTGCTACTTCTTGTAAGGAAATTTGCTTAAATTGTGCGATTTTTTCTGCTATGAATATGACATTTCTACTATCGTTTCTAGTTCCTCTTTTAGGCTCTGGTGCTAAGTATGGGCTATCTGTTTCAATGAGTATTTTATCCATAGGAACCATTTGCACAATTTCTTCTGCATTTTTTGCATTTTTAAATGTAATAGGTCCTGCAAATGAAATATAAAATCCTAATTTTAACGCTTCTTTTACAAGTTCTCGATTAAGAGGACAACAATGAAAAACGCCTTTTTTCTTTACAGGAGTTGTTTTTAATAGTTCTAATGTATCTTGCACTGCTTCTCTTGTGTGAATGACAATAGGAAGTTCATAAGAATTGGCAAGTTCTATTTGTTTTTGAAAGAATATTTTTTGCATTTCTTTGTTTTCTTTGTTCCAATAATAGTCTAACCCTATTTCCCCTACAGCTACTATTTTATTAAGTTTATCTTCTTGTAACATGATTTCTATTTGTTGTAACATACCTTCTATCTCTTCTTCTTTAAAAGGTACATCGTTTGGCGAAATACCACAAATAGCTGTAATAAACGGATATTGGTAAGCAAGTTCTATGCTAAATTTAGAAGAAGGAATATCATAGCCGGACACAATTCCACCTAGTAATTCCTTCTTCTTTTGTTTGATTTATGATTGTTTCTCTATCGCTATTAAATTTTTCATCGTTATAGTGTGAGTGTGAGTCAAAGAATTCCATTTTTACCTCCGTTTACTTTTATAATACAACAACTCAAGAAGTAATACCTCCTGAGTTGTTATAAAAATTATCTTATAAGTGATTTAGCACATTTTTTTCCTCCATTACAATAATTATTGTTAATAGCTACTATTTTAAATTTATCTATATTGTATAATATCTTTTATAAAATATCAAGTATAAATTATTTTACAGTAATAACACAAGTTGCCATAGCATATTCTTTTATATGTGACAAGCTAAGGTCAATTTGTTCTATTTCTGGATATTGTTTCGTTAAAAATTGTACTTGTGGCTTTCCTTGCTCATTATTTACAATTTGCACGTCTGTCCATGTGATTTCATATTTTTCCTTTAGCAAATCTGACATTGCTTTAAAGATTGCTTCTTTTGCCGCAAAACGAGCCGCAAAGTGTTGGTATTTCATTTGTTTTTTACTATTACAATACGCTATTTCAAAAGGAGTATAAATGGTATTTAAAAATTTATCTCCTAATGTTTCAATTGATTCTTGAATTCTACTTACTTCAATTAAATCTGTGCCACAAGTAACTTTCAAAATTTTTCTTTCTCCTTCTTCTTTGCTTAGCTTTTTTCGTTTTTAGATAAAAGTATTCTATGTTTGGTTTCATTTTAAAAACATTAAAATGAAGTTAATGACATTAAACGTTAATGTTCCTAATAAGATAGCAATAATAAATCCATTTACCCTTTTGGTTTTTTCAATGTTTAAATCTTTATATACTAAATCATATTTATTTTTAATTTCTGCATACAAATATTCTAATTCTAATGTTTGTTTCCATTTTTCATACAACTTGGTACCTTCTTCGTCTTGTGTTATTTCTTGAATCCAAATATTTCTAGTAAATTCTAATAATTCATTTCTTGTTTTGGTAAAATTCTTTGTCCTTTTAAATTCTAAATTCATCTTCTTTAAATAAATTTTTTTATATAAGGTTAATAGATAGGTATATAAGTATTCTCTCTCATAAGCAAATGGTAATTTTGTATAATATTCTGGAAAAGCACTAGAAGTTAGTAATACTGTTCCTTGTTTGGTAAAACCCATTTTCATATATTGAAATGGTTCTAATACTTGTTCTTCGTATCTTTGTGGATTAAAATTAACTTGGTAATTGCTTGGCAAAATATTGCTAAACTTCATAAATTCATTTTGTAAGTTATGAAAATCTTCTTTTTGCCACTGTGCTTGTTCTAAACAAACATAAGAATAAGTCAAAAATCTTTCTTCTTCTAAATTCATTTCTTTCGCGTCTTTATTTGGTCCTGTAATATTTTTAATGACACTAGATAACTCTTTAATATCTTTTAAACTATTGGTTTGTAAGCATATATTTTCATAATCTTTTAAAGAACTAAGCTCTGAATTAAGGTCACGAAATTTATAATTAAAGTTTAATACATCAGAAAAATCATTTTCCCCTTCTATAATCGTTTTTAAAACGAAAAAACACACTCCTGTTTGAAAGCAAACAATTTCTATTTTAGGAATATCAAAAAAAATTCCATTTTCTTGTCCTACTTTTGCTTGGGGATCTCCTCCTAAATTATATTCAAACATCGTACAAGGGTATTTTGCTAATAATACGGATTTCATTTTTACTTCTAATTGTTCTAATTTTCTTTTTTGCTCCTTGGAATAGGAAAAAGACCAAAATAAATATTCTCTTACATTTGGTAAAAAATACGTATATAAATTTAAATCTCTTTCTTTTTCCCATATTTTTAGCTTACAATGCTTATCTTTTAATAATTTTAATAAATACTTATCATATGCCTTTTCCTCTATGATATAAGGATAAATAAAATAGGAATATTGATATTTTATCTTTTGTTCCATTACGTGCCCCCTATATTACTTTTTATTTTTTCTGTGTTTATTTTGTATAATAATTTGCATTAAGGTCTCCTGCTAAATGCCATTTTGAAATAAAATCTACCACCAATACATTGTCTAACGTATTCGTACACTCTACTACGACATTTCCTTTTGCATCTAGGCATCCCCATTTTCCGTCTTTTTTTACTGCTACATAGCCATATTTATTTTGTTCCGTAGCATCTTCATATTGATAATCTACTACCACTACCCCTTTTGCGTTAACATATCCATATTTTCCATTTTGTTTCTTTAGGAAAATCGTATTGGTTGCTAAAATTTCTGTATTTTCCTTTTTTTCTAACTTAAAGTTATAGTAAGTATATTGGTCATTTTCTCTTACTCTAATATAATTTTTATCTTGATTAATTTCTGTAATAACGCCTGTTACTTGCACATGGAAGTCCTTATCTAACAACTCGGATTGTCCATTTTCTTTTTCTGCACGAAGAACTCCTATGTTATTTAAATATTGAATATACGTGTATTGGAAAGCTACTGCTTCTGTATTACTGTTTGTTATGATTCCATATTGGTCTCCCTTTTTAGCAATATAATACTCTCCAAATGCATAAGATAAATCGTCATAAATGGTTGGTATTTTTTCTTCTGCTGAGGTATTTACTAGCCCATATTTACCCTTTACTTCAATCACAATATTTTGTGAATTGATTTCTTTTACTTCATCAAACTGATTTTCTAAGAAACTTTCTTGATTGGTATTCACTACTTTCCACGTGGTTCCTTGTTTGACAACATACATGTTGTTTCCATATACTGGTTTTATTTCGTCATATTGTTCTTCTAAGCAAACCGTTTTATCATACCCTATTACGCCATATTTTCCTTGTTCGTTTTTCACAATAAAACCATTTTCATATTGGCTTGTAAGAGGCATAATTTCTTGATAATTATTTTCTATAATGACTTTTCCTTTCGCATCTACTAGCCCTTTTTTATTATTTTGCGTTGTAATAAAAACCGATTTCGTTCCTATGGTTGGTTCTATGGCATCATATACACAGGCTAATAATTCTACTCCTTCTAAATTAATTAACCCATATTTTCCTTCTTTTTGTACTTTTAATACATTATTTTCATACCATAAATTATTGTTTTTATCATGGTTATAAATGACTTCTGCTTGATTATAATCTTTATAAATAGTTTCATTTTTTTCGTTTACTGCTTTTGAAAGGTAAGTGCCATTTTCATAATTGGTATTTTCGACACAAATAAAAACCGGTTTTGTATCATCTGGAATGATAATCATTTCAGAATAACTTGGTTCAATTACCGTATTTCCTCTTGTATCTATAACGCCCCATTTTCCTTGCTCGTATATGGTATAATAAGCAAGAGGAAATACTTTTTCGTTTGTCTTAGCATCTCCTTTTAAAAGTTCTTTCATTCCTATCACAAACATAATCATAACTAAAATAGCAATAATGACAGCTGCTACTTTTTTGATATTCAATTTTGGCTCTTCATCGTATCTTCTTCCTCTGCTTCTTCTACTTCCACTCATATTACAACCTCTCCTTTTGACTTTTATGCTACATTTTTTTATACTATATCAAATTTTCAATCAAAAAACAAGGCTTTTACCCCTTGTTTATTTTTTCTTTATTTTCATTACGATCACTGTCATATCATCTTTTGGTATCCCATAATTATTGTCAATGGCCTCTTGTAAAATAAGATCTGCTATTTTTTGAACATCATCTGTTTCGATTTCTTCTAGTAAAAATTTTAACCACAATTCCTTGTTTGTGTACTCTTGTGATGATTCTAATATACCATCACTACACATCACTAAAATATCTCCTTCTTGTAAGTCTTTATCGTATACAACAAGGTCAATGTCATTTAAAATACCCGTTGGTAAGGATAGTGATTTCAGTATTTGTACATCACGATTATTTTTTACATAAGTTGGGCATGCTCCATTTTTAATAAATTCTAGGTTGCTTGTATATAAATCAAATATCGCTAAATCTAAAGTTGCATATAAATCTTCTTGCCCAATGGTATTTAAATAAGAATTGATTAATCTTAAAGAAGCATCTTTTTCAAATCCAGATGATAACAATTTTTCTAACATGGTAATGGCTGTTTTACTTGCTTTTTGTGCTTCTTTTCCAGAACCCATACCATCACTTAAAGCGATGAGATATTTTCCATCTTCTAATCTTGTTTGTACTGAACTATCTCCTGAAATGCTAGAACCCGTCTTTGTTTGTTTTGCAATTCCCATTTGTAATATGTTTTTGTCCTCTGATAAATACGTATAGAAACAGGTTGGTTTCTTTGACCTTAAGCTACATTCTTGTTTTTGTAATACCATATTTTCCTTGCATACTTTACTAATAATTTTCCCCATCTTTTTTACATCACAAGCTGGTTTTTCTATCGTTTCACAAGGCTTGGTATATAAGGTCACTTTCCATTTTCCTGAAGTCTCTTGTTTGATCGTAATATCTTGCACTTCTATGTCTTTTTCTTTTAATAATACTTTGATTTCTTCTTTTTCTTTTTCAAAAGGCTCTTTCTCTTCTTGTTCTATTTCGTTTGCTAGTGAACTAATGGCTTTAGACACTTCTTCTAATTGATTAGAGACTGCTTTTTTATTTTCATCTAATTTTTTCTTCCAAATAAAGTTTAATTTACTTAATTTATAAGAATAATTAATGATTTTTACCATTTGTGCAAGGTCTTGCTCTATTTCATCATTAATATACTCTTTTTCATATCCCACAATATAATTATTATGAGAAGCAAGTGTTGTTAACAAATCTCTCCTGGTGATTTCCTCTTTTTCTAATAACAAACTGAAAATATCTTCTAATAACTGATCTTCTGGCATGTAAATATCATCAAACAAAATATTTTCTTCCATTCCCTCTAAGTCATTTTCAAGTTCTTTTTGGAAAATGGTAAAGTTATCTTTTTCTTGCTTTTTTAATTCTTCTTCGTCGACGATCGTAGCTGCTGCTTCTTTATAAGTTTTTGCAATTTCAAAAATCGTTTCTGACATACTGTTTAGCTTACAAATAGCTTCTTTATTTTCTTCTAATGTTCTTGCTGTAACATCTGGTAATAGTTTGGTATTTCCATAATAATCTTCAATTTTAATTTGCATACTTTTTGGTACCGCTAGTAAACCTAAAGAGGCAATTAATATTTCTTGCACAGCAATAATAGAATGAATATTTCCATTACTTACATAAGAAAGCAATACATTTCCTAAAATGAAACCAAGGATGACGCCTATTTTTCCTAAGCGGTAAAACAAACCTGCTACCATACCAGATAGAGCATAAGTTGCTATAATACTAGGTTCTGCGCCTCCAATAATGCCTACAACACTTCCTATGGTAACCCCTGCTGTTGCACCTACTAAAACGCCATTTTTCCACCCCATGATTAACACTATTAAAATACACAAAATATTGCGAAGGGAATAGCCATAAATATTAACATTTCCAATAGCACATATACTAATGGATATGGCTAAACTTGCTCCTAATACTTCTTCTATCGAATAGGCACGATTTTCTCCTAAATTTGTTATACAAGGAATACTATTCACAAATATTTTATAAAAAATGTAGGCAGCTATGCTATATACGAAGCAAAATAATAAATCGTATACTAGCATTGGTTGAAATAGAAACCTTACCATTTGTACTATAAGGCAACTAATGAATAAGCGAAATCCTAATTTTCTTTTTTCATTGCTTTGTTCCTCATATTTTGGCGATTTGATTAAAACACTAACAAAAACCAGTAATAAGCTAAATAGTACATTTAATGTGGCAGAACCACCAAAAGCAATACTTGTTCCGATGATTACTAAAATACTTACGATACCAATAGGAATACAATTGCTTAAAATGGCCACTAAAATTGCTATACCAAAAGGCACTAAATCTCTATTTTGTCCAAAGCTAACAAAAGAAAGTAAAAAAGATAATAAGTATAATAACACCATTTTTTTTGTAAAACATTTTTGAACTATCTCTTTTATGTTTATTGTATTATTGAATTCAACATCCTCATAGGCGTCTTGATTCTCCTCAAAACTCCTTGCTATATTTTGAAACATCCTTTACCACCCCATACTTTTTTCATTCTTCTTTTTTCCAAAAATCTCTCTTTGCTTGTCCTATTTTAATACAAATGTAGTTCATTATTTGTCGTTTTTGGTAGAAGAATTTAAAAAGTTTTTTACAACTTGTGATCTTTTTTGCTCTTTTGTTTTCTTTTTTGTTATTTTCTCTCTTTTGTTTGATAGTATTTTATCGTAAAATACAGAAAAATACAATAGTTTAGGAGAAAAAAGGCAATCCTTTATTTCTTAAGAAAAAAATATTAAAGATAAAACACGAAATACACCTTGCATTTTTTTCCATTTTATGATTTAATACTAATATAGAAATTTATTTTAATCTAAAAACTTATATTCTAAGTAAAATCTTAAAAAATCCCCAAACAACAAAATAGTAAAGGAAGGAGGAGGGAAAAATATATATTAAATATAAACTGATAGATTTAATTAAACTAAGAAAGAAGGTTATAAATTGCAAAATGTAAAAAAAGAAACATTAGCCACTTATGAAAAATTAAACAGAGAAACTCATAAAAAAGAAAATATATTAAAAGAATTTTCTGAAATTTACACTTATCAAATTACAAATGAACATGACAAAATTTTTAAAGATATCTTAAACGATAAAGAAGAAGCAAGAAAATTTATTAATCATTATTTAAAATTGGAAATACCAATTGGAAAAAATAAATTAGAACTATACAATAGTAGTTACATTACCTCTTTATATCAAAACAAAGAAGCAGATATTGTATATAAAAAAACAGATCAAAATATTTTTTTCTTAATAGAACACCAATCCACTATAGATTTATCTATGCCATATAGAATTGAAAATTACAGTATGGAAATTATTAATACCGCAGTAGATAAAGAAAAAATAAGAAGAAGTGATTATCTTTATCCAAAAGTTATTTCCATTGTATTATATACAGGACATACAAAATGGAAAGCTAATTTAAGTTTTTCTGATGTACAAGAAAAACTAGCAGGTTATAAAGAAAAAGACAAAACATATGCTATAGTAGATATTAATAGTTATAGTAAAAAAGAATTATTAGAAGATAGTACATTTATCTCAAAAGTATTCTTGTTAGAAAGAAGTAAAAATCCAAAAGAATTCTTAGAAAATGCAGAATTAGCAAGGAAAAGGACACCTAAAAATAAGTTAGAGCAAATGGATAAGATATTAAGTGTTATGCTAACAAAACGAATAGGACAAGAAAAAGGAAAAACATTTTTAGAAAATTTAAAAAGAAAAGGAGGAAATGAGCAAATGATGCTAGCAGTTGAAAGAATGTTTGAAAGAGAAAATAAAAAATTAATTAGACAAGGGAGAAAAGAAGGTATGGAAAAAGGCATGGAGAAAGGCATGAAACAAACGACAATAACAATTGCCAAAAAGTTAGTACAAGAAGGGTTAGATATTAATTTTATTAGCAAGGTGACAGGGTTAGAAAATAAAAAGATAGAAGAATTCATACAAGAAAATAAAAAATCATTATAAAATAATAAATAAAAAAACTGAGGTAGAAACTTTTAAAGTTTCTACCTCAATTGTTGATATTTAGTGTTTTATTTTTTTAGTACCTTTTTCTTAATGAAGATAATTCCTCCTGTTGCTATACTAATTACTACTATTGCTATAATTGCTAGTAGGATGTAATTAATAGCTCTACCAAATGGTGGTAAGATACGTACTACTTCTGCTATATCGGAATCTAATTCTTGTGGATTTGCTTCTGGGTCTTGATTTCCTACTACAGAGTATTCCATTCTTCTACCTATCGTGTTGCTTGTTTTTACAATTTCAACTAAGTTGCGGTATGTTAAGTCGTCGGTATCATTTTCTGTGGTGATTAATTGTGTTAATACTAATGGTACACTTACACTATCTTCTCCGCTCTTTACTTTCTCTTTATATAAGCTTGGTACTAAGTCTTTGCTTAATGCTTCTGTTACAATAACAGTATTGTATTTTTCTACTTGTGCTTTTAAGTTATTATTTACTAAAGAATCTTTTGCTTCTTCTGCATTTAATACATTCTTCTCAATTACTTTCCAGTTACTGTTGTTTGAAGCATTGAATTGTAAATTATTAGCTACATAGTCGATTACTTGATTTGCTCTAGTTGTAACTACTTGTGCACTATCTGATTTATTGCCTGTATAATAGAATAAGTTATCTTTATAGTCTACTTCTCCTATATTGGTTAATGTTACTTGGTAAGCAATTTCAATCGTTGCACCATGCATTAATTCTTCGTCCATGGTTAATTGTACTAGACCAAATTTACTTGCATTTTTATTTCTAATGTTTTGTAGGTTTCCAAATTTAGCTGGGTCCATTACATTACCTTTATATCCTACTTGATATGCTTTATGCTCTTTCCATAATACATTACTTGCTGTATTTTTTGCATCAAATAGAATAGATCCATCTGCTAAGGTTAATTTTACGTTAGTTACTTCTTTATCAATTACTAATTGTGCCTTTGGTCTTTCTTCTAGTCCTAAGTCTACATTTTGTATTTTATAAGAAGCTTTATTATTTTGTGTTTGATTTGGTGTTCCTGTTTTATCGTATTCTAGTTCAATTACCATTAAACCTGTTTCTGCTGTCATTTTTGTATTTTGCATTAATTCATTTAATAATTGTGCTCTGTCATCCCTTGTAGCATAATCTGCTTTATGAGAAGCTAATACTTCTGCCGTGTGGTTAATAACGTCATTATCTGAGTAATCATTTACTATGTTTCTTCTACTTTCAATGTCTTTTGCATCAGATACATTATTTTGCTTATCAGAAGCTGTAATATCATATAAGTATCCTTTTTGCTCTGTTGCACTTAATTTTGCATTGGTTGTTTCATTATTAGATGCATCTGGTTTAAAGGTACTTACTTCTGTTATTACTTTTCCTAATGTTTCTTGTCCTAGGCTCCATGTTGATGGTTCTCTCCATGTATATACCTTATTTTGATCAACACCTTTTTGATAAGTAGTTGATTTATAGTCTTGACCATTATAAGATTTTTCATTTAAACCACCCATATTTAGAGAGGCTGGTGTAACTGTTTTTACAGTATCACCATAGATAAATCTTATGATATATTTACCTGGCATGAAAGATTTGAAAGCATATTGTCCATTATGTTGTTCTGCAAATTTATAATCTTCTACTAAATTATAAGCATTTATAATTGGTGTTTCAGAAGCTACCGTTCCACTTCCACTTCCTTTTCCAATCGTTGTTTGTCCTCCAAGTTCTCCTTGTTTTACTGCATTATCACCAAATTCTCTCCATACATATTCTGTTCCATTTTCCATTAGTTCTACTAATTGTACAGTTACACCATTAATCATGGTTGCTTCTTCATCTTTGAATCCATCTCCTGTTGTCGTTACTTCTATGTCTTGTGTTCTTGCATCTTCCCAAACACTTCCTGAAATGACTCTTGTTGCTTCATCGTCTCTGTGTAGTACAATTCTAATATTTGGTGCTTTATCAGTATCATCTTCAAATTTTGCAAATACAGATGTATCTGCCTTGTCTTTTTGTATTCCTGTATCTGCTAAGTTTCCTGGATTAGAATCGGTATCTACAATACCTGCTGGTTTAAAGCTTACGTCTCCAATGTTTGGAACTTGAGTGCCTTCTGCATATTGAGTAGCATAACCATTGACTTCTATAATGTTTTCTTTACCAACTCCTATTGGTTCTCCATTTTCTACTTTTTCATCTAGTTTTACCCAATCTTCTCCGTCTCTTGCTTCTTTCTTTACCTTAAAGGTTAGGTAAATATAAGCTGTTTGTCCTGCTGCCAAGTAGTTTTCTTTTGCATCATTACTTGTTTTTGCTAGACCAGTTATGTATAGTGCATCATATCCGTCTATTTTGGTCGTTGTGTTAGGTGAATAAATACTAGTATTGCTTGCTCCTACACTGTAAATACCTTTTTGAAGTGCATTGTTTCTACTTTGTTTTACTTGAATATAAGAACGATCCTCTACATATTCTAAATCTTGGTCGTAGTAATCTACTAATTCATTTACTTTTGCACGAATGCTCATTGCTTGGTTACGTACCATGATTTTGTAGGTAATGTATACTTCTAGTTCATCTGCTTTTGATTTACCATAAGCATCTCCTATACCATCATTATTGGTATCTGTATCGCCATACATACTTGCTTTATATAAGTAATCTGATTTATATAATTCTCTTGAGTATGCCGTATTGTAGTAGCCATCAGAAAGTCTTACATTAATGTCCCATTGTTTTTCTGCATTTTCTTTATTTTCTAAAGTATCGTAAGTATAAGTATGAGTTTGACCATTAATTTCTAATGTTACATGATCTACGTCTTTCTTAATAGCTAGGTCAGATTCTTCTCTTGCATCTAAACCTAAGTTAATATAGTAAGCATTATCGTATAATGGAGTGATACCTGAATAACCTTTGGTCATTAATACTTTTGGTGTATTTGACCATGTAAACGCTTTGTCAATAAGGAAGATACTTGGGTATGGATAAGCATCAAAAGTATAGGCTTTCATCATACAGTCTTTTACATATTGAATCATTTGACTTGTACGTTCATCGGATGCACTTTCCTTAATTAAGTTTCCAAATTCATCAATAACAGCATCTCTTGTTTTTTCGTAATCTCCGTTACTATTTAGGGTATAACCTAATAGTTCTTGTTTTGTAAAGGTTTTATTCGCTCCTTTTGAACCTGTATAGTTTTCTGGCGAAGAACCAATGGATTCAAATTTTAAGTTAAAAGCTTCTCTTTCTGATTGGTTATCTTTTGCATTGGAATTTGTTGTCCATGAACCAGAGCCCCATGTACTTGCTGGCTCCCATTTTGTTGGTTGGTAATATTGACCATTATATTCAAAGGTAACCGTGTATGTGTTCATTGCATTTAAACCTTTAAATCTATATTCTCCGTTTTCATCTGTTGTGGTTGTTTGTCCATCAGATAAAGTAACTTTTATATGTGGAACTCTTTTTTCTGAACTATCATAAGTTCCATTTGCAACACTTTCTTTTCCGCCTTCTTCATCTGCCCAAACATAACCACCAAGTTCCATCGTTAAATCAATATTATCTGTTTTTAAAACTACTTCATAAGTTCTGTAAGCATTTCCGCTTGCTCCAGTGCTTCCACTACCACTAGATTCTCCACTACCACCAGAACTTCCACTACCTGAGCTGCCAGAACTTCCACTACCTGAACTGCCAGAGCCTCCACTACCTGAGCTTCCACCACCTGGAATTGAAACATTACCAGTAATAACTGTTAAAGTTTGGGCTTTTTTAGAAGACCATACATCTTCACTCATCTTAATATATGGAATATATAATTCAAATGTCGTATCTGGTATTGTTGATGCTTTATTTGCATAATTTGTATAAGCTCCACGACAATTTGGTGTCTGGTTACAACTTTCTATCGTTTCACCTGTATCTGGGTCTTTACGTCCATATTTGCATGGATCAGGATGACTTGCTTCGTGTTTTGTTGCGGTAGCTATTCCTTTAGGTGCTGTTACTTTTACGGTTACTGTTGCCGTTTCCATATTATACTTTTCATCGCCAATCATACAATAACCTTCGTATCTGTAGGTATGAGTTTCTGCTGTATAAGATTCATAATGAGCTCCGGAATCTTGAATATGTTCGAAACGAACATTAAGATTTACATTGGTAGGCATTCCTGCTTTTTCTGCTGAAAATACAACAAAGAATTTTTGTCCTGATTGTGGATATTCTTTCATTAATCCATTAGAACCTGGAACTACTGTACCTTTTCCATCGATTACTAATTTAATTCCTTCATGGTCATAATCATAAATTAAATCATCTTTGTCATTAACACTAATAGATTTTACATAAGAAATATCTTCTAGCATTGGGTAATTTAAAGTATATGGTCCTATAATATATTCTTTTCTATTTCTATCTGCAATTGCTTGTGCTTTTGAAGAATCAATGGTAGGATTATAGTCTTGCTCTAAAAATGTTTTGTATTGTTTCGCTTTTTCATATAATTCTTGTCCATTTGCCGTAATGTTTGAAGGATATTCTCCTCCTTCATCATGTAATAATAACCAATATGCACTTTGAATGTCATTTAAAGTATACTTTGTGGCATATGGTGTACTATATGCATTTTCACTTGCTGAGAAAACAAAGGATTTTGCATCATTTGAAAAATCACCTTCTTCACTTTTAGCATAACCATCGCTCGCATGTTCTTCCTGTTCTACTACAACAGCTGCTGGTCCTTGAGTTGCTGTTACATTAGGAACCCAATCATCGGGTGGATCGGTTGGGTGAGAAATTTTTCCTCCGGTACAATAAATAGACATGGCTTGAAATAAAGCTTCCAAATTACTTTGCGATTCTGCTTGTGCATGTGATTTTATAGCTTCATAGGAATCAAGTAATGAATTCATATTAGCATGAACATTTGGAAAAATTGATGTAAATAATACATAGCCTAAGGCATCTGTATTTTCAAAACTAGAGGTAACTTCAATTTTATAATTGTCGTGTTCTGTTTCATCACTTGTACCTTCTTTATCAGAATCACCTGGATGAATATAATATTCATAACCTTTTAGTCCATTTTCATCATTATTATAATACTTCTCAAAATATTCTTTTATGGCATCTAATTGGTCTTGAATGCTTAACCCTGATGCAGAGAATGGCTTCGATGTGTTTAGTCCAAAAGCAGTACCTTCTGGTATTAAATAGTGTGTATCAGGATCCCAAGTACCATAACGAATAGGATCATGATAAGAAGCACAATATACTACACTACCATTGCTTACTGTAGCTTGCCAAGTATTGGTTTTTAATAATAACCTACTATCATCTAACGTAACTTCTCGGTATGGGTTACTACTAGCTAATCCCCAATATTGTGGAAGTACACCGGTAGCACCAGAAGTATCCCTGTCTGGTAAAATTCTACTTTGATTAGGATCCACAAATTTAGGTACTTCAATTGGGGTTCGTACTGTAACAGCCCAAGACACAGAAGTTATTGTGATAAAAGTTAAAGCTATGGCAATTACAATGAGTATTCTTTTTAGTAGAGATAAATTGAATTGAAATACTTTCATATTCATTTAGCCTCCTGAATTTTGAATTTAGATTTTTGCATCAATAGGAAAACCTATAAACCTATAAAATTTTTATTTTTTTCATACAAAATAGTTCTTTTGTATCAAAATGGTATTACTTATTTAGCCCAAGTTCTAAAAAGATATTTTTTAGCAAAGTAAGCAGAAATACCAATCGTTGTAATAATAGAGATACTTAAACCTATAAACAATATTGTTTCGCCAGTTTTTACAGAAGTAAGAACGTCTGCTGAAGAGAAATCGTCTTCTGTAGAAGCTTTATTAGCAGGTACTGAGTCAACATCCGCAATACCTAAATCGTTATACGCTTCGTAAATTTCTGCTTCATTATGATATAAACCTAAATTGTTTTCTGTCATTTTCTTCGTTAAAATTAACGTTACTTCTTTGCTTTCTCCAGGGTTAATCATGGTATTGGCTAAACTTGCGTTATAAAGAACACCATTGTCAGAAGTATACCAATCTTTGTTAAGTTCAGAACTAAATTTCATTTCACTAGGAAGATAATCTGCAATTTTCTTTACAAAACCAGAGATTGCCCCTTCGTTTGTTACTTTTATTTTATATTCTACAACAATAGTAGAACTTGAAACTTGGTTACCAACAATTTCTACTCTTGCTAATTTCTCATTTTGGAAATCGTAGGTTTTTGTACCAGTACTATTTTGAACCGTAATTTTTGAAACCATTTTCTCTAGCTTCAAGTCAAATTTAGGATTATCAATTAAACCTAAATCGATGTTATAAATGTTGCTATCTGAAAGAGAAATTTGTTCGGTAATAGCTGCAATTGTTTCTATTCCATCTAAGAATATTTTAGAATCAATCGCATCTGAATTTTGCTCTTCAGAAACATTTTCTAACTGATACGTAGTTGCGCTATAGTTTACAGTATCATATAGGAAGATAACTGTATAAGAACCTTGTGGTACATTAGCAAAAGTATAGATGCCATCTTCTTGTGTAATGCTTTTTAAAGGATTTCCTTGAAGGTCTGTTACTAAAGTACCAGTTGCATTGTTAAATAAGTAAGTAGTAACGCCTGCTACTGTTTGTTCCTCCTCATCTCTAGTACCATTTCGATTTTCATCTAACCAAACAGTACCCATAATACGTTTGCCAGCACTACCAGTATTAGAACTAGAATTATCTAATAAAGATTCATCAAATTTTTCTATGGTATGAGAAATTTCATTTGAAAATATATCTTCTATACCTTCATAAGAAATTTTTGCTTTATTTTGAATTTTCGCATTTTGGTCTAATAGGGAAGCCGTTACATGAATATCTATTGTAATCGTTTGTCTACCGCCTATATTAAAAGATATTGTAGGATTTCCATTTTCATCAGTATCGTAAGAAGATCTCGTAGTTTGTACTAAAGTAGCAACTATATTACCAAAATTTAAAGAATCTGGTAATAAGTCCGTAAATTGTACTCCTGTTAAATTAATATTCGATAAATTTTCGATGGTAAAAGTATAAGTAAAGTCTTCACTTCCACCAATCGTTGCATTTTGTGGGATATTACAACTTTGTGTAATACGAAATCCTACTTTACCTACTTCTACTTCATCAAAATTAATTGTTTGCGTTCTAGCTGTTTTTTCTAAGTTTTCTTTTGTTTCGCTATTTGTTTCTATATATTGACCAGATACGGTAGCAACGGTTGAAAGAATTTTGTCATAAACGTTGTCTGGTAAAGTAGCTACAGCTACCTGAATATAGATTATTTTTGCATCTTTGCCATTTAAATCTCCTAAAGAGATAGTTAATTTTCTGGTTTTTTCATTATAATTTGCTGTAATCTCGTTGCTTATATCTACTTCTTGTTTATTTTTATATTGTTTTGCTTGTACTTTTTGGTATTGTAATTCATTTGGAATTTCTATTTCTATATTATTATTTTGTAGCGTTTGCGAATAATCGTTTGCTAATATACTAATATAATAATCAAATGTTTGTCCTTCTCTTAATACTTGGTCTGCACCTATTGTAGTAGTTACTACATTATAATAGGATTTGACAAGTGTATGTTTCACTGGTTCAATATTATTTAACATTCCTTCTATATTGTTAGCAGATATTTCGACTGAAGTTTCTACGGTCATTTTGTCTTTACTAATAACAGAAGTTACTCTCATTAATAATTCTTTCGTTATGGTTTGACCTATCGCAATGTCTCCTAAACTTATGGTATAGTTTCCAGCATTCGCAATTGTTTCATAGCCAGAAGTAAGCTCTTTATTTTCTTGTATTAGTTGTAATCCTTCTGGAATAGAAATAGTGGCTTTTGCCTCTTCTGTTAACTCTGTACCAATATTGGTAACAGCTAAATTTAGTTTTACTATATCATCTTTTTGAAGCTCCTTTGTTTCTTCTGTATCAGAACTTAATTGTGTTTCTAAAACAGGACCTTTACCAGTAGAAATGCCAACTTTAGAAGCAATTTGTTTATCGTGAACTAAACCAGAAGGAAGGTGGTTATCAAAATAAACGACAAAATTTTCAAAAGCAGATTGATTATGTTGTAAATTAGCAGGAATTTGAACGGAATAACTAAAAGAGAAATTTTCTGCAGTATTAAAAGAATGATTTACAACAATTAAGTAAGATTTTACATTTTGAAGAGTTTGTAAATTTTGAGACCAACCGTTTGCTGGTAAAGCGATGTCGTTAGTTGCATTAGAGTTTTGAGAATAGTAAATAGAAACTTGGCTAGGATCTAATCCATTTACTGCTAAAGCTTCTAATAAAGGCAAACTGATGGTAGAACCTAGTTCTTGTAAAGAATCAGGGTCTGTATTTGCTTGTGTTGGGAATCTACCTAAAATAGTAATATTGTCAATAGGGTTGTTGTAATTATTGATAATATTCATGGTAAAGGTAGAGGATCTTTGAGGAGATAAAGTAGCAATCATAGCAATTTTTTCTTCTCCGGTCATAGCGGTAAGGTCTAGAGCGTTGTCTTTGTAATTGCTAACAGTAGTAGTAGTAACTAAACCAACAGGAGCAACAACGTTAATGTTAGCAAAAACTTCGTTGGTTTCTGCTGTTTTTGCTTTTCCATTATTGTTGGTATATACCATTCTAATTTGATCTTGTTTATTTGCGGTTAATTTATTTACGGTAATATCTGTTGTAATAACAACATTTACACCTTTGGAAACAGCACCTAAAGTATATTCGGTTTGGGTTCCTTCTAATAAAATAGAAATTGTTTTGGAACCATCCTGATTAGTTAAGATGTTATAAGATTGCAATGCTAATTTAGAGCCTTCTGTATCGAAAAATACTTCTATGTTTTTGATATTAATTGCTTCAATATAAGTAGGTAAGATAATTTGCAAAGATGGGTTATGGAATAAAGAGCAATTTAAAGAATCTGATTTTAAGATGGCAGTTAATTTAACATTTTGATTAGAAACCACCGTAGATAAATTAGCATTATCAATTACTAATTCAGCTTGAGATGTAGTTTCAGTAAGAGCCACTTCTTTGGTTGCTGTTTGTTCTACAAATTTGGTTTGTGCGTTTATTGCTGTACCTATTACATTTTGTTCTAATTTATGAAAGCTTGTTACTTGTGTTTGATTATAACCAATTTCCCCTTTTAAGGCTTTTGTGATAACAAAAGCTAATTTTCCTTCTGCTTGTGGCTTGCTTGTTTCAATTCTTAGGGTATTGGTATTATATTCTGCTAAGGAAATAACAAAATTTCCTTGTTCATCTGCTTTTGTTTCTTTGTCTATTTTTGCAATTTGTGTATTTCCTATATAGAAAGATACTTCTGCTTCTTCTCCTAAAATTTTATTGATTTGTGCTTGACTAATTGTAACTGATTTATCGTAAGTTTGAGTTGCTTGCACTTTTACATCTTGTTGATTTACAAATTGGTCTACTTTTTGTTCTAAAATAATTTTATCTGTTAAATCTGCTAATCCAATATTAGCTACTAGCGTTTCTTGATATTCTGTTTCTAATTTTTTGCTTGTATTATAGTTAGCATATATTTGGCCTTTGCTTAGTTCTTCTACATTGGTTTCTACAGAGAAATCAACTAAATTGTCTACTTGTTCTTTTAGGGTTACTTCTTCTGCAAATTCTTTTTGTACCTTGGTTTGATTTGCTTCATAAATCGTTAGTTGACTATTGGCTACCATTGAAATTTTAACACCATTTTCTGTAATTGCTTTTAATACTTCTTCTGGATAAACATAGGTTACCACAAATTCATCTTGTGCTGATTTGCTCCAAGCAATTTGTCCTTGTTCATTTTTTTCATTTTTTACGGTAATGGTTAATTTGTTTGTTTCTTCATCATAAGCATAATTTTCTTCCGTAAAGGTTTGACCTATTTCCTCTCCGTTTGTTGCTTTTGTAGTATTTGCCATTACTTTTACGCTTTGTGGTTTGCAATTATTGATTGTTGGTACGGTTATTTCTATTTTATCTTCTTGTACTGGTAAAGTATTTTCTTTTAAATAAGATTGTACTAAAGTTTGTAGTACTAACCCTTTGTTTCCATTTAAATCATATGGAATAAATTTTGCTATTTGCATGTTTAGTTCTGCTTGTTTTTCACTTGTCCATGCTAATTGAACCTTTACTTCTTTCTCGATTTGCTTTTCTTTTCCTTTTCCATCAACATAGGTAGCTGTTAATTTAATCGTACTTTCTTTATTAAATTCTTCTAATGTTACTTGTTCAGCTTGTCTATTTTGAATTGGAATGGCAACTTCTAAAGGTTCTCCATTTTTTATTTGATTAAAATATAATTTGTTTTCTTCTATTTTTGCTATTTGAGAATTTTCTGTTTCTCCTATCGTAAAGTTTGGTTCTACTGCTTGTACGATAATATTCTTTAAATAACCTGCTTCTTTTACGTTAAAGTAGGTGTATAAGTAGTTTTGTTCTCCTATTGTATTTTGTGTAGTATGTACTTTTTTGCTTTCTTCCATAAAGTATGCATCAAATTCTACATTGGCATGATTGGTTTGTTGTGTTTGATTTTCCAAACTAGCAGCAATTACTGTGCCAAGCATATTGAAATGTGTCATTGTTAGCATAAACACTAAAATACTTGCTATTACTTTCATTCTTTTTTTGTCCATAGAAAATTCCTCCTAAATATATGATTTTATGAAATAAATCATTTTTTCGCTACTTTAAATTATACCGCATTTTTTCATATTTTTCAACGGTTTTTTTAATTTTTTTAAACTTTTTATGTATAATTCCTCTTTTTTCCATTTTTCTGGACATTTTGCCTGTTGTTTTAAGATTTTTTATCAAAATTAAAATCAAAAGCAGACATAATTCCCCTTTATTATAGATTTTTCTTTATTTTTGCATATTCTTTTTTCTTTTTCAAGTAGTTTCTTCTCTGCTTTTTTGGAAATACGCTTTTTTCCTTTACGGAAGCTATCTTTCCCTTTATAATATTAAATTTTTATTACAATATTACATTTTTAGTAACACTTTGGAAATTTTTGCATAAAATAGCTATATATGAGGTGATCTATTATGAAGAATGAAGCTAATTTTGATAATCATTTTCCTGATTTTGAACAATTTATTTCTTCTTTTGAAACAGATTCTAGTACCTCTTCTAGTAGCGATACAAGCAATCCCTTTTCTACTATTGATATGAATACGATTCTCAAAATAAAACAAATTATGGAAAAAATGAACCAGAAAAAAAATGATCCTAGATCTAATCTGCTTCTTTCCTTAAAACCTTACTTGAAGCCTAGTAGAAAGCAAAAAGTAGACCAGTATATTCAACTCTTTAAGATGGAAAATATGATGGAGAATTTAAATTCTATGGGTGGTGAAAAGACAAAATGATGAACTTCTCACCTTTTTTTCGATTTCCTCCTTTTCGAAGACCTTATCCTTATTACTATCCTTTACATAATGAAGATGTTTCTTCTATGAATTTTTCTAAAACTCCGCCGTTCCCTAATACGGTAGAAAAAAGAAAAACAGAAACCGTAGAACCTAGCGAAGAATGTTTTGACTTTTTTGGACTTAAATTACATTTTGACGATTTGTTAATTATTGCACTTTTATTTTTCCTTTACCAAGAAGAAGTAAAAGATCCTTATTTATATATTGCTTTAATTTTATTACTTTTAAGCTAAAAAAGTGAGCCTAGATTTTCTATCCAATGAAATTTTTAAGAAAATCTAAGGCTCACCATATTGGGCTTGTTTTTTTATTCTAATACTATTTCTTCTTGTTCATTTATGTATACATAATTTTGTGTAGTTTCTTCTTGTTTTTCAAATTCTTTTATTTTGTCTGCAATACGAATTTGTGGGCAATTTATTTTGTTTGCCGTAATTATGGCTTTTCTGTTTCCTTTTGCTCCTGCATGAGCTAATCCTCTTAGTTCGCCTAAAATTACGATATTTTCTCCTGCAATGACTTCTGCCCCTGCATTCACATCACCTAATATAACAATGCTTCCTTCATATTCTACTTTTTGGCCGGAACGCAAAGAACCTTTATGAAAGGTAGTTTCCGAAGATTTTATTTCTTGTTCAAATCCTTTTTTTATACCATGAAGTCCCAATGTTTTTGGGCTTTCAAAATTGACTTCTACTTTTATTTCTTTTTTAATGAGTGCTTGAATTTCTTCCATTTCTTTGTTTTTTAGTACTTTTCCTGTTACTTTAATAGGGGTTTTATCTTCTTTATATAATTTTTTTAAGTCGACCAATTTTTCCTTTAGGGCATCTATTATTTCTTTTTCTTCTGCTTCTTCGTTAATTTTAATCCATATTTCTTCTTTCTTTAGTTGAATAGTAATACAATTCTTCATTTTATACCCTCCCTTTTAATTTTGGATTTGTGTTGTTGGTTTTGCATTCATGTCTTCGGTAACTCGGTTTGCATTCATACCAAAATATTCTGCTATAATATCTCTTGCAGGAACGGCTGCATTACTACCATGTTGTCCATTTTCTATCATGACTACAATGGCAATTTCTGGCTCATCAAATGGAGCAAACCCTACAAACCAAGCATGTGTTATATCTTTTCCATTGGCATCTTTTCTTTCTGTTTGGGCAGAACCCGTTTTTCCTCCTACTTCTATATTAAAGTTTCGAAAGATGGAATAAGCTGTTCCCCCTGATTCGGTAGTAACACCTTTCATTCCTTCTAATACTGCTTTTAAATTTTGTGCATGAAAAGTCACTGATTCTGTTGCTTCTTCTTCTATTCCTAAACGATTTTTTAAGTATTGTTCTACTTCTTCTTTTGGCACTTCATTTCCATTACTATCTACAATTGATTTTAGAATGGTAACATCAATGTCGTTTCCTCCGTTGGCTAACATACTTGTATATTTGGCCATTTGAATGGCTGTAAAATTGTTGTTTTCTTGTCCTATAGCTGCCGATAATACATTTCCTCCTGTCCAAGTTACGCCAAATTGCTTTGACGTTTCTGGACTTGCAATATGTCCTGCTTCCTCTCCTAATAGTTCTACTCCTGTTTTCTTTCCTAAACCTAATGCTTTGGTATATTTTACTAAATTTTCAATTCCTACTCTATTTCCTACTTCATAAAAGAAATAGTTACAAGATTTTACAATGGCATTGGTTACATTTAAATAACCATGTCCCGATTTATTCCAGCATTTTGGATTATAGTCAGAAGAAAATCGATAGGTTCCTACATCATTAATTTTTTCGTTGATGGTTATTTTTCCCGTTTCTAAACCGGTAATGGCGGTTACCATTTTATAGGTAGAACCTGGAGAAAAAGGAGAAGAAATAGCACGGTTGACAAAAGGATGCATTTTAGCATAATTCGATTCGTCTTCTTTGGTATAATAATTCCACTTTTCTGTGGTAATACCGTTTACAAAATCACTAGGATCAAAATCTGGATAGCTTGCCATAGCTAAAATTTCTCCTGTTTTTACCTTCATCACAACAGCTGATGCCCCTGTTACTTCTACATGTTCCGTATTCGCAATGGCTTGCATGTTTTCCTTTAATGCTGTTTCTGTTACTTGTTGCAAATTAGCATCAATGGTTAAGATAACATCTGATCCGCTAATGGCTTCTTCTGCTACATATTCATCGGTAATGGTACCATCTACTGCCATATCAATTTGTCTAATGCCATTTGTTCCTTTTAAGTAGTCTTCCATAATATATTCAATACCTATTTTCCCGATAATATCGTTTTGTGTATAACGATCTTGTTTTTCTTTATATTCTTCTGCATCAATTTTTCCAATATATCCTAATAGGTGAGAAGCTAAACTTCCCGATGGGTAGCTTCTAATCGCTTTGGTTGTAATATTAACGCCCGGAAATTCAGCATTTTGCTCACTTAGTTCTGCAATGGTCGTTTCTTTTAGTCCACTTGCTAGTTCTACTGACCTGATGCTACTATAGCCATTTTGTGAAATAGCATAACGAAGTGTCATAATTTTTCGTGCTTCTTGTAGATTTTCATTGGTGATTTCATATTTCTCTTTTAAGATGTTAAAACATTCTTCTGCTGTTTTATTTTCTTCTATTTTATTTTTTTCTTTCCACTCTTTTTGGGATTCTTCCCCTATGGTAAAAGCAAATGGCTCTATTTGTATTGGTAAAGAATCGACATATGCATCTCCATTTTTCTCTAAAATTTGTGTTATTTTTAGTAAAGTTTTATTTAAAGTTTGTGTATCTATTTTCGTTTTGTATAGTTCTAGACTATACCCTAATGTTGTTGTTGCGAGTTTATTTCCAGATTGGTCTAAGATATTTCCTCTGGCCGCTTCTAAAACACTTTCTCTAGTTAATCTGGTATTAGACTGTTCTCTATATTCCTCCCCATGTACAATTTGAAGGTTAAATAGTTGAATTAATAAGACAATCCCTATCATATAAATAAAAACAGATACCATGTTATACCTTAGTTTTGTTTTTTTGTCTCTTGTATTCAAACTAGTCACCTCTTTTTTAAAAATATCGTGTTAAGATTGCTTGCTGTTTAAATAATTCTTCTATTTTATATCCTAACTTTTGCATGATAGGGTATAAAATAATTGTTAAAATGGTATTGTATAGTACTTCTTTCCATAAGATGTTAAGGAATGGTAGGATTTCTACGTAAATGGATAATTGAAAGATTTGCAAAACATAACTTCCTATTTCAAAAACACAAGTACTTCCTATTACCATAAGCATCATGGTTAATTTGCTTTCTTTGGAAAAATTTTTATCAAAATAACTGCCAATGAAGGCAATAACAGCAAACATAATCGCAGAAGTGCCAATGTTTTTTCCTACCATGAGGTCTAAAAATAAGCCGATGATAATTGCAAATGGAATGCCTATTTTTAGACCAGCAAATAAACTAATAAAGAGAACCAATATAATAAAAATATTTGGCTTTACTCCAGCTATGGTGAACCATGAAAAAAAATTTGCCTGAAGAAAATAAAAAAGCAAAAAGATACTTATTAAAATAATGATGGTAAATGCTTTTTTCATTTCTTCCTCCTATCTTTTTATGGATACCTTACTTAAAATTTGTCCCATCTGAACTAATAAAGGACTGTTCTTAATTGGTAATCACTAAAACCGTTTCTAGTTTTGCAAAGTCAACAGCCGTTTCAATGGTAGCATAACGGTCTGTAATATTTTTAGTATTGACCACTTTTTTAATGGTTCCTATATGAATTCCCTTTGGGTAAATACCTCCTAACCCAGAGGTTTCTACTTTATCGCCTTCTAAAATAGTAGCTTGTGTAGGAATAAACGTTGCTTTTAGCATCGAATCTTGCTCCATGGTTCCTCTTGCTATCATCATATCTCTAGAAGTAGTAATAACACAGCTAATGGTACTTGCTGTATCTACAATGGTTTGTACCTTTGCTGTAGTAGAGGTTACGGAAATAATATGTCCTACTAAGCCTTGATCGGATATGACTGGCATATTTACGTCAATGCCATCATTAGAGCCTATATTAATGATAATGGTATCCCCATAGTTACTAATATCTTTTTGTATCACATAAGCTGGTTTTGTTTCATAGTCTGTATATTTATCTTTTAAATTTACATATTCTTTTAATGTAGTATTTTCTGATTTAATAATTTCTAGTTCCCTTAGCATTTGTTCTAATTCACTATTTTTTTTCTTTAGTTCTTTATTTTCTTCTTGCAAATTATTAATGTTTGTAAAAAAAGTATGATTACCTGAGATCCAGTTTTTTAAGTAGGTAAGTCCATTTTGAATTGGCATAACAAGAAGTCCTAATTCGTTTTCTACATAGGTTACGTCTTTTATTTTGATGTTCGATAAAATGACAATAATGATGAGAATAAGAATGGTAATAATAATTCCCATTTTGCTTGTCTTTTTATTTTTTAACACGTTCTACTTCCTACCTTTCTTGTTTAGCGTTTTCTTCTTGCATTTAATAATACTGTTTTTAATCTTTCTAAATCTTCTACGGTTTTTTCTGTTCCTCTTACTACACATTCTAAAGGATTTTCTGCTACATAAACTGGCATGCCTGTTTTAATACTAATTAATTTATCTAAATTTTGAATTAAAGCTCCTCCACCTGCTAATACAATTCCTTTTTCCATAATATCCGAAGCAAGTTCTGGTGGGGTTTTTTCTAAGGTTTGTTTTACACTTTCTACTATTTCAGAAATTGATTCTTCCATGGCTTCTTGCATTTGAGAAGAATATATTTCCATATTTCTTGGTAAACCAGTTGTTAAATCTCTTCCTCTTATTTCCATAGGAACGTCTGTCATCAAAGGTAATGCACAACCAATCTGTTTTTTTATTTGCTCTGCTGTTGTTTCGCCAATGGCTAAATTCATTTCTTTTTTGATGTAATTGACAATGTCTTCATCTAACTCATCGCCTGCAACGCGCAAAGAATTGCTTACTACAATTCCACCTAACGAAATAACAGCTACCTCTGTAGTACCACCACCAATATCTACAATAATGCTTCCACTTGGTTCTGCTACTTCAAGGTTAGCCCCAATGGCTGCTGCCATTGGTTCTTCAATTAAATACACTTCTTTGGCACCTGCTTGTAGCACAGACTCTTCTACAGCTCTTTCTTCTACTTCTGTAATACCAGAAGGTACTCCTACGACTACTCTTGGTCTCATTACATTGTACCTTTGACATACTTTTGAAATTAAATTTTTAAGCATCAACTGGGTGGCTGTAAAGTCAGCAATAACCCCATCTTTTAAAGGTCTTACGGCTTTTATTTGATCAGGTGTCCTTCCGAAGCATTTCTTTTGCTTCGTGTCCAGTTGCAACAATACGATTTGTTTTTCGGTCTATTGCTACGACCGATGGTTCTTTTAAAACAATTCCTTTTCCTCTTAAGGCAACGAGTGTGTTGGCTGTTCCTAAATCGATGCCAATATCTTTACTTTTAATAGAAAATAGTTTCATTTTTTCTCTCCTTTTTCTGTTTGCTCTTTTCTAATTTGTCTTCTCCTTTGTTAAAATGCTTTGAAAAACGCCATCTCCTATTACGATATGGTCAATGAATTGCAAACCTAATAAGTTTGCCCCAGCTCTTATTTGTTCGGTTATGGCTATATCTTGCTTGCTAGGAGTAGCATCTCCACTAGGATGATTATGTACTAAAATGAACTTACTCATTCCTATTTTTAGAATTTCTTCAAAAATTTGTTTTAAATCTATGGTGGCAGAAGCTGTTGTTCCCACCGTAAGGTTGACTATCTTTTGTAACATGTTTTTAGTATTTAAGATTAGTATTTTTACGACTTCCCTTTTTTCATACCTTAGCTCGTCCATTAATAAATGAGCCACATCTTTTGGTTGCCTTATGGTTACATTTAAATTAAGTGGTTTTGCCATTCTTTTTGCAAGCTCACATACCGCTTTTATTTGAATTGCTTTTACTCTTCCTATACCTTTTATTTTTTTTAATTCTAATAAGGAAAGTTCTTGCAAACTTCTTAAATCTTGTTCTCCTTTGAGCGCTAAAATATTTTGGGCTAGTCCTACTGCTGTTTGTTCTTTCGTTCCTGTTTTTAAAATGATGGCAAGCAATTCCGAATTGGATAATAATGCTTCGCCATACATTTCTAATTTTTCATAGGGCCTTTCTGAATTTGGTAATTGTTTCATGGATAACAATATATTCTCCTTTCTTTAAGCCCCTATTATTTTTCTACACTTTACGATATACTAATATAGCAATAATCATACCAATAATACTAGCAATATTAATTTTAAATAGCAGACCAAAAGAAATTTGTACAATGTTTAAATCTAATTCGATTGGAGAAGATAGACCAAAGCTTTGTCCATAACCAAGCCACCATAAAAAATCTACCTTTCCTGCTAATTCCCCTAGTAATCCCCCTATTACTAAGCCAGATAAAATAAATATTAATAAAATCCATATATTTTTTTCTCTTGTTGCCATATTTTTACTTCCTTTCTTTGTTCTTTTGTTTCTATCGTTCCTATTATATACACTTTTTTGCTTTTTTTCAAGGCATTTTCTTTACTTTTTTATTTTTCTATGTTATATTCAATAGTACCTTTTTTAAAAGTTTTTCATATCATATACTAATTACCAAATATTACTCATTTCTTTTCTAGTAAGATCATGTTATAATAAAATTATAAAAGACGAGGAGGCTATTTGCATGCGTTTTGAAAAGTTAAATGAAGATAAAATTAGAATTACACTAAGCCGTGAAGATTTAATAAAAAAAGATATTGATTTTCATACGTTTATGTCTAATTCTATTGAGTCCCAAGACTTATTTTTTGATATGTTAGAAGAAGCAGAAAAAGAAATTGGTTTTACCACAAAAGATTACTTAATTCGTCTAGAAGCTTTAGCAATGGCGGGTGGAGATTTTGTGCTAACGGTAACGAGGACTCTTCCTGATAAAATAAAAAATAATCGTAAAAAAGTACATATCAAAAGAAAAAAAGTAAATTCTGAGGCAACTCAAATGATTTATTCTTTTGCCAGCTTTGAAGATTATTGTTCTTTTCTTACTTTTTTTGAACAGAATCAATTTAGTCCTACTCATTTAGCACAGCGTGTTTTGTTATATGAGTATCATCACTTATACTACCTTGTATTATGCCAAATTAACCTTGGCTACCCACAATTAAAAAAATTATTTTCTTCTATTACGGAATTTGCTACTTTTGAAAATCATTCCGAGGTTTTTGCAAGCAAACTTTTAGAATCTGGTCAATTGGTGATGAAGCATAATGCCATTCGTACTGGAATAAAACATTTCTTAAAACAAAATAATGCATGATAAGTTGTTATAAAAAGCAATTAAAAGCGGTATCTTCTTTTGTTGATACCGCTTCTTATTTAATATAAATAATTTTGTGGATTTTGTGCTACTCCATTAATACGTATTTCTAAATGTAGATGGTTTCCTGTGGAATCTCCCGTATTTCCTACGGTAGCAATGACCTGTCCTTGTGCTACTTGTTGACCTACTTTTACATTTAAAGAAGTACAATGTCCATATAGAGTCTGGATTCCGTTTCCATGAGAGATAATAACATGGTTTCCGTAACCTCCGCCATAGCCATATTGAGCAAGAGTAACGGTTCCTGCTGCTGCTGCTTTAATTGGCGTACCTTTTGGAGCACCTATATCTAAGCCTTTATGACTTCTTCCCCATCTTGCACCAAATCTAGAGGTAACCGTACCAGATACTGGTCTTATTAAAGAAATGCCTAGTGGTATTTTTTTTGTTGAAGTATTTACTCCTGTAGCTGCTATTGTATAAGATTTTTGTACGACTACTTTCTTTTCGTATAAATCAGCTACACATTTTTCAACGGTTGCAAAGTCTTTTAGTTCTGTTTCGTATTTTTCTACCACAGATAATTGATCTTTATTATTACTATCTTTTGCTTTTAGTTCATTTACTACTTCTTCTGCTTGTTCAAAATTGGACACATATGCTTTTTCTTCTTGGCCTATACAAATGGCATAATAGTTATAATAAGTTTGCCCTTGTTGTACAATCTTATTAAAAATTTCTTCGTCATTTGTAGGAACATCTTTTTTTAGGAAACAAAGTTGATATTCTGGTAAACTATTAATTTCGACAAAGGCGATGTTTTCTCCATTTCCCTTTTCTATGTATTCATTAATTCTTTGTTGTAACTTACTTTTATTTTCACTATAACCAATCCATTCTCCGTTTAAACTAACACGATAAATTGGTTTATAAATGTAAGAAATTGCTCCTATCATCAAAAAAGTAGCTAAGATAATTAGGATGGTAAATTTAGTCCAAGTGCGTATATGAACAATGGTCTTTTTTATCGTACTTATTTGAAACAACTCCTATCTTTTCTTTTATTTGATAGTGTTATTTTATCTAATATTACTCTTTTTTACAAAGTTTATTTTTGGTTGTTTTTGACGTTTTTTCGTATTTCCGTAGCATTATCTCTTTTTTTATTGCGTATTCTTCCTTTTTCAAAATACGACATTACGACCTTTGAAATTTGAAATTTGAAATTTCTAATTTTTTAGAAAGAATGGGATTTTTTCATTGGATTAAAAAATAAGTTAACCATTTTTATTTATTTTTTTCTACGGTTAACTTACTTTATTTCTTTTTCTTATTGAAGTTCTTTTTTCACTGCTTGAACTTCTTTTTCTGTTGCTACTTGTGCAGGTTGATAATAACCCTTTGTTTGAGCTACCTTAAACAATTCATATTCAAAGCTTTCATCGTTGTTACGAATTTGTTGAATGGTTTGTCTTAACTGCATATTTTCTGTTTCTGCAATTACATTTTGGTATGTAGTAAGACTTGCTTTTATCGTATTTAAAAGATCGTTTACCATTGTTTTTTCATCCATTTTTTCTTTCTCCTCTCTGTATCCTTTTTTGCCAATGTCTCTTTAGGAAACGTCCCTAAAGAGACATTAGTTATTTAAAAATGACATTAATTTTTGTTTTGTATTTAAGGCATCTTGGGCTGATTTTGTAAACATTTGCTTGATTTGTGGATCAACTGCTTGTGATGCATAGGTATTTAATTTTTGATAAGAAGTTTCATGCATTCCTATTAGATGTCTTAAATTTTGTAATTCTATTTGTGTTAGGTTTGCCATATTTTTCTTCCTTTCTTCTCACAATTTTTTATTAGTATTTCCTTTTTGCATGGTTTTATACTTTATTTTCAAATTTAAAAGCCCTTTTAAATCATTTTATAAAAGGACTTTTTTATTGTTATAACAATGTTTCAATTTCTTTCCAACTATTTACACGAAGAACTCCTTGTTTTTCTAATTCTTCTTGTGGTATTTCTGTATTGTGATAGGCCGTAAATAATAGCTTTGTTTCTGCTTTTCCTGCTAAATTTGATAATTTATCATCTATTTTTATGTCACAATTGATGATTTCTTTGTTGGTAGTAAAAATATAATTATCTGGTGAAATAAATGGCAAATTTTCATACAAGTATTCAAATTCATTTTTTAAATTATTTGCAGAATATCCTTCATTGTCACGGAATATGTAAGCGGTTGCAATATAGATGTCGTATTTTTTAGATAATTTTTCTAATACTTCATAGGTATCTGGAAGCATTTGACAAAACTTGTATACATTTTTTGTGTTAAAAAATTCCGTCCATTCTGGATATTTTTCTTTTGGTATTAAATCTTGAATATAGTATGTTTTAATGTCTCCTTTTTGATAATTTGTTCCTAAGAATTGATTTACTAAACTTAAGAATCCTCCATCGCAAATGACATCGTCCATATCTACCATGATTTTTTTCATATTTTATTTCATTCCTTCCTGTTGTTTGGATTGAATATATATTCTCTTATTTCTGCTAAATCATTTGTGTTTCATTGTTTTATTTTTATTCTATAATTTCTAATCCTGCATATTTTGCCATTAGACGTTTATGCCCTGCTTTGTCGAAGTTGATATCTACTTTTGCATCTTCTCCTTCTTGTTCAATGCTGTTAATTGTACCTTCTCCAAATTTTTTATGATATATTCTCATTCCTGCTTTATATTTTGAAATGTCTACTTCTTGTGATGGCTTGTTTAAAGAATTTAAGAAGCTTTCTGCTGTTCGAAAAGCAAAACCATTTGTATTTGCTGTTGTTTTTGGTGTAGCAGTATCTATGCTTAATGCTGCTGCATAACTACTTTGTGTTTCTTCAAATTTGTAAGTTTTTACTTTCCCTGCATAATTGGTTCCATAAGACCAACCATAGTTACTATCTTCAAAAGTTTCTTCTTGCTTACTTTCTAAGTCTTCATAGCCTTCTAAAATATCTTCTGGAATTTCTCTTACAAAACGAGAAAGAGCATTGTAGCTGGTAGAGCCAAAAATTGTTCTATGTTTTGCACAGGTTAAATATAAATGCTGTTTTGCTCTTGTAATGCCTACATAAAATAAGCGTCTTTCTTCTTCTAGTTCTTTTGGCTCTCCAATAGATTTATATCCCGGAAAAATTCCTTCTTCCATGCCTACTAAGAAAACGACTGGAAATTCTAGCCCTTTGGCACTATGCAGAGTCATTAAAGTAACACTATTGTCGCTATCTTCTAAACTATCAATATCACTTGATAAAGTAATGCTTTCTAAAAACTCATTTAATGAATTTTCTGCAAATTCTTCTTCAAATTCCATGGCAACGGTTACTAATTCTTCTATGTTTTGAAGCCTGCTTTCTGCTTCTACGGTGTTTTCTAGCTCCAAGGCCTTGATATAACCACTTTGTTTTAATACCATTTGAAGTAATTCCGAAACTTCTACTTCTTCTTGTTTTTGTCTCATTTCTTCAATTAAGTCTATAAATTCTTTTGCATTTACAGCCACACGGTTTAAGCCATATTCTTCTGCTTTTTTGATTACTTCATACATAGAAAGTCCTGTTTGGTAAGAAATTTCTTCGATATTATCTAAACTTGTTTTTCCAATGCCTCGTTTTGGTTCATTGATAACTCTTTTTAAAGAAATATTATCTGATGGATTGGCAATTAAACGTAAATAACTGATAGCATCTTTTATTTCTTTTCTTTCATAGAATTTTAAGCCACCTACCATTTTGTAAGGAATGTCCTCTCTTCTTAGAATGTCTTCAATGGCCCTTGATTGAGAGTTCATACGATATAAAATAGCATAATCGGAATATTCAAAATATTCCTCTCTTTTTAAATGATTGATTTGCTCTACTATATACCTTGCTTCGCCATATTCATCATCTGCTTGATAGATACAAGGAAGATTGCCCTCTTCATTTTCTGTCCATAGTTTTTTATCGTATTTTACTTCATTGTTTTTAATAACTGCATTTGCCACTTTTAAAATATTTTGTGTGCAACGATAATTTTGCTCTAATTTAATAATTTTTGTTCCTGGAAAGTCTTTTTCAAAGTTTAAAATATTCGAAATATCTGCTCCGTCTAAAGCTGTAAATTCCTTGGTCGTTATCTCCTACTACCGTAATGTTTCCATATTTGGAAGCTAGAATGGTAACTAGGGTAAATTGTGCTTTGTTGGTATCTTGGTATTCGTCGACTAAGACATATTGAAATTTATCCGTATAGTATTCTAATGCGTCTGGATTTTCCGTTAAAATTTTAATTGTGTAATTAATGATATCGTCAAAATCGATGGCATTATTTTCTTTTAAGCGTTTTTGATATAAAGCATAAATTTCTGCAATTTTTTCTTTTCGAAAGTCTCCTGCATATTTGACGCCATACGCTTTTGGCTCTAGCATTTCATTTTTAGCGTTACTAATTTCGGCTAAAACGCTTCTATCCGTATATAATTTGTCATCTATTTGAAGTGCTTTTAAACATTCTTTCATTAGGGTTCTTTGATCTGTTGTATCAAAAATAAGAAAAGAAGAATCAAAGCCAATGCGGTCAATGTATTTTCTTAAAATGCGCACACAAATAGAATGGAAGGTTCCCATCCAGATATCTTTTGCTGCACTTCCTACTAATTTTTCAATTCTTTCTTTCATTTCATTAGCGGCTTTATTGGTAAAAGTGATGGCTAAAATATTCCATGGTGCAATGTTTTTTTCTGCCATTAAATAGGCAATTTTATGAGTTAGCACCTTTGTTTTTCCGCTTCCTGCTCCTGCAATGACAAGGCATGGTCCTTCCGTTTCTAATACTGCTTCTTTTTGTTTATTGTTTAGTCCTTCTATTAACTCTTGCATTTTTATTTCATTCCTTTCTGAGTTTTCAAAAAAGTATAATGATTTTCTAATTTTTTGGTTTTTACATTTGATTTTAGGTTATTCTTTTACTACTTTATTATTGACATGATGTGTTATTTGTTATATAATGTAGGTAGAAAATGAGAAACCACAAACGTGGTTGCCTGTTTATATGTTAAAACAACACATTGCCAGGGAAGCTAGATGTGTTGTTTTTTATTGGTTTATTTGCTTTTGCCTAAAACAATAACGATTGCTATTATTAAGGCTACGGCAATGATAGTCATTTCTATTAAAGCATAAAATAATATGTATATTATATTTAATAAAATTGTCTCTATCATAAGCCTCACCTCCTTATAGGAGGCAACCACATCTGCTTTTCTCATTTTCTATGTTACCTAGTCTATCTTATTTTTCATTTCTTGTCTAGCGAACATTCAAAATTTTTACAAAAAATTTGTTCTTATTTATTTTTTAGTTTTTCTACTATTTTTTCTAAACATTCCTGTATTTCTTTTGCACAATGCTTGTACACATTTAAATCATAACCCCAAGGATCTTTAATATCTAGGTCTTGTCCATCTTTATCGATGCTAGCATATTCTTTCATCGTATAAACTTTTCCTTTTAATTCTGGGTATAAATATAGCACATTTTGTTTGTGAGAATTCGTTGCACATAAGATGATATCCATTTCTTTTATTTTTGAATCTCTAATATTTGTGGCTTTATGAGATGTAATATTGACATCATAGTCTTTCATAGCGTCGATTGCGTTATAAGTTGCTTCATCTCCTGTTTCTGCATAAATTCCGCAAGAACAAATTTCTGCCTCTATTTTTTCCTCTTGTAACATTTTTCTTAGCATTCCTTCTGCCATAGCACTTCTACATATATTTCCTGTACAAATAAACATGATTTTCATTTGTTTTTCCTCCCTAATTCTTACTTAATTGTATTATACCAATTTTTTTATTATTATGCTAACAATTTTAAAAAATGTCTCTTTAGGGACGTTTTCCAAAGAGACATTTTTCTAAAAAACTTTATTTTAGTTGATAACATCTAAAATAAAGTCAAAAAATTAAATTTAAGATGGATTTGCTCTAATTTAATTTCAATATCTTAGCAATGTCCCTTTAGAAAACGTCCCTAAAGAGACACCTAAAGAGACATGGCTAGCATGCCTAGTAAGAAGCCAAATATGTTGCCTACTGCTGTCATTCTACCACGATATAAGCTATTGGATTCTGGCATTAACTCTCCTGATACGATGTATAACATAGCTCCTGCTGCAAAACTTAAACACATGCTAATGACTTCTTTGGAAATTCCCCCTACTAATGCCCCAAAGAAGGCTCCTATACCTGTAGTAACACCAGATAATATGACATAAATAATGACTTTTATTTTTCCCATTCCTCCATTTTTCATGGGAACTGCCATGGAGATTCCTTCTGGTATGTCATGAAGGCAAATGGCTATAGCAAGGGAATATCCTAGCGTAATGGAGGCACCAAATCCTGAACCAATGGCTAATCCTTCTGGAAAATTGTGCAAGGCAAGACCAATACTAACGATAATTCCTGTTTTTAATAGACTACTGGCTGTATTTTTTCTTGCGGAATTTGAATTAAATTTGTTTTGGACTAAAATGTCACAAATAATCATGGTAATTACTCCCAGTATAATACCAACTAATACATTTAGCATATTTGCCATTTCCATGGCTTCTGGTATTAAGTCAAAACAGATGACAGCAAGCATTAAGCCAGAGGCAAAGGATAGAACAAAACTTAGAAATTTATTCGAGGTTCTTTTAAAACATACTCCTATTATGCCTCCAATGGTTGTTCCAAAGGTTCCAAAAAATAAACCAATTAGTGTTGTTTTGATTAAATAATCCAATCGTTCCACTCCCTACATAAGCTTTTTTATTATTTTATTGTAAAAGCTTATTTTTATGCTTATTTTTTCTTTTTCATTTTCGATAAAATATTAATGAAGTGTAACTAAAAAAAGAAGAATGAGCATTCTTCCTTTTTTAATATGAAATGAATTTTTCTTCTTTCCTAAATAATAGATGTTTCATTTCTTATTCTTCACCCTTTAGGCGCTCGGCTCTGTCTGCTGCGATTAAGTTGTCTATCATTTCGTCTAAGTCTCCGTTTAAGAAGTCTTCGAATTGGTATACGTTAAAGCCGATTCTATGGTCTGTAATACGTCCTTGTGGATAGTTGTAAGTACGAATTTTTTCGCTTCTATCACCAGATCCTACTTGGCTTTTTCTTTCATTTGCGATTTCACTATCTCGTTTTTGTTTTTCAATTTCATATAGCCTAGAGCGAAGTAGTCTCATAGCGTATTCTCTGTTTTGTACTTGGGAACGCTCGGTTTGGCATTCTGCTACAATTCCTGTTGGAACGTGGATTAGTCTTACCGCAGATGATGTTTTGTTTACGTGTTGTCCTCCTGCTCCTGATGCTCTATATACTTCCATTTTGATGTCTGCTGGATTGATGTCGATTTCTACATCTTCTACTTCTGGAAGGACGGCAACGGTTGCTGTCGATGTATGGATTCTTCCACTACTTTCGGTGTCTGGTACACGTTGTACACGATGCACTCCACTTTCAAATTTTAGTCTACTGAAGGCTCCCTTTCCTGTTATCATGAAGGAGATTTCTTTGTAACCACCTAGCCCTGTCTCGTTTTCATTGACTACTTCTAGTTTCCAATGTTTCTTTTCTGCATACATACTATACATTCTAAATAGTGTTCCTGCAAACAGTGCTGCTTCTTCTCCTCCTGCTCCACCACGAATTTCACATATAACGTTTTTATCGTCATCTGGGTCTTTTGGAATTAATAGAATTTTTAATTCCTCTTCAATTTTTGGCATTAATTCTTTATTGGCTAGCATTTCTTCTTCTGCTAAGTCTTTCATTTCTGGGTCATTCATCATTTCTTTTGCTTCTTCATAAGCTTGTTTTGCTTTTTTGTATTCTCTATATTTTTGTACTACTGGCTCTATTTCTGCATGTTCCTTCATATATTCACGCCACTCGTTTGTTCTTGCTATCACTTCTGGATCACTAATTTTTTCGGTTAATTCTTCGTAACGTTTCTCAACAGTCTCTAATTTGTCAAACATAAATACTCTCCTTTATTTTTTTACTTTACTTGCCTATTATACTATATGTTTTCAATTTATTCAATAGAAAAGCCACCTTTTCATGAAAAGGTGGCTTTTTATATAAGAAAGAATTTGATTCTTTCTTTTTTGATAAACACTTATATGGTTTGATGATGATAATTCTTTTATAATTGTATTACTTGATGTTCTATTCCACATTTTGTTAGAATTTCCCTTTCTCTACTTGTACACGTTAAAATTATAATTTGATGATTTGAAAATTCCTCATGTAAGTATTGTAAAATGTTTTTTAGTCTTTCTTCATCGTAGTAAGCAAAAGCTTCATCTAATACTATTGGCATGGATTCCTCTGTCATTTCTTCTGCTAAGGCCAAACGTAAAGATAAGTATAATTGGTCAATGGTTCCGGATACTTAATTTTTCTGCCTCAATATATTCTCCATTTTCTTTTTCTACCATTAATCCATTTTCTTCGCTTAAACTTACCTTTTTATATTTTTCGTTAGATAGTTTTTCCATAGTTTGTGATAATTTTTGTGTTAATTTTGGAGTCACATTTTGTTTCATTTTTTGGTAAGCCGTTTCTAAAATTTCTTTGGCAAGTTCGATTGCTATATTATTTTTTTCTAATTCTTCTTCTTTTTGATTTAATTCTTCTAATTGTTCTTCAAGCAAAGCTATTTTTTCTAATTTGGGAGCCATGGTATTTTCTTCTAATTCTAATGAATGATAGGCTAATTTTTTATGGTTTTGTTCTTCTTGCCTTTGTTCTAATTCCCATTCGATATTCGATGTAGCAAATAAATTTTCAACTAATTCTATTTGGTTTTCACTTTCTTGTAATTTTTGTTTTTCTTTCTCTTCGTAAAGAGCTATATGTTCTTTTTTACTTTTGATTTCTTTTTCTTGTTCTTCTATATTATTTTGTAATAGTTTTATTTGTGCCTCTATAGCATCTAATTGTTCTTTTATTTCCATCTTTTGTTTTTGCTGTTTTTGTATTTCTTGCTCTTTTCTTCTTTTACTTTGTTTTTGCTTACTAATTTGCTCTATATACCAAATAGCAGAAAGAATAATAGCCACTGCAAAAATTCCTATTACTACCCCATTTTTAATCAGTACAATACTGATGATTTCTAATACCATACTGATGATGAAAAAAATAATACAAACTCCTTTTTTCTTGCTTTTTTCTTGTGGTAATTCTTCTTTTTCATTTGGTGCTATTTGTTTTGCTAGTTCTTTTTGTTGTTTTTCTAATTCTTCTTTCTTTTGCTGTTGACTTTGTTTTACATTTTCACTTATTTTTATCTTTTCTTCTTCTAGTTTCTGTCCTTCTTTTATTGCCTTTACCTTTTTTATGATTTCTAGTGTTTTTTCTATTTTGCTTAACTCTTTTTGTATTTCTTCTTTTTGGCTTGCTATTTCTTGCTTTCTTTGTTTATATTCTTCTAAAGTTCCGATTTCATCTTGCAAATTGAATTTTTCTTCTTTTATGATATTCATTGGTCTTCCTTGCGAGCGCGCTGTTCCAATTTCTTCTACTTGCTTTTTATTGATTTTTTCGATTGCTTTTTTATAAGATACACTATCATCTCCGGTACCTGCTAAATTGGCTACTTTTTGTACCATAGCGTTTTGTGTATTTTGCTCCAATTTTACTTCTTGTTGCATAGAGACTAAAGTAGAATAAAATATACTTTCTTCTACTTTGGTTTGCTCTACAAAAAATTGGTTTCCATAGGTCTTGTCTATGGTAAATTGTTTTGAAATATCTTCTAATTGTTCATTATAAATGACTGGATTTTTTTTATTAAAATCACGAAATACTTCGTATTGTGTTCCATCATCTAAGGTATAAGTTAGTTTTCCTGAAAATTCTTCCTGTCCCCATGGTTTGTACTTATCATAGTCGGAAAATTCTTTTCCTTTTTTATTTTTCGAGCTACCATAAAAAATATTAGAAATGAATTTTAATAGGGTTGATTTTCCACTTTCATTGCTACCTTGCACAATGTTAATGTGGTCTCCAAAATGAATTTCTTTTTCCTTTAAATTACCAAAGTGATTGATTTTTAGACTTTTTATTTTCAAATGATTTACTCCTTACTTGATTTCTTTTTTAGTTTCATACATTTATCATTCTATTGTTCTTTTTCTTTTACTTGTTGATATAAATCTAATTTTTAAGATAATACTTCTAAACCAATTTCTAATGCTTTTTCTAGCATTTCTTTGTTTTCTGGCTCTTGCTGTATTTTCTCTAAAATTTCTTTTACATAAATTCCTCTTAAAGTAGAGGTTTCTTGTGCTATTTTTTCGATATCATAACCTAATTTCGTTTTATCTTTTATTTTAATCATTTCTTTTGTCTCTATTTGCTTCATTAACTTATAGACATTAATTTCAAAGTTTCGTTCACCAATGAGCGTGATTTTATAAAGTTTATTTTCTTCTATTTCAAGTAAGCTAATTTTTTCTAATAGTTCTTCTATGGTTTTATTTTCTGTAATATCCAGTTTTATTTCTTTCAATTCTTTTTCATCTAAGGGAACAAATTTGATTTCTAAATTACCTTTTGTGATGTCTCCTACTACCATTCCATGTAAACCTAGTTCGTCAAATCCTAGGGAAATGGTAGAACCCGGGTAGATAAGATTGGTATTTTCTTCGATATTATTTTTATGAATATGACCAAGTGCCATATAATCAAAGCCAATTTCTTTTAGCTTTTTGGAAGATAAATTGTTGTATTCTCTTTGTGTTTTATCGCTTCCATCTAAGTTACAATGAGTTAATAAAATATTGATTTTTTCTTGATTCTCTAGTTGTATTTCTTCTATGTTCGAGTTTTGTACATAAAAATCTTCAAAACCATAACCATATAAAGTAAAATCTTTTTCTTCAATTTTTGTTACCTTTCCTTTGAAAATAGTTACATTTTCATTCCATGGAAAAGTAGCATAATAAGAATTTTTAACATAAGGGTCGTGATTTCCTGGTGCAATATAAATTTTTGTGTTTGGAATTTCAGCAAATAAGTGGTTGATATAGGCAATGGTACTTTCTCTAATATATTCTGCATCATAAAAATCTCCTGCTATAAATAAATAAGGAATTTCATTTTGTTGAATATATTCTATCATTTTTTTGAATGCTTTTCGTTGGTCTAGTCTTCTTATTTCCCCTAAATCTGCTCGGTCACTTAACATACGAAATGGCATATCAAAATGCATATCGGCTATATGGACAAATTTCATTTTTTATTTCATTCCTTCCATGGTATAAATATTTTTAATTGATAATTATTTCCCATTTTTTTGCTAAATTCTTTTTTGATTATACTGACTTCCATAAAAAAAGTCAATAGTTTTAAAACATTTGTTTTGGTTTTATGCAAGATTTTTTATATGCTTTTACTTTCTAGCATTGTCTATCCTTTTTTAGCAAAATAAAAATCCGCAACAGCGGATTTTTAAATTTCTATTTCTATTTTTCCTTTTATTCTATAAATTGCATTATTCCATTGGACCAAATAATTCATCGAATTTTGCTTCTAACTCTTTTTGAATGTCTTCCGTAAATAGTTGTGGTCTTTCCTCTTCTTGTGGTAAAGTTGGACTATCAAAATCTTCAAAATCTAGTAAGTCAATCGTTGGTTCTTTTTTCTCTTGTGGTCTATTGCTTTCTTGCTTTGTTTCCTCTAATCCTTCTATTAGTACAGGTCCATTTTCTTTTTGTTCTAATGCTACTGGTTCTATTTCTGTTTCTTTTCGTACTTCATTTTGAGTTTGATTTTCTTCTACTTTTTCTTCTGTATTATCCTCAAACAAATCATCTAAGGATTCTACTTTTAAGTTTTCGGATGCTTTTTGGTTGGTTTCAGGTACATATGGATTATAAGGATTATATTTTCTCCATTCTCCTCTAACGCCTGCATCAAATTCATTATGATTTAAGCGATGTGCTTGTAAATCTTTATACATTTTTTGATGTGTAAAATAATAATATTTTTTTGCTTTTACGGGCTTAATTCCTTTTTCGTAGATAATACATAAATCGTTATCCATTCGGCGAAGTTCATCCGGTGTCATTAAAGCTCTTCCCATTAACTGTTCTGAATCACTGAAGCCTTGCTTATGCGCATGTTTATCACGATTTACTGATTTACTTTGTCTAAAAATTGTCTTTTCCCCTAATGCCTTTGAAAAATATTCTACGGTTTTATAAGAGTTACTTCCTAAAAATACGTGTGTATCACAGTTACCCATAATGGTTTCATAAGATTTTTCATAAATAGCTTCTAATTGGTCTAAGTTTTGTAAAATAACACTAAATTGAATTCCTCTACTTCTAGAAGTAGATATTTTTTTATCAAAGTCTGGAATTCTACCAATGTTAGCAAACTCATCTAAAATAAAGAATACGGGTATTTTTAACTTTCCTCCATTTAAATCAGCATAATTATATAATTGTTGAATCATTTGAGAGAAGAAAATAGTTAATAAGAAATCATATGCCGTATGCGTATCAGATGAAATAACATAAACCGCTGTTTTCTTATTTCCTATATCTTCAAAGTTTATGGTATCAGTTGATGTGACTTCTGCTATTTCTTTGGAGTCAAATTTTCCTAATTTTGATTGAAGGGAACTTAAGATAGAACCATAGGTTTTTTCTGGTGCTATTTCAATCGATTTATAATACATTCTAGCTGGGTGGTCATATGGCAATTGATTAATTAATTCGGTAAGTAAGTTGCTTCCTCCATTGGTATTGGCTGCTCTTACTAATTCTGAACAGCTAGCTAAGTTTTGTTCTTCCTCTGGCCTTGTTGCAATTAAATAATAAATTAATGCTTTTAGTAACATTTCTGCCATGTCATCCCAATAAGGATCTGATTTACTTTCGGATGCTTGCCCTTTGACAACGGTATTGGCAATAACATCGACATCAAGTTCGCTTGCTACGTGCATTAGTGGGTTATAGCCATCACTATTCGCTGGATTTACTAAATTTAATACTTTTATCTCATAACCGTGATCTTTTAAGTAACCGGCTGTATCATCGTATAGTTCTCCTTTTGGATCAGTAAATACATAAGAACCTAACATCTGGTAAGCATTTGGCTTTGAATAAGAAGCCGATTTACCAGAACCTGAACCGTCCTACAATGAGCGTATTAATATTACCACGTTTATCGACTGGTAAGTAGTTATCTTCTGCTAAAATAATTCCTTTGTTTTTACTTAAAATACGATATTGTTCCCCGTGTTCACTCCAATCGCTAGAACCATGCTCCATATCATGATATTTTCCTTTTGGTTTCGATTTTACAAAACCAATAATAGAACATATAATAAATAATATTGTGTAATTTATTAAACAACTAGCGAAGGTTCCAAAATATTCGGATGTAAACATTTTGCCTATCGTTGAGAAACTAGTGATAGCTGGTACTATTTTTTCGATAAAAATAGATAAGTTAAATATTCCTTGACTATTCGTTGCTTCTTTTATACTATAAGCTATAGGCGAAACAAGTACTATGGCTAAAAATACCCATAGTACTCCAATAACAACTAAAAATCTTTTACTTTGTTCTAACGTTCTTTTAAATTTCTCCATGGCTTTCCACCTTTTCTTTTGTTAAGCTATGCTAATTCTTGTGCTTCCTCTTTTTCTTTTCTAGTTGCTTTTTGCTTCATAAAGTCTTTGATTTTTCCTTCTCTTTTTGCTTTTTCAATGGCAAAGCTTGTCATTCTTTTATCCCTATTTTCTTTTACTTGTGCAAAATTCATATTTTGTGCAATAATTTTTCCTGCTTCTGTTTTCATGGTTCCATTTTCTAAAATTTCTGAATTTTCTGTATGAATTATCATATTTTCTTCAAATAGATTATCTTTTTCTCCTGCCTCTACTACTTCAATTCCTCTTTGTTTTTCTTTTGCAAATGACATACATACTACGTCATAATCTCTTGAATCTGCAGTTGTTCGATTCATTTTTTAACATCCTCCTTTTTCGTCTTTCTTATCTCGTATTTCAAAGGCGAAATAAGATTTATATGGTTTTAGTTTACACTTTCCTTTTACTTCATTTGTTTCTTTGTCCATATATAATACTGGTTTTACTTCTTCTGTTGTTTCTGGGTCTATAATGGAAATGGGTCTCTTAAAGTTTGGTGTATATTGAAATTCTTTATATTCTTCTTTTTCAAAATATAAAGTATCAAACTTAATTGGTACAGGTTTTTTTGAAATTTTTACTTTATCTTCTTCTAAAACACCTGTGTTTACTACTACTTTTTCTTTTCCAAAAGATAAGAATAATAGTTGTTCTTCATAATCTGGTTCATCGATAAAAAAGGTTTTTCTTTTCAAATTTCCTTTTAATTCTTCGGTTGATACTAGTCTTTCTACCGTATATTTAGGATAATCTTGTAAATATTCTTTGGCAGTTTTATTAATACGATAAATAACAGTATTGACTCCTTCTGGATCCGTGATACTAAAGTGTTTACCTTGTATACTTTCCATGTCTATTTACACCCCTTTCTATGAACCAAATTTCATAGTTTTTCTTTTGTTACCACTAACTATTATTATACACTGTATTTCTAAGTTTGTCAATTCTTTTCTTAATTTATGTTAAGTTTTTTATGATAACTTTTCCTTTACTGATTATAATATTTCTTTTCTTGGTTCAAATTTTGTTATTTCTTGTAATTTTTTATATAATTCTATTTCTTCTTCTGATAGTTTTTTAGGCACTACAATTTTAATTTCTGCAATTAAGTCTCCTCTACCGCCTTTTCCATCTTTATACCCTTTTTTAGGAATACGAATTTTTTCACCACTTTGCATTCCTTGTGGGACATAGAGATTTGTGGTATCTTCTATGGTTTCTATTGTAACTCTTGTACCTAATGCAGCTTCCCATGGGGTTAAATATAGATCTGTATATAAATCATAGCCATGTAAACGATATTTTTTACTGTTTTCTATTTTTATTTTGATTAATAAATCTCCGTTTTTTCCGCCATTACTTCCAGCTTTTCCTTGTCCAATTAAACGCATTTTTTCACCATTGCGAATGCCTGCTGGTACTTTTACAGAAAAAGTCTTCATTTTTCCATCTACTGCTCGTAGCGATATTTTTTTATCTACTCCATAAAAAGCTTGTTCTATACTTAAGGTAATTTCTGTTTCTACATTTTCTCCTTTTACTGGTTCTTTTTTTGCTTGTCCTTTCTTCTTGAACGATTGAAAACTTCCCCATAATAAGGTTAATAAGTCTGGTCTTGCTTCTCTTTCTTGTTGCTGTTTTTGTTTGTCTATTCTTTTTCCTACATGAGAATACCAAATTCGATCATACTTTCTTCTTGATGCACTATTCGATAAAACACGATAGGCTTCATTAATATCTTTAAATCTCTCTTCTGCTACTTTTCCGTTATTAACATCTGGGTGATATTTTTTTGCTTGCTCGCGAAAAGCATTTTTAATTTGTTCTATATTTACTTTATTGGTTTCTAATCCTAATATTTTATAATAATCTTTGAATATCATTTAACATCCTCCCATTATTTCAGGTGGGTTTATTATATCAAGATTCTTTCATTTTTTCAATAGAATACAATAGAATATTTTAAAAAAGAAGTATTATTTTTTTTGTAAGGCTAAGTCAATTAATTCATCTAATAATGTAGGATAAGAAATGCCAGAAGCTTCCCATAATTTTGGATACATGCTAATCGAAGTAAATCCTGGCATTGTATTTATTTCATTGATGATAATTTCATTTGTTGCTTTTTCTATAAAAAAGTCGACTCTAGAAAGACCACTTCCATTGATTGCTTTAAAAGCCTTTTGAGCCTGTTTTCTTATGTTTTCTACGATTTCTTTTGGCAAGTCTGCAGGAATTACTGTTTTTGACTCTTCATTCTTATACTTTGAATCAAAACTGTAAAATTCTTCTGCTGATAAAACTTCCCCCACACAAGAAGCCATGACTTCTTCATTTCCTAAGACAGCGCACTCTACTTCTCTTCCCCTGATTTCTTGTTCAATTAATATTTTTTTATCATATTTCTCTGCATGCATAATTGCCTTTTGCAATTCTTGTCTTGTTTTCGCTTTGCTAATTCCTACCGAAGAACCAGAATTGGAAGGTTTAATAAACATAGGATAAGTTATTTTTTCTTCTATTTTTTTGCTTACTTCTTCTAAGTTGGTGATTTCTTCTGTAAAATCTTTTTGGATATAACGATAATTTCCTTTATCTTCACGGATATATATGTATGGTGCTTGTTTCAAACCTGCTTTTTCAAAAATAATTTTTGCATATGCTTTATCCATAGAAACACTAGAAGCTAGCACTTTGCAACCCACATAAGGGAGCTTAATTAATTCTAAAAGTCCTTGCAAAGTTCCATCTTCTCCATATAGTCCATGCAATACAGGAAAAGCACAATCCATTTGTTTTAAACAATCAATCGGATTTTCTATCGCTTTTATTTCTTTAATAGAATCCCCTACTTTGATGGTATCTATTTCTGTAATGTTTTTAAGATATTCATACCAATTTCCTTCTTGATCGATATAAATAGGAAAGATTTGATATTTTTGTTGGTCTAAATTTTTTAGGACAGATATTCCAGACACAATTGATACATCATGTTCTGTTGACATGCCCCCAAAAATGACGGCTAATTTTATTTTAGACATTTTTTTAACTCCTTTTTATTAGTTGTATCCTTGAATTATTATACCTTAATTTTCATTTTGAAGCTTTTCTGCAATTTCTCCAAAATGCATTCCATTGGATGCTTTTAGTAAAATACAATCCTTTTCTTGTTTTATTTGTTGTATTTTTTCTATTGCTTCTTCATTAGAGTGACAAAGGATTACATCCTTTATTTCTTGTTTGGCTATTTCTGCAATTTGCTGCGCTTCTTTTCCTACGGTGATTAAAACATCAATATGATTTTTTACCACTTCTTGCCCTACTTTTTGATGTAATTCTTTTGCATAACTACCTAATTCTAACATATCTCCTAATACTGCTATTTTTCGTTTACCTTGCAAACTGCCCAAATATTCTAGGGCTGCTTTCATAGAATCATAATTTGCATTATAGTAATCTTTAATAAGAGTAATATTGTTTTTTAATACTTCTACATCCATTCTTTTTTCGGTTAGTTCGAATTTTGCAATTCCTTTTTTCATTTTTTCCATTGGTATGTGGAAAATGCTTCCTACTGCTATGGCGCATAAACTATTTAATACAAAGTGCTTCCCTCCAACTGGTACTTTTATTTCTTGACCTGTTTGTTTTAAAACATAACTGCTTCCTTTTTCTGTTTCTTTAATTTTTTCTGCCATATAGTCACTATCCTTTTCGATGCCGTAGGTGATAATATGATATTTCTCTTTATTTTCTAGATACCACTTATGTAATAAATCATTATCGTTATTTATGACGACAAAACCGTTTGAAGGTAACCCTTCTAAGATTTCTAATTTTGCTTTTAAAATATTCTCTCTTGATCCTAAATTACCAATATGCGCAGTTCCTATATTGGTAATAACCGCTACCGTTGGTTTTGCTATATTTGTTAATTGACGAATTTCTCCTAAATGATTCATCCCTAGCTCTATTACCATTGCTTGATGATCTTTTAATTGAAAGATAGTAAGGGGAACCCCAATATGATTATTATAATTTCCTTGTGTTTTTAATGTCCTATATTTTTCATTTACGACACTTGCTACCATATCTTTTGTACTGGTTTTTCCTACACTTCCTGTAATGGCGATGACAGGTATCTCATACAAACTTCTTTTATAGGTTGCTATTTTTTGCATTGCTTCAATGGTATTTTCTACGATGATAATAAATTGATTCGCATATTTTTGTCGTTCTTCCTGAGGAATATCAATCTCTTGTAAAATAGCTCCTTTTGCCCCTTTTTCAAAAGCTTCTTTAAAATAAATACTGCCATTGATTTCTGTTCCTTGAATACCTAAATAAATATCTCCTTTTTTTATTTGCCTTGAATCTCGACAAAAACTTATGCAAGTCTCTTCTTCGTTTCCTACTAATAACTTCCCACCTGTTATATGCAAAATATCTTTTACTCTTATTGAATGATTTAAGGATGAATTTTCCATGATTTCCTCCACTTTTATTTTATGATTTTACTATGAAATATATTCTTGTTCTCTAGTTTTCCTTATTATATGATAAGAGTTTTCATTTTGCAACAAAACAATAACAAAAAGGGCCCTTATGAAAACATAAGAGCTCTCTTTTTGTTATTGTTCTACACTTCTATTGGCAATTTCAATTGCTTTTGATACAATATTTCCACAAGTTTTAGAAGAAACGTTTTGCCATCCACCATCTTGTTTCACTTGTTCATACACGCCTAATTCTTTTGCAATTTCTTCTTTTAAATTTTCAGACATCATACTACTTTTTCTTCCCATGTTAAGCTTCCTCCTCATTCATTTTCATGATTTACGGATACTTCTTTGAAAAATAAATTACTTTTTGGTTATTTTCATTTGTTTTTAGGATATATCTCTTTTTTGGAGTACTCCATTTTTTCATTTAAAAAGATTTTTATCCTTTTTACAACTTAAATCATAAGATAATTTATTTTTCTACTTGTAGTATGTGTATTTTACTCCATCTTATACTTCAATAAATTTTCCAATGTGACATTAGAAGCATGTTACTTTAAGTAATTTATCATGATAACTAACAGTGAAGCAAAAGGGACAGATGAGGCAAAGAGAAACGTCCCTGATGCCTTACTACATCGTTAAGGTGCCATTTGGTGTGTTTCTAATTACTAATATATCTTCTTCTTTGCCAGTTTCTGCATTAATATAAACTAAAAATTCAGTATCTTCTACTACTCCTTTAAACTCCCAACAAAATAATTCTGTTTGAAATTCTGTTGGAATAACAGCTAAACTTTCACTTCTAATATCTAGGGTTTTGTTTAAACTTTGTTTTGCTTGTTCTTTTGTTATTTTTACTTCTGGTAAGTTTCTTTCATAATGAGAATTTAAATAGCCTGTTGTTTCCATTCCTAAAATTTCTCCGTTATCTAGAGCAATTTTTAATTTAATTAAATCTGGGTAAATGGTAACTTCCCCATTTTCCGTTTGTTGATGATAAGCATAGTTAATGGTTACCGTTCCACTTTGTTTTAAAAAGTAAGTTTCTTTCATGTTTGGAAAACCTTTCTGATTTAAGAAATTGATTCCAATTTCATTGGCTCTTTCTTGCGAAATGGTTTCTGCTTGTACTTCTCTATTATAGTTCATGAAAACTACATGTCCGCCTTTTTGCGTAATCGAAATAATAAGAGTATTCTGTTTATCTTTTTCCTGATTTAAACTAATATAAAAATCGTAAGATGGCATATCGGTATTATTGCTTAATCCTTGTGAATTGATTTCTTTTATTTTTTCTTGCCCGATAAACTCTGTTGCAATTTGTTTTGCTTGTTCTTCACTTATTTCTTCTCCTGTTAGTCCTTTCTTTTCTACGGATGTTAAATGTTCCGAAAAGGCTCCATCGTAAATCAAACCAGCATATTCATGGAAGTTTTCTTCTAAATTATTAAAACTATCTTTTGAAATGTTGCTTACTTGTGCTGCAAATACACTACTTCCTTTGCTAGTTAATTCACCCCATTTAATTCTTCCATCGTTCATATCGGCTGATAATTGATTTAAGGTATTTTCTAATTCCACACTATATTTGTGTAAATCTCTTAAATTATCTAAATCTTCTTGTGTTAAATCTTCTTTATAAATATTTTTTCTCGAAAGACTAAAACTATAATCACTTACTTGGTTTAAAAATTTGGAAGTATTGGCTAATTCTTCCGAACCCATTGGAAGCATTGCTAAATACGTTTGTGCTAAATTGGCTTCTCTCCATACATGGGTTAACGTTTCTGCTCCATGTTCGGCAGTACTAGAAATTAGAGATTTGGCAAGATAAGTTTCGACATTTTGTACATAATCTACTAACTCAAAAAATGCCATGTTATATTCATTTTCTGCCGTTTGGCGATAATCTCTTTCTCTTTTGTAAGTATATAAACCAAGCACTGCTATGACTACCACTAGTGTAACCACTAATGATAGCATATGTCTATCTTGCAAACGATTTTTCCAATCATAAACTTTTTCTTTTATTTTTCCCATTTTTTCATTCCTTCCCCGCCTTCTCTATTTTTCTTTGTGAAGGCATCACACTTTATTTTTCATTGATTTTTTGAAAGGGTGTCCCCACTGTTCCAAAATGGAACGAAAAGGGGCGTCCCTCCTGTTTATTTACAAAAACGATGTTTCCCTATTGTTTTGATAAGTGGTCTTGACCATATCCACTTATTGGTTGCTGTATTTGGATTAAAATAGTAAATGGCTCCTCCTGTTGGGTCCCAACCATTCATAGCATCTTGTGCTGCTTTTAGTACAGTAGAACCTTCTGCAATGGGTACATTAATTTGTCCATCTGCTACTGCAGTGAAAGCTCCACTTTGGTAAATCACACCTGCAATGGTATTAGGAAATTTCGAGTCCTTTACACGATTTAAAATAACAGCCCCAACTGCTACTTGCCCTTCATAAGGCTCTCCTCTTGCTTCTCCATTGATGGCCCTTGCCATTAATTGTACATCCGAAGTAGAACCACTATTTGCTGCATATACTTGGTTTTGTTCTTTTTTTTCAAAAAATAGAAAAATAGCTAAAATAGCAAATATAACTAGAATAAAAGTTATCATTATTTTGGTTATTTTTTTCATTTTCTTTTCCTTTTTCCTTTCTGTTTTATCTTTATTTTGCTTCTATTTTGTACTTTTTATTCTTTTTTGCTTTTATTTTCTTATTTTTTTATTTTCTTTTTATCTTTTTTGCTTTTTTTTCTCTTCTATGATAGAATTGAAAAAAATAAATAGGAGAGTTTTATGAAAAAAGTTTTGATTTTTTATGCTTCTTATGGTGGAGGCCATTTATCTGCTGCAAAATCCATAAAACAATATATTGACCAGAATTATTCTAATGTACAAACGGAAATGATCGATTGTGTAAAATATGTTAATAAAGCGTTAGATAAAATTACAACTGCTGCTTATCGTGAAATGGCGAAAAAAGCTCCTTGGGCTTGGGAAAAAGTATATTATCAATCACAGGGTGGCTTACTTGGAAAAGTTAGTACTACTTCCAATAAAATTATGGCAGTCAAAATGGCAAAATTATTTCGTGAGTTTAAACCAGATGTAGTTATTTCTACGCATCCTTTTGGTTCACAAATGACTAGTTATTTAAAACAAAAAGGAAAAACAAATTGCCTACTTGCTACCATTATGACTGATTTTAAATCACATGAACAATGGTTCATTGGAAATAATTTTGTGAATTTTTATTTTGTTTCCAATTCTTCTATGAAAGAGGAAATGATGAAAAATGAAATTCCAGAAGATAAAATTTTTGTTACTGGTATTCCCATTTCTAATCGTTTTTTACAAACCTATTCGAAACAAGAAGTTTTTTCTTCTTTTCATTTAGATCCAAACGAAAAAACGATTTTATTTTTTGGTGGCGGTGAATATGGCCTTGGTAAAGACAAAACCGTAGCAATTTTAGAGTCTTTAGCAGATTTTCCTGATATTCAAGTGGTGGCTATCGCGGGAAAAAATGAAAAAATGCAACAAGCATTTGAAAAAATTGTATATGAAAAAAACAAGCAAAACACCATCAAAGTTCTTCCGTTCACAGATAAAGTACCAGAATTAATGTCTATTTCTAATTTAGTAATTACGAAACCTGGTGGTTTAACAGTAAGTGAATCGCTTGCTTCTCATCTTCCTTTAATTGTGATTAACCCAATTCCTGGGCAAGAAGAAGAAAATGCAGAATTTTTAGAAAAAATGGGCTGCGCTATTTGGCTAAAGAAGGAAGAAAATCCAAAAGAAGAATTATCTACTGTTTTAGGAAATGCTACCAAATTGGAAGAAATGAAAAAGTTGGCTGAACATCTTGCCAAACCAAATGCAACGAAAGAAATTTGTTCGATTATTCTTTCGAAAAAAGAATAATCCATTTGTTAAAAAGAAAAAATAGAAAAGAAAGGATGAACTATATGACGAGCAAAGAACGCGCTTATTTAAGGGGACTTGCGAATACGATAGATCCTATTTTCCAAGTAGGAAAATCTGGTATTTCGCAAGTTTTATTAGAACAATTGGACAATGCCTTAGAGGCAAGAGAATTAATGAAAGTTACCGTATTAGAAACTGCTCCAGAAAGTGCAAAAGAATTGGCAGAAAAAATTGCCTCTGGCACTCATTCTATCGTTGTCCAAACTATGGGAAACAAAATTACTTTATTTAGACAAAGAAAGAAAAATTCTAAAATAGTATTTCCAAAATAAATTTGAAAAGAGGACTTTAAAATTTGTTTTGTATTAAATTTTAAGTCCTCTTTAAAATTTCTTTCTTTTTATTGACATTTTTAAAAAAAAATGCTATTATAATTATCGTACTTCAATTTATGAGTCAGTAGCTCAGCTGGATAGAGCATTTGCCTTCTAATACATAGGTCTATAGATTTTCAACTAATCTTAAATGCTTGAATATGTAGGGGATAGCAAATATTTAAG
>CANQTK010000008.1 GCA_947626735.1 uncultured Clostridia bacterium
TTAGTTAATTTTTATTTAGAAAAGCAAAGAAGCATTGTTTGTTTTGATAATGATAAACAAATAAAAAATAAAATTTTTGAGAATATACAGAATGCCAATGTTAGTACATTAGATAAAATACAAGTAGGAAAATTATTTAGCTTAACAACATCTCAAAGTTTTGAAGCATCAAGATTATTTATGTGGAATTTTATAGGATTATTTGCTTATAGAATAAAAAGTATTTTCGTTATATTCGTTATCATGTTATTTATAGATTGGCAAATTGCTCTTAGTGTTTTAGGAATATTTATAATATCATATATAATATTGATACCATTCTACAATAAAAATATGAAAACATATAAAAAATTACAGAAAACCATAATTAATTTACAAGAAAAAATAAATGAATATATTGATAGTTTTTCTACTACGAAGACCTTAAGGCTAGAAGAAACTAATATAGAAGATATTAAAAAATTATTAGAAAAATCGAAAAAAGATTTTATAAAATCAAGTAAAATTTTAGGAGTACATACTGCACTATTTAGTTTATTATCGTTTTTGGCTACAATAGTTACATTATTAATTGGTGGAAATAAAATGATAATAGGAATTGGTGTAGGTTCTACAATAATATTAATGATGGATTATATAAATGATATTAATGGACATATGAAAGGCGTTTTAGATCATGCACATGAAGCTATGAATAAATATACTGCATTTTTAAATGTATTAGAAATAGTAGATATAGATAAAGAAGTAGATGAAGGAACATTAGAACTAAATAAGATAGATTCAATAGAATTTAAAGATGTAGCATTGAGTTATGATGATGTAAATGTAATATTAGAAAATATCAATCTTAAAATAGATGAACCAAAAACGATTGCAATTGTGGGAAAAAGTGGTGCAGGAAAGACATCTCTTGTTAATTTAATACCAAGATTTTATAAATTGACAAATGGGCAAATTTTAATAAACGGAATTGACTATACAAAATATAAATTAAATGAACTTAGAAAAAATATATCGTATGTTTTTCAAGAACCAGTCATACTAAATATGTCTATAAGAAATAATTTGATGTATGGAAATGAAAATACTACTTTAGAAGATATTATAGCTCTTTGCAAAAAGATAGGTATTCATGAAAAAATAGAAAACTTTGAAAATGGATATGATACAATCATTACTGCAGAGACTGATTTACTATCTTATGGTGAAAAACAATTACTAAGTTTTGCAAGAGCAATATTAAAAAATGGAGACATAGTAATACTTGATGAAGTTACATCAAATTTAGATTTAGAATTTGAACAATATATTATGAAAGCAACAAAGGAAATATTAAATAATAAAATATCTTTTGTAATAGCACATAGATTAAATACAATAAAAAATGCAGATTTAATTATTTTTATAGAAAACAAAAATATTGTAGAGATGGGTACACATGAAGAACTGATAGCAAAACAAGGATATTATTATAATTTATATAAAAGTAACGAACAAAACAAAGAATCTTTAAAGTCATATCAATCTATATAAGGAAAATAATTTATTATTATAGAAAGGGGAGAAATCATGGAAGAATTATTTGATGTATTAAACGAAAAAGGACAATATACTGGAAGAGTAGAGACAAGGCAAAAATGTCATAAGGAAGGTTTATGGCATAAAGCAGTTACTTTATTCATTTTAAATAGCAAAGGGCAAGTTTTATTACAAAAAAGAAGTGCCAATAAAAAAATGTGGCCAAATATGTGGGATATTACAGCAGGAGGTCATGTATTAACAGGAGAATTTGGATTTGAAGCAATTATGAGAGAATGCAAAGAAGAATTAGGAATTACTTTAAATAAAAATGAAATTACCTTTATAGGAACAGCTATTTCAATAAATGAACAAAATGATATTATCAATAAACACTTTAATGAATTTTATATTGCTAATAAAGAAATTGATGAAACTAAACTACATTTGCAACAAGAAGAAGTAGCAGAGGTAAAATGGATAGAGAAAGACGAAATCATAGAAAAAATAAAAAATCATGATGATAGCATTACAGATAAAGAAGGATGTTGGGAATATTTAATGAAATATTATGAGTGGTTAGAAAAACGCAATTAAGATTTGAAAGATATTTTTACACAAAAATCAGTAGGAGATAATAAAAAATGAAGCAATTAAAAGAAGAAAATAAAATATTAATAATGCTAGCATTTTTCTCAATATCCATTGGATTATGGGGAAATTTTCGACAACTTTGGCTACAAGATAATGGCTTTATCGTAACACAAATAAGTAATATTATTAGTATAGGAACTTTTATTAGTGTAATTGCAATTGCATTTATTGGTAAATATATTCGTATGGAAAAGTTAAAAAACACATTGATCGTTGTATTATTGGTAAAAATGATTAATATGTTAGCATTATATTATTTAAATGCAACAAACCATACAACATTAATCAAAATAACTATAGTGCTAGATATTGTAATGGAATATATCGTAATAACAAGTATCTATCCACTTCTTACTACAATTAGAAAAAGTGGTACTATATATAGTAAAAGAAAATTAACGGAATATTTATTTAGAGATATTGGAATTTTATTTGGTGGAATAGTGATTGGAAAAAGTGTAGCAGGAGTATTAGTAAATTATAATATTTGCTTAATCATATCAACTGCATTTTTAATGATTTCAATTTTTACCATAATGAGTAGTAATATTAAGAGTACAAACGAAAAATATCAAAATGATATATCTATATGGAAAGTAATAAAACAAAGTAAAATTATAATATTATATTTATTCGATGTTTTTATAGGGAGAATTGCAATGTCCACAGCATTAGGATTAAAAATGCTAACCCTAACTAATTATTTTGCATTTTCGGATAGCTTTGCAACAAATTATTTATTGATAGTAGGACTATTGGCTGATATTATTGGTGTAATAGCATTAAAATATCTTACACCAAAAAATGATTATGTAACAATAACCATAAAATTTGGAATACGCTTAATAGGATATATCATTGCATTTGTCTCAAATAATATCATAATAACTCTAATAGCAATAACATGGTCTATCCTAATTTCAACAGCTTATGAAAATATTTGTGATGGCATATATATTAATCGTCTTGATAATTGTTATCAATTATCTTTTGCTAATGTCAGGTATATCATACGATTTTTAGGAGAAGCAATAGGAGTATTTTTCTGTGGTATTATGTATGAATTAGGTCTTAGATATATGTTTGGCTTATCGGCAGTGTTTATTATGATACAAATAAGTTTAGCTTACTATTTAATTTATTTGAGAAGAAAAGAAATTGATGAAACTAAACTACATTTGCAACAAGAAGAAGTGGTAGAGGTAAAGTAGATAGAGAAAAACGAAATTATAGTAGGAAAAATAAAGGAGTAAAAAATGCACCAAAAAAGTAATGTATTAGAACTTGCCAGTTATATTAATATGGAAAATGTGCCAGATTCTTGGCAAAAAGCAATGGAAAAAATAGAAAATCAAATTCCAAAGCAAATAGAATGGTTAAATATAAAAACAGCACAAGAAGTTTTAGATTTCTATGAAATAAAAGAAGAAAATTTTAGGAAACAATATTTAGAAACAATAGAAATGATTTACCAAGATGAAATACTAAAAACGATTGTATATTTGTGGCATTATATTTTATATAAAGATGAAACTTTATCTCATGATGTATGGAGTTGGAAAACAAACACCAATTTATATCAAAGTCACGGAAATTATATGCTTCCAGTAGTAGCAATGCTTAGTGGATATTCCATTCATAAAAAAGTAATTAAACAAAGAAATTTTAGTGAAAAACAAATTACTTATCAAAGAGAAAATATTAGAAAAACATGTTTAAATGATAGCAAAAAGTATCATATCTCTGGTATCAGATTTTCTCAAATGATATGGGGTTCCTATTTTATGAAAGGAAGAATAATTCAAGTAGGAAGATTACAATATGAATTAAAAGCAACTAATTTTAAAAACTTAGAGCAATATGGTAAGAAGGATAGAGACTATGTTTATATTCATATACCAGAGGGAGAAAATTTATTAGAAGATGAGGTAGCACAATCATTAAAAGATGCAAAAATATACATTGAAAAGTATTTTCCAGAAATCAATGTAAGTAAACTATCTTTTTACACACAAACATGGCTTTTAAGTGAGGAATTAGATGACATTTTGCCAAATAGCAGTAATATCATGAAATTTAAGAAAAGATTTCATGTAGTAGAACAAGTAGAAAATAAAGAAGATTTTTTAAACTTTGTATTTCAAGCAAATATGTGTGAACCAATAGATTACCAACAATTAAAAGAAAACACTTCTTTGCAAAAAAAACTAAAAGAACTATTAATCAAAGGGCAAGACTTACATATAGGTTTAGGAATTATAGAATAAGAAAAGGGGATTGAATAAAAAAATAAAAGATAGCCAGATTTCTTAAAATTAAGAATCTGGCTATTTTTTTAAATCCATTCTCCATATTTTCGAATGTAAGTTTTTTTCGCAAAACTTGCCACAATGCAGTATAGAAAAGACATCATAAATAATACTGCAATAATGCCAAATCCAATAGGAACAAGACCAATGGCTTCTCCTAAAGGTGTGTAAGGAATGATAAGCGAAATGATAATAATGAAAATAGAAGAAAAGTATATTGCTTTACTTGGTTTGCTACCATTCCAAGGATTTTTTGCTGTTCGAATAATGTAAAGCCCAAGCAAATTGGAAATAATGCTATAAGTAAACCAAATACTTTGGAACATAGCAACTTCGTGAATGTTAAATACAAACCATACATAAGCAAAAATTAGCAAGTCAAACAAAGAACTTAAAGGACCCATAAAAAACATAAATCGTTTTAAACTTTTAATATCTAATTTTTTTGGCTCTTGCAAAGCTTCTTTATCAACATTATCAAAAGGAAGTGTCATTTGTCCAAAATCATATAATAAACCTTCTACTAATAATTGAATTGGTGTTTCAGGTAAGAAAGGTAAAAGTACACTACCAACCATAACAGAAAGAACTTCTCCAAAGTTAAAACTGGTTGCCATTTTAATATATTTCATTAAATTAACAAAAGTTCTTCTACCTTCTGTTACACCATCAAATAGAACATTTAAATCTTTTTCTAGTAAAATGATATCGGCAGATTCTTTGGCAATATCAACAGCTGTATCTACAGACACACCAACATCGGAATTAAGTAGAGAAGGGCCATCGTTAATACCATCTCCCATATAACCAACAATGTTACCAGACGTTTTTAAAAGACGCACAATTCTTGCTTTTTGAATAGGAGAGAGTTTGGCAAAAATATTGGTATTTTTTAAATGCCTTAAAAGAGCAATATCACTTAATTTATCAATTTGACTTCCTACTACAATTCTTTTTGAGTTAATACCAACTTTATTACATACTGCTCTGGTTACTTCTAAATTATCACCAGTCAAAACAATGACGCGAATGCCAGCTTTATTTAACTTCAAAATAGATTCTTTTGCGGTTTCTTTTGGTGGGTCTAAAAAGCCAATAAATCCCATTAAAACCATGTTTGATTCGGCTGAAACATCAAAATTTGTAATATGTTCAATGTCATTTTTTTGGCATACGGCAACTACTCTTAAACCATCTTCATTTAAACTTTTACTAATATCTAAAATTTGTTTTTTAATTTCTTTAGTAATTGGGCTCACTTGTCCTTGATAATCTACAAAACTACAAATACTTAAAATTTCTTCCACTGCACCTTTGGTAATCATTTGTTTTTTATTTTCATCTTCTAAAATAACCGATAAGCGCCTACGAGAAAAATCAAAAGGAATCTCATCTATTTTTTTATATTTGGTTTGGAAAGTTTCCATTCCATTTTCCAGACCTCTTTTAATCACTGCCTCATCAATATTACCTTTTAAGCCAGTTTGAAAATAAGAATTTAGAAAAGCATGTTTTAAAACACGAATATCTTCGTTTCCTTTTATATCTAAATATTTTTCAAGAACAATTTCGTCTTTGGTTAAAGTTCCTGTCTTATCGGTACACAAAATATTCATAGCGCCAAAATTTTGGATAGAGTCTAGCTTTTTGACAATAGTTTTCTTTTTTGACATACGAACGGCACCTTTAGACAAACTAGAAGATAAAATAACAGGAAGTAAAAGAGGCGTAATACAAATAGCAATGGCAACCGCAAAGGTAAAAGCAAGAATAACATGATGTTTCCAAGCGTTTAAAAGAAAAACAATAGGAATAATAATGACCATAAAACGAATAAGGAGCCTACTAATATTTTCAATTCCTTCTTGAAAAGCGGTTTTAGGTTTACCAGTAGAAAGCGTATGAGCTACTTTTCCAAAATAAGTGTCATCACCATTTTTAATCACTACCGCTTTTGCACTTCCAGAAGTAACATTTGTGCCCATAAAACAAATCGTTTCTAAATCTGCAATGTTTTCAATTTCTTCCATAGAAAGACTAGGTTCTGATGATTTTTTTACAGCCTCCGATTCACCTGTTAAAGAGGATTGCCCTACATATAAGTCTTTTGCCTCTAACACTCTTAAATCAGCAGGAATCATGCTACCAGCAGAAAGAAGAACAATATCTCCAAGTACTACTTCTTTCATAGGTATTTGCATTTCTTTTCCTTCACGAATGACAGTTGAGGTAGTTGCTACTAACTCTTTTAATTTTTCTGCAGCTTTATTTGAACGATATTCTTCAAAAAAATCTAACAAGGTACTTGCCGAAACTAAAATAGCAATAACAATAATATTGGCATAACTTGCTTCTTCTGCTAAATAAACGTCAGTATAAAATAGAATAAATACAATACCAAGCAGAATACAGTTAAAAGGGGAAAGAAGACTTTCCAAAAAATAATGATACCATTTTTTTGGCTTGGCACCTGTTATTTCATTTAGACCGAATTTTTCTAAATTTTCTTTTGCAGTATTGGAATTAAGACCTTCTGTAGAAACAGAAAAGTCTTTCATAAATTGTTCTTTAGATAAAGTAGCTTCTTTTCCATATAATTTTGCTACATCTACTTCTTCTTTTGCGTCTGCCATATCATAATCACTCCATTTTAATTTTTTTATTTATTATACCACTATTTTGAAAAAGTAGTAAAAAAATATAAGATTCGTTATTATTTTTTACTAAAATGACATTATTTCGTAAACAAGAAGATACAAATATTAAAAAAATACTAGGAAAATACAAAGTTTTGTGATATAAAAAAGAAAAGAATATTATTTCAAGGAGATAAATGAAATGGATAAAATCATAGTAGAAGTTGGCTCTACTTGCATAAAAGTAGATAAATTTGATGGAAAAAAGATAGAAAAATTAGAAGGAAGAACGATTCAATTTAAAAAGCATTATCATGAAGATAAACAATTGAGAAAAGCAGATGTAGAAGAATTAATGGAAAGCATTAAGGAATTAAAGACAATTTCTGAAAATATCTATGTTTGTGGGACAAGCATTTTTAGAACATTACAGCCATTAGAAAGAGAAAGTTTTATTCATAATTTTAAAGAAGAAACCGGGTATGACTTTCATATTATTTCACAAGAAAAAGAAAACGAATTAACTGTATTGGGAACTACGCGTTTTGTGAAAGAAAAAGTATGTGTCTTTATTGGTGGAGGAGGCTCTACTGAAATTTCTATTTTTGATAAAAAAATCAAAGAAAGTGTAAATACTAAATTAGGCGTTATTGATGTCATGCAAAAGTTTCCAGACTTAGCAGAAGATGTTGCAACAACACCTTTAGAAGAAGTGAAAGAGTTTATTAAAGAACGATTAAATTTACCAAAAGAAAAAGCAGATATTTTAATACTAGCAGGAGGGGGACACGAAAAATTTGCAAGAAACTCTGGCATTTACTACGAAAACAATACTTTATATAAAGATATCGCATCTCCTATTATGATGAGCATAGAAAGTAGAAAGCAAGAAACACAAAGGTATTATAAAGAAATTTCTTTAAATGCTATAAAAGAAAAGACAAAAGATCCAGAATGGTGGTATGCAACACGAGCTATGTGTGCTTTTGTACTAGTAGTAGCAGAAGCCATTGGGGCAAAATATATTATACCAACTGATATTGCAATGTCATATGGCATTTTAGAGGAACAAGAAAAATAAACTAAAATTTTTTATTAAAATAAGAAAAAAATAGACTATGACTTTTTAGTAAAGTAAGAAAGGAAAAATTAAAATGAAGAAAAAGAAAAATAGTAATAAAAGAAAAATATTCGTGCTACTTATATTTGTTTTCATGATTGCTATTGTTTGTGCTTGTATTTTTCTAAAAAAGCCAACAAACACACCAGAGGCCACTTTAAAAACTTATTTGTCTTATATTGTAGAGAAAAACTATGAAGGCATGTATGAATTATTAAGTAGTAAAACGAAACAAGAAGTAGAAAAAGATACTTATCTTTCGCGTAACAAAAATATCTATGAAGGAATTGAAATAAGTGATTTACAGGTCAATATTGTAAAAACCAATAAAAAAGGGCAAAAAGTAGAGGTAATTTATCAAGTAACCATGCAAACAGTAGCCGGAGAAATCAATTTTTCAAATACCAGTTATTTAACCCAAGAAGAAGATAACTACAAATTAGACTGGTCTTCTCATGATATTTTTCCAGAATTAGAAAATGAATATAAAGTAAGAGTAGAAACCATAGAAGCAGATAGAGGCAAAATATTAGATCGAAATGGCATGATTTTAGCAGGAAAACAAACTGCTTCACAAGTTGGGTTCGTACCAGGTAAAATGAATAGCGATACCAAAGAACAAGATATCGCAAAAGTGGCTGAGCTTTTAGATTTATCTTCAGAAAGTATTCAAAATAGTTTATCTGCCTCTTATGTAAAAGAAGATACCTTTGTTCCATTAAGAACGATTCGAAAATCAGAACAAACGTTAAAAAATCAATTATTAGAAGTAAAAGGAATTAAAATTATTGATACAGAAGAAAGAATTTATCCATTGGGAGAAGCAAGCTCACATCTTCTTGGGTATATTCAAGGGATTAGCGCAGAAGAATTAAAAGAAAAACAAAAAGAAGGTTATGATGAACATAGCGTAATTGGAAAATCCGGTTTAGAAAGAGCATATGAAAACCGTTTAAGGGCACAAAATGGAGCAGAAATTTATATTGTTAATACGGATGGTAACAAAATAAAAACCATTGCAAAGAAAGAGGCAAAAAATGGAGAAGATATTAAACTAACCATTGATAGTAATTTGCAAGAGGCTTTATATGAACAATTTAAAGAAGATAAAAGTGCTGAGGTAGCCATCAATCCAAAAACAGGTGAAATTTTAGCTTTGGTTAGTACGCCTACTTTTGATTCCAATGATTTTAGTTTAGGCATGACAACGAATCAGTGGAATGCTTTATCGGGAAATGAAGAAAAGCCACTATATAACAGATATTTAGCAACTTATGCACCAGGCTCTTCTATAAAACCAGTAATAGGGGCTCTTGGATTAAACTTAGGTAAGTTTACGAAAGAAGAAAGCTTTGGCTCAAGTAGTACGAAATGGCAAAAAGATAGTAGTTGGGGCGATTTCTATATTTCGACTTTAACCACATATGCAGGAGAGCAAAATTTACAAAATGCTTTGATTTATTCTGACAACATTTATTTTGCTAAAGCAGCCTTAAAAATAGGAGAAAATGATTTTGCAAAAGGGTTAAAAGAAATTGGTTTTAAGCAAAAAATAGACTTTGTGCAAGAAATGGAACAATCTTCTTATGCCAATTCTGATGCCATTACAAGTGAAAGACAACTTGCCAATAGTGGTTATGGACAAGCAGAGATGTTAGTAAATCCAATTCATATGGCAATGATATATTCTAGTTTTGTCAACGAAGGAAATATGATTATGCCTTATTTAGAAGATAAACCAAATACGGCATCTACTTATTATAAAACAAATGCTTTTAGTAAAGAAACCGCAAATACCATAAAAGAAGATTTGATTCAAGTAGTAGAAAATCCAAATGGAACAGCTCACAGTGTGAAAATAGATGGACTAACCATAGCAGGAAAAACAGGCACAGCAGAAATAAAAGCTTCCAAAGATGACACAGAAGGAACCGAAATTGGTTGGTTTGATAGTTTTATAGCAGATGAAAATAATAATAAACAAATTTTAATTATTAGCATGGTAGAAGATGTAAAGGGTAGAGGAGGAAGCCACTATTTGCTTGACAAAATAAAAACAATTTATGAAGGAATTTAAAAAATGAAACGAACCTGTTTTTGGGGACGGAGGAAAAAAACAGGTAAATAATATCAATATATTTTAATTTTTAAGTTATAATTTTTAACTTTTAAATGCAACATTTTTCTATAACCCTGTTTTTTTCCTCCGTCCCCAAAAACAGGTTCTTACAACATTTGATTAATCTCTTCTTTTTCCAAAGATAGATAAAACACGTAAAAAGATGTTAATGAAATCTAAATATAATTCCATAGCACCATAAATATGAATTTTATCTTGATTAATGGTATCAACGAAACTTAATTGTTTTATTTTATTCATATCATAAGCTGTAATACCAAAGAAAACAAGTAGAATAACCCAGTCAATGATAATATCTAAAACAGAATTTTTAAAAAACAAATTAAGCAAACTAACGACTAAACCTGCAAGTAAGGTTCCAAAAAGCAAAGTATGCCAATTACTTAAATCTTTTTTTGTTTTGTAACCATAAAGTGCAAAGCCGCCAAATAATAAGCTAGAAACAATAAATAATAGAATAATAGAGTTTAATTCAAAAACATAAAAAATAGTAGCAAGCGATACGCCATTAATGGCAGCATATAAGAAATATAAAATTCCTACAATGGTTGCTGGCAATTTTCGAAATAAAAGCGAAAATAGTAATACTACCACTAGTTCCAAAATTAGTAATGGACCAAAATAGCCATTCATTAAAACAGTAGCAAATAAACCAGATGCATAAGTATAAAAACTAACAATAGCGGTTCCAAGTAGACCTAAAAACATCCAGAAAAACGTTTTTGGTAAAATAGCATTTGTGTTTGTAATGACATCTGAAAAATTTTTTTCTTCTTCCATCATCATAAATAACCTCTCTTTCTTATATAAAATTAGTTCAAAATTCTATATCCTAATTTTATATACCATTTGATAAATTTGAAATAGCAGTGCGCGCTAATTCGTCACAACGATTATTATATTCATTATCACTATGACCTTTTACTTTTTTAAACGTAATTTCATGCGTTTTAGTAAACTGATATAAGGTTTCCCACAATTCTTTGTTTTTAACCGGACTTCCATCGGCTGTTCTCCAATTTTTTTTCATCCAGTTTTCAATCCAACCTTGCACAAAAGCATTTACCACATAAGCGCTATCACTATAAATTTCAATAGAACAAGGAAATTTAATTAACTTTAGTGCTTCAATAACAGCCGTTAATTCCATCATATTATTGGTAGTATTTTTTTGTCCACCAGAAATTTCTTTTTTATGGTCTTTATACATTAAAACAGCACCCCAACCACCGTGGACCAGGATTACCAGAACACGCACCATCGGTATAAATTGTAACTTTTTCCATAATATTTGTCCTTTCGATTGAAAAATCAAAAACTTTATGATATTATATCAATGGAATAAAAAATATACAAGAGAAAATAAAAAGAAATGTGAAATAATATAAGCTATTTTAAAGGTAAGAGAGGGGAATTTACATATGGCAACTGTTCTAGGAATTATAGCAGAGTACAATCCATTTCATAATGGACATTTATATCAAATAGAGGAAGCCAAAAAACAAACTGGTGCAGAATATGTTGTTGCTGTTATGTCTGGTAATTTTACGCAAAGAGGCAATACTTCTTTGGTAAATAAATGGGCCAAGGCACAAATGGCAATTGAAAATGGAGTTGATATTGTATTAGAACTTCCTACCATTTATAGTATTTCCAGTGCTGAAAATTTTGCAGAAGGAGCTATCAAAGTATTAGATAGTTTAAAAATAGTAGATACCCTTTGTTTTGGAAGTGAAACAGCAGACTTTGCTGCATTAAATAATATTGCCAATGTGTTATATAATGAGCCAAAAGAATATGTAGCGATTTTAAATCATGAATTAGGAAAAGGTTTATCTTACCCAAAGGCAAGAGAAAATGCTTTGCTTATGTATTTGAATGACATTAAACGTTATGCTAATCTTATGTCAGGATCTAATAACATTTTAGGAATAGAATATTTAAAAGCCTTAAAACGTTTAAAAAGTGAAATGAAGCCATTTTCTGTAGAACGCAAAAAAGTATATTATAACGATGAAAAAATTATTGATGAATTTGCAAGTTCTACCGCCATTCGTAAATTAATTGCCATGGAACAATACGATGATTTAAGAAAAGTCATGCCAAGAAATTCGTATATGATTTTAAAAGAAGAAATTCGTAAAGGAAGCTATGTTTTAGACTTAGTAAAATATGAAAAAGAAATTTTATATACATTAAGGAGAATGTCTTTAAAAGAGATAGAAAAACTTCCTGATGTAACAGAAGGATTAGAAAATGCGATTAAAACAGCAGCTGATTCTTGTAATAATTTAATTGATTTAGTCAACATTGTAAAATCAAAACGATATACACAAACCAGAATTCAAAGAATTTTATTATATGCCTTACTTGGCATTACCAAAAAAGATATGCAAAATTCCAAAAAAGTAACGCCCTATGCAAGAGTTTTAGGTTTTAATGCAAAAGGAAAAGAAATGTTATCCGATATTTGTAATATTAATCCAAAAATTCAAATGGTAACTTCTGTTAAAAAATATACCGAACAAAATACTAATAAAATCTTAAAGGAAATGTTAGAAAAAGATATTTTTGCTACGAATATTTATACATTAGGTTATGAATATGATTCTTGGTCAAATTTAGATTATACTAAGCAATTAGTAATTTTATGAGATAATTGAGATAAATGGGACGGGTCTAAAAATCTTATTTTTAAAATGAGATTTTTAGACCCGTCCCATTTATCTCATTTATCTTATTTTTGTTACATATATATTACAATTTAATAACATTTATATAACATTGTTGAATTATAGCGTTTTTTACAATATAATAAAGAAAAGATACTAGAGATTAATTCCATAGGAGGGGAAATATGGAAGAAACATTTGCAGAATACATTTTAAAAGAACAAGATTGGGTTCGCAAAATGGAAATTATGTTTTATTTAGAGAAAAAAGCGCGTATTTTTTTTGATAAGTCCGTTGTTTTAAAAACAGAATTGGCTAAATTATTTATAGATACAATGAAAATTGATGTAGATGAAAATTTAGTGATTACGGCATGCTTATTATGTAATTGTAAAAAACCAACTGACTTTAGCGATTTAAATAAAGTAAAATCCTATGCGAAAGAGGGAGCAGACTATTTAAGTACATTAGGTTTTTCAAAACGCTTTTGCAAAATTTGTGAAGAAGTAAATCGTTATTCAGAAAGCAATCCAAGGGAAAAAGAAAGTGACATTTTAGAACTGGTAGATCAATTTGGAGGAATGCTTTTAGATCGACCAGAGAGAATTGGGTTTAAACCAGATGAAGCGTTAGTATTATTAGAACACCGCAATTTAAAAGGAAAAGAAAATCGTTATTTAGAGCAATTTAAAGAATTTGTCAATAACATGCAGGAGGTGTATGTATAAAATGAGTGGATTTTATCGTGGAATGGAATATTTAGCAAACAAAATGAATGCAGCAAAAGATACCAAACAATCAATTATTACAGCTGCTAACTCTTATGACTATATTCAGAAAAAAGTAAAAGAAATAGAGGAAAAAGCGAAATTAAACATATCTAGGCAAGAACCAGAAACCATTCATTTTGATCCAAGTGAAATTGAACCAATTGTATTACAAAATAGAGAAAGTAGAGAAGAAAGATAAAGCAAAACGTTTCTTTTTGAAAAATATTTCGAAAAGGAACGTCTTTTACGTTAGGAGGAAGTAGAAATGAAAGAAATATTTGCTGATTTACATGTTCATATTGGAAGATCAGAACAAGGAAAACCAATTAAAATAACAGCAGCAAGGTCATTAAACTTTGCTAACATTGCTAAGGAATGTTATGAAAGAAAAGGAATTCAAGTGGTTGGCATTATTGACTGTGCTTCTCCTTATGTCATAGAAGATATTGAAAACTTTTTAAAAACAGGAGATGCTTATGAAATAGAAGATGGTGGCATTATTTATAAAGAGCAAGTGTGTATTTTACTTGGTAGCGAAGTAGAAACTTCTGAGATAGGAAGAAATGGAAAGAAAGGGGCAGCTCATAATATTTGCTTCTTTCCTCATTTAAAAGAGATAAAAGCTTTTTCACAAGAAATGAGTCATCATGTAAAAAACATTACACTTAGTACGCAAAGGTCAGATTTGTCGGGTTATGAATTAATTGATTTAGTAGAAAAATATCATGGTATTTTAATTCCAGCCCATGTGTTTACTCCCCATAAAAGTTACTATGGAAATTGCGTGAATCGATTAGAAGATATTTTTAAAGAAAAATTTTCCAAAATACTTGCCATTGAGTTAGGATTAAGTGCGGATACTTTTTTGGCAGACACGATTTCAGAATTAGAAAGCAAAACATTTCTTACCAATTCGGATGCTCACTCTCTTCCTAAAATTGCAAGAGAATATAATAAAATGCAAGTAGAAGATATCTCTTTTAAAGAAATCGTAAAAGCACTAAAACAAGAAGATGGAAGAAAAATAGTCGCCAATTATGGCTTAGATCCAAAACTAGGAAAATATCATAGAACTTATTGTGATGACTGCCAAAGTACCATTGAAACAAAAGAACCAGTAACTACTTGTCCAAAATGTGGTAGTTGCAATGTAACCTTTGGAGTATTTGACAGAATTGAATTAATTAGAGATAAAAAGGAAACGAAAAGTCCTAAAACTAGACCTCCCTATATTTATCAAATTCCTCTTCAATTTGTACCAGGAGTAGGAGGAAAGCAAATAGAAAAATTATTAACTCACTTTGGAACAGAAATGACAATTTTACACCAACTTTCTTGTGATGATTTAGAAGCTGTGGTAGGGAAAAAAATAGCAGAAAAAATCATCCAAGCAAGAGAAGGAAATATTACCATACAATCTGGTGGCGGTGGAGTTTATGGAAAAGTAAAATAAAGCTAATTTTTTTCATTTGGTTCTAAAATGTTTTTTTATAGAATACACATTATGTAGAAAGAACAAAAGGAAAGTAGGGAAATTCTATGAGAAAACAGGCAAAAAAGAGTCAAATTTGGAATGCCATAAAGCAACATATTTATCATAATTTGAAACAATATATCATGGTTTCTCTTTTCTTTTTGGTAGGAATTGTGTTGGGGGTCATTTTTATCAATAACGCAACACAAGAGACACGAGAGCAAATAGAAAGTACGATTATTACATTTATCAATGCTTTAAAAACAGATTACCAAATTGATTCGATTAATCTCTTAAAAAGTGTTATAGGAAACCATATTTTATTTGCTTGTCTATTATGGTTTATGGGGTGTACCATTATTGGAATTCCGATTGTTTATGCATTAGTAGTAGCAAAAGGTTTTTCTTTAGGTTATACCATATCTTGTGTACTTTATACATTAGGCAATGGAAAAGGTAGTTTATTTTGTTTTATCACTTTGTTTTTACAAAATATCCTGATTATTCCTTGCATTTTAGCTCTAGCGGTTAGTGGAATAAAATTATATGAAGCCATTATGAAAGATAAAAGAAGAGAAAACATAAAAATAGAAATTATTAGACATACTGCTTTTTCCTTTTTTATTTTAGTGGCATTAATGTTAGCAGCGCTTATTGAAGTCTATGCATCCAATTCTTTCCTTAGTTTATGTATTTCCTATTTTTAAAAATTTTTATGATTAAAAATGTTGAAAAATAAAGAAAAAATAAAAATAAAAGAAAAAAATTATATTTTTTTTCGAAAAATGTCTTTACAATTTACTTAGAATTTGATATAACATATACAGTTTACGTAAGGTAAAGAAAATATAAAAAGATAGGGGAGCTAAATCAAATGGAAAAACAAGTAAAACTTTTTTTAGAATTTCTTCAAAATGACAAAAAGGCATCAGACAATACATTACAGTCTTATAGAAGAGATATTGTGTACTACAATAAATATATTGAAAGTAAAAAATTAAATTATACGAAAGTAAAAGAAGAAGAAATAAAAGAATATATAGAATATTTACAATCAGTAGGTAAAAAAGCATCTACCATCTCAAGAAGTTTAGCTTCAATACGTTCTTTTTACCAATTCTTAGTAAAAAATAAAAAAGTAAAACAAGATCCAACAGCTCATATACAATCACCAAAAATTGAAAAAAGAGTACCTAGTGTTTTAACAGCAAAAGAAGTAGAATTATTATTAGATCAACCAAAAGATGTTGACCTAAAAGGAACCAGAGACAAAGCAATGCTTGAATTTGCTTATGCAACTGGTATGCGTGTAACAGAAATTATTTCTTTGGACATTCAAGACGTAAAATTAGAGGAAGGCTATGTTGTATGCCATTCTGGTACAAAACAAAGAAATATTCCTTTAGGAGCAATTTCTTTAAAAGCATTAAAAGAATATATAGAAGAAGCAAGACCTGTTTTAATTCGTGATGAAAACGTCAAAGCTTTATTTGTTAACGTAAATGGTCAAAGATTAACCAGACAAGGTTTCTGGAAAATTGTAAAATATTATAAAGAACAAGCACACATTACCAAAGATATTACACCACATGTATTAAGACATTCTTTTGCTACCCATCTTTTACAAAATGGTGCAGACTTAAAAGCAATTCAAACTATGCTTGGACATTCTGATATTTCCTCTACACAAGTATATATGCAATTCCAAGATAGTGGACTAAAAAATGTTTATAAAAAAGCTCATCCAAGAGCTTAAAATAAAGAAGTGAACTTTCAAAAGTTCACTTCTTTTTTCTTTCTTTTTTTACCAATTCTTCAAAATGTCTTGACAGTTTACAGTAATAAAGATAAAATAGAAGAAGAGACAAAATATATTCTAAAAATAAATTAGAGTGATATATATTTATGTACATTGAAAATGAAATAGAAAGAGGTGTAAAATTATGGATATCATAATTAATATCGCCGTTTTTCTAATCTCAGCTGTCATTTTCACCATAGTAGGTTTTATGATTCGAAAAAAAATAGCAGAATCTAAAATGAAAAGTGCAGAAAATGAAGCAAAAAGAATTGTAGAATTAGCAAATAAAGAAGCAGAAAATAAGAAAAAAGAAGAAATCTTTAAGGCAAAAGAAGAAATTATGGCTAGTCGAAAAGAGTTAGATCAAGAGATTAGAGAAAGAAGAGGCGAAGTACAACTACAAGAAAAACGTTTAATTCAAAAAGAAGAAAATTTAGAAAACAGAATGGACCAATTAGAAAAAAAGGAAAAAGACTTACTAACGAAAGTGCAAGACAACGAAAAAAGAAAAGAAGAGCTAGAGGACTTATATAATAGACAAATGGCAGAATTACAACGTATTGCAGGTTTAACTACAGAAGATGCAAAAAAACAATTACTAAGCGAAGTAGAAAAACAAATCACAACAGAAAAAGCAACTTTAATTAAAGACTTAGAACAAAAAGCAAAAGAAACCGCAGATAAAACAGCAAAAAACATTATTAGTTATGCGATTCAAAAGTGTGCAGCAGACCATTCACAAGAAACAACCGTATCAATAGTATCTCTTCCTAATGATGATATGAAAGGAAGAATTATTGGTAGAGAAGGAAGAAACATTAAAACTTTAGAAACATTAACAGGAATTGACCTAATTATTGATGATACACCAGAAGCAGTCGTTATTTCAGGATTTGACCCATTACGTAGAGAAGTAGCGAAAATGGCATTAGAAAAACTGATAGAAGACGGAAGAATTCATCCAGCTAAAATTGAAGAAATGGTAGAAAAAGCAAAAGAAGAACTAGAAGCAACCATTAAAGAAGAGGGTGAAAGAGCCGCTATGGAAGCAGGTGTCATTGGACTTCATCCAGACCTTATTAAATTACTAGGAAAATTAAAATATAGAACTAGTTATGGACAAAATGTATTAAACCATTCCATTGAAGTTTCTAATTTGGCAAGAATTATGGCAGAAGAATTAGGGTTAGACCCAAAATTAGCAAGAAGAGCAGGACTACTTCATGATATTGGAAAAGCCTTAGACCATGATATGGAAGGAACTCACGTAGAAATTGGGGTAGATGTATTAAGAAAATACAAAGAAAATGAAATGGTAATTAATGCAGTACAAGCTCATCATGGTGATGTAGAGCCACAAAGCATTGAAGCTGTATTAGTACAAGCAGCAGATGCCATTTCTGCTTCTAGACCAGGTGCAAGAAGAGAAACCTTAGAAGCCTACATAAAGAGATTACAACAATTAGAAGAAATTGCGGATTCCTTTGAAGGAGTGGACAAATCTTTTGCTATTCAAGCAGGTCGTGAAATAAGAATTATTGTAAAACCAGAAAAAATATCAGATAGTCAAATGACATTAATGGCAAGAGACATTGCAAAAAAAGTAGAAAATGAAATGGATTACCCTGGACAAATTAAGGTAAATGTGGTAAGGGAAACTAGAGTAGTTGATTATGCAAAATAACAAAAAAATACTAGGTAAAATATACCTAGTATTTTTTTGCTTTTTTTCTTAAAAATTTCTTAAAAAACCTTTTCAATTTAAGCAATCTATAATATAATGTATCTATCAATTTTATGCCAAGGGGGAAATAAAATGAAAAAAACAAATGGCAAAAAAAAGAACATGAAAAAGAACAATAAAGAGGAAATAGAAAAGACAAAAAAATATAAAACAAAGACAAATAAAAAAGAAAAAAAGGCAAAGAAAAAACATCCAAAATTAAAAAAGGCAATTCTAATTATTTTTGTATTAGGTATTTTACTATGCTTAATTGGAGTAGGTATTATTGCGGGAATCTTTTTTAGTGACCAATATAAAGTAACAAGAAGTGAATTGCAAATTAACAATTTTAATACAAAAGTAGCCGATGCAGAAGGGAATATTATTGCTACTATTAATGGAAAAGAAAATAGAAAATGGGTCACAGTAGAAGAAATGCCAGAATATTTACCAAAACTATTTGTTGCCTTAGAAGATGAAAGATTTTATAACCATAAAGGAATTGACCTTAAAAGAACTTTAGGAGCAACGCTTCAATTTGTTTTTAAGGGAGGAAGCTCTTCTTATGGAGGAAGCACGATTACCCAACAATTAATTAAAAATACATTTGATGATAAAGACGATTCTGGTTTAGCAGGAATTGAAAGAAAAATTCGAGAAATGGCACGTGCTTATAATACCGAACAAGTTCTTTCCAAAGATGAAATTTTAGAATTATATTTAAATAAAATCTTTATGGGTGGAACTTATTATGGTGTTGGAACGGCAGCAGAATATTATTTCAGTAAAGAAGTAAAAGATTTAAGTTTAGCAGAAGCAGCTTATTTAGTTGCAATTAACACTTCACCAAATGCTTATGATCCATTTAGTACAGAACAAGAAGAAATAGATACCATTAAAAACAAAGTAAAAGTAGTGTTAGAAAAATTTAGAGAGGAAGCACCAAATTTAGAATATGATTTGACGGAGGAAGCTTATAATACAGCGGTAGCAGAAGTAGAACAAGGACTTGCTTTCCAAAAAGGAAATGTCATTACCACAAAAGATTCTTACTCTTATCTGGTAGATGCTGCACTTCAACAAATAACGGAACAATTAGCAGAAGAGCAAGGCTTAAAACTAGAGGAAGCACAATTAAGAATTGAAAATAATGGATACACCATTTATACGACACAAATCAATTCCATTCAAGAAATTATGCAAAATGAGTTTGTAAAAGATAAATACTTAGTCAACGGAAAAGAAAAAGATAAAGATGGAAACCTATTAAACGAAGGTCACACACAAGCAGCTATGGCAATTATTGACCCAAGTACAGGCTATGTAGTAGGATGTATGGGAGGTTTAGGACCAGATTCTAATCCAACTGGTTACAATCGAGTAATAAAAGGAAGCAAACAACCAGGTTCTTCTATTAAACCAATTGGTGTTGTAGCTCCAGCCTTAGAAAAAGGTATTATTAATGCGTCTACTGTATATGATGATTCTTATACAGTATTTAGTGGAAGATACGATCCACATAATTCTGATTATAGTTGGCGCGGTTTGTTAACTGTAAGGCATGCGATTGAACATTCTTCTAATGTAATACATGTCAAAATTATGGCAGAATTAGGGCCATCTAATTCAGCTAATTTCTTACGAGAAATGAATTTTACTCAAATTGCAGATAAAGACTTAGGATTACCATTAGCCTTAGGTGCTACTAGCGTAACGCCGTTGGAAATGGCAGCAGCCTATGCTATGATTGCCAATAACGGAGTATATATAGAACCAACATTTTATACAAAAGTGGAAGACATGGATGGCAATGTAATTATGGAACCAAAACAAGAAACAAAGCGCATGATGACAGAACAAAATGCATATATATTAAAAGAAATTCTTACAGAACCAGTAACAGGTAATGGCGGAACGGCAACAACCTGTTGGATTAAAGGAATGGAAGTAGGAGCAAAAACAGGCTCTACAGGAGATTATAAAGATAGATGGTTATGTGGTATTACCCCATACTATGCAGGCGCATGTTGGTTTGGTTTTGATCGAGCAGAGCAACCAAAAGGCATTAGTGGAAATGGTGCTGCAACCTTATGGGGCGAAATTATGAGAGCCGTACATACGAATTTGCCAAGTAAACGTTTCGAAAAACCATCTGGTGTTGTTAGTTTTAAAATTTGTTTAGACTCTGGTAACATTGCAACCGATTCTTGCACAAGAACAGAAATGGAATATTTCACCAAAGGAAATTCGCCAAAGCAATGTGAAGGACATACAAAATTAAAAATCTGTAAAGAAACAGGCAAAATAGCAACAGAATATTGTAAAGACGTAGAAGAAAAGACTTATCTAGTGAAGCCACAAAAAGAAAATACAAAATTATGGTCTACAAACCCTGGAGATAAATATGATATACCAACAGAAACTTGTGACGTCCATAAAGCACCGGAACAAGTTGAAATGATTAATGTAGTAGGAAAAACTTTAGAGCAAGCAAAAAAAGATTTAGAAGCAAAAGGGTTAAAAGTGGAAGTAAAATATAGTGAGGATAAAAGCAAAAAAGACGGAATTGTATTAAAACAGAGCGTGGAAGAAAAGAAAAAAGTAGACAAAGGAACCACTATTACTTTAACCGTAAATAAATTGAGTAATAGTAAGCCAAATGAAAATACACTACAAAATACTACGATAGATAACACAACAGGTAATACCACAGTGGACAATACAACAACAGGAAATACAACAGTAACGAATACCACAAATACCACAACATAAAAGAAAGGATTAAAAAGTATGACATTAAGATTATATAATACCTTAACAAGAAAAAAAGAAGACTTCAAACCATTACAAGGAAAGAAAGTACGCATCTACTCTTGTGGGCCAACTGTTTACAGTTATGCCCACATTGGTAATTTTAGAGCTTATGTTTTTATGGATACACTAAGAAGAGCTTTAAAAGCAAATGGCTATACGTTAAAACATGTCATGAATATTACCGATGTAGGACATTTAGAATCTGATGGTGATGAAGGCGAAGACAAAATGGAAAAAGCAGCTAAAAAAGAAAATAAGGATCCTTATGAAATTGCTGCTTTTTATACCGATATATTTTTTCGAGATATGGGAAGACTAAATATAGAAAAACCAGAAATTATTGCCAAAGCAACGGATCATATTGCAGACATGTTAGAATATGTAAAAAAAATTATGGAAAATGGGTATGCTTACGAAACATCCAAAGGAATTTATTTTGATATTTCAAAATTAGACCATTATCCAGTCTTATCAAATCGCAATTTAGAAGAACAAATAGCAGGAGCCAGAGTAGATGTAGATGAAGAAAAAAGAAATCCTTACGATTTTGCTCTTTGGATTAAAGCACCAAAAAATCATATTATGAAATGGGATAGTCCATGGGGATTATCTTATCCAGGTTGGCATTTAGAGTGTTCTGCTATGGGAAGAAAATATTTAGGGGATGAATTTGACATTCATACAGGAGGAGTTGACCATATTCCAACTCATCATGAAAATGAAATAGCACAAAGTAAAGGTTGTACAGGTCATATTCCAGCAAAACGTTGGATGCATGTAGAATTTTTACAAGTCAATAGCGGAAAAATGTCAAAGAGTTTAGGAAATACTTATACCTTAGATAACTTACAAGAAAAAGGAATTGAACCACTTGCTTATAAATTATTCTGTTATACGGCACATTATCGAACCAAGTTAAATTTTACCTTTGAAAGTGCTAATTCCTCTCAAAAAGCGTTAAATCGTTTAAGAGAAAGTTATTTACTACATAGCCAAAGCAAAGAAAAAGTAGAAGATAAAATCATTGCTGAATATAAAGAAAAATTTATGGAAGCAGTAAATGATGATTTAAACATGCCACTTGCTATGGGAATTGTATGGGAAGTAGCAAGAAATAAGCAAAAATCAGAACAATTTGCCAAGCTTTTATTAGAATTTGATCAAGTCTTAGGGTTAGCATTAGATAAGTCACAAGAATATATAGAAAAGCAAGAAAAAGTAGAATTACCAGAAGAAATAGTAACCTTAATAGAACAAAGAAAGAAAGCAAGAGAAAATAAAAATTGGGCTGAATCGGATCGCATTCGTGATGAACTAAAAGAAAAAGGTTATCTAGTCAAAGATACCAAAGACGGAATGAATATTGAAAAAGAGTAAGCAAAAAAAGGAGACGAAAGATGAAAGAAGAAAAAGAAGTTTCTTTTTTTAAGAAAATAATCATTTGCATTAAAGATTTTGAAAAATACCCAGAAATGGCTACGAAAAGTTGGAAAATTGTATTAGCTTATTTTGTGAAATTACTTCTTGTTTTTGTGGTTATTGCTTCTTTAACATCGGTTTATGGATTAATAAGAGAATTTCAAAAAGAATTACAATATGTAAAAGAAGAATTGCCAGAATTTGTCTTTGAAAATGGCAAATTGCAAATGGAACAACAAGAACCAATCGTAATCCAAAATAAGGACAACCTTTTTTCTACGATAATAATAGATACGAATGCTGTAGATACGGAAACGTTAGAAAAGGATAAACAAATCTTACAAAAAGCAGAAAATGGAATTCTCCTTTTACAAGATGAAATGGTGATTAAAACACAAATGGCAACACAACCAGTTACCTATTCTTATACTTCTTTCTTTGACAATAGCACAATGCAAACTTATACAAAACAAGATTTACTACAATTTTTTTCAGGAACCAATCTTCTTTTGATTAGTATAGGAATCTTCTTTATGATGTTGATTTACCTTTTTGTTCTATATTTTATTAGTACATGGCTAGATATTATTTTATTAGCTTTGTTTGGATTTTTTACGGCACTATTATTAAGAATTCATCTTCGTTTTTCAGCAATGTGTAAAATTGTTATTTATAGTTTAACTTTGCCAATTTTATTGAATATAGGAACGATTTTAATTGAAACTTTTACTACATTGCGTATTGAATATTTTCAAATGATGTATATTGGAATTGCTTATATTTATATTATTACCGCAATTTTAATGATTAAATCAGACATTCTAAAAAGTCAAAAAGAACTAACCAAAATAATCGAAGAACAAGCAAAAGTTCGAGAAGAATTGCAAAAACAAAAAGAACAAGAAGAGGAAGAAGAACAAAAGGAGCAAAGAGAAAAGCAAAAAGAAGAACAAAGGAAAAAAGAAAAAAAGGAACAACAAGAAAAAGATAAAAATGTGGGAAATAATGAACCACAAGGAGAAAATGCTTAAAAAGGAAGGAAAAAGAATGAGCATGGAAGAAAATAATAACCCAGAAGAAAACAAAAATAAAGAAAAAATGAATAAAATTCTACTTGGAATTTTGGTTATCGTATTAGTTATAGCAATTGGTGTAGTAAGTTATTTTCTATTTTTCTATCAAAATGAAAATACAGAAGAAAACAAACTTGCTTATACAGATTTAATTAAACAATTAGCCAATGGAGAAATTGAAAAAATAGAAATGACGGTAGGAAGTACAACCGTAAAAGTAAAACAGAAAAATGTAGAAGAAGAAAAAACAGCGATTATACCAAGTACACAAGCCTTTATTGAATTAGTACAAGAAAAAGTAGAACAAGGAAATAACATTGAATTAATCCAAAATCCACAAAATATATTAGTTAGTATTTCAGAAACATTTTTTACTTTACTTCCAACTTTGATGATTGTTGCCCTATTCATTCTAGTCTTTAAAATGCAAGGACTTGGTGATAAAGGAAAAGTTTACGACCAAGATGCTTCCAAAGAAAAAGTAAAATTTGATGATGTAGCAGGACTAGATGAAGAAAAGCAAGAAATGATTGAAATTGTACAATTCTTAAAAGAACCAAAAAAATTCAATGAAATGGGAGCAAAAATTCCAAAAGGTGTTTTACTTTATGGAAAACCAGGAACAGGAAAAACATTAATTGCCAAAGCCATTGCAGGAGAAGCAGGTGTTCCCTTTATTTCTATGAGTGGTTCCGAATTTATTGAAATGTTTGCAGGACTTGGTGCCTCTCGTGTTCGTAAACTATTTGAAAAAGCAAGAAAAGTAGCACCATGCATTGTCTTCATTGACGAAATTGATGCCATTGGTTCTAGAAGATCCAGTGGAAATGGAGCAGAATCAGAAAATAACCAAACCTTAAATCAATTATTAGTGGAAATGGATGGATTTGATACAGAAGAAACCATTATTGTACTTGCTGCTACCAACCGACCAGAAATGCTAGATAAAGCACTATTAAGACCAGGTCGATTTGACAGACAAATTACTATTAATGTACCAGACTTAAAAGGAAGAGAAGAAATTTTAAAAATTCATAGTAAAGATAAAAAATTTGCAGAAGATATTACACTAAAATCCATTGCAGAAGATACCGCAGGCTTTACCGGAGCAGAACTTGCTAATATTTTAAATGAAGCTGCTATTTTAGCTGCCATAAATGAACATGAAGTCATTGAGCAAGAAGACATCGAAGAAGCACTAAAAAAAGTAACCGTAGGACTCCAAAAAACAAGTAGAGTTATTTCTGACAAAGATAAAAAGTTAACTGCCTATCATGAAGCAGGGCATGCTATTGTCAGTCGATATTTAGAGACACAAGAGCCAGTAAAAGAAATTTCCATTATTCCAAGAGGTATGGCAGGTGGCTATACCATGTATAAAACCAACGAAGACAAAAACTATATTTCCAAAACAGAAATGGAAGAAAGACTAATTGCTCTTCTTGGCCGGTAGAGCAGCCGAAAAAATTGCTTTAAATGACATTTCCACAGGAGCAAGTAATGATATTGAAGTCGCAACTAAAATTGCGAAAGATATGGTAACTGTTTATGGAATGAGTGATGTAGTAGGAACGATTTCTATTAATACCGAAAAAGATCCATACGAATTACAATTATTAGGAGAAAAATATACAGATGCTATTGGAGCAGAAGTAAAAATCTTATTAGATAATGCTTATAGTAAGGCACAACAATTAATTCTAGAACATATGGATAAACTTCATGAAGTAGCACAAACTCTATTAAAACAAGAAACAATTACCGAAAAAGAATTTGATAAAATATTCGAATAGAACAGGAGGGACGCCCCTTTTCGTTCCAAAATGGAACGGTGGGGACACCCCTTCTTTTTTTATATAGCAGAAAAGTTTTCCTTAATTCATATATGTAGTAAGGCTCTTCAAAAAAATTATGTAAAATATTGCAGTTCATAAAAAAATATGATAAAATAATATCATCTTGTAAACAACAAATTCATATAAAATGGAGGAAAAGCTATGAAAAAGAAAATAATTTTTGTTTTATCTTTTCTGATGATGGTGTTGTGTTTAACCGGTTGTGGTAGCACGAATGTAACACCTGATGAAATTCGGGAAATAACTGAAATTGCCCAAAATTATAAGGACATTGTAGGTTATGAGTTACCGGAAGGGTATACTTGTGAACTTGCAGACAACAAAAGAAATAACCAGATTGTAATTGAAACAGACGAGAAAACTAATGTAAATCATATTTTATATTTAACATTTGATATAACAAAGGAGAAAGTTCAATTGTTAAATATAAGAGATAATTATTCTGTTGAATACGTGTACATAGGAATAATTACAATATTATTATTTTTAGTAGTTATAGTTGTTGCTATGGCAAGCAAGAAGAATAATAAATACAAGTAAATATTAAAAAACCACCAATTTTGTATTAAGAGATTGGTGGTTTTAATGTGATTTCTTTTTCATTTAAATATTCTAACATACCACTAGGAGAAGAAAAATGAAACTTTAAAGAATAACTTTGTAATAATTGTATTTTTTGTTTAAAACGTTTGTTAATTTCATTTTTACCATATTTTCCGGTCGCCAATAATAGGAAAGCCAATATAGGCAAGATGAGCACGAATCTGATGAGTCTTTCCCGTTTCTAAATTAACATCTAAAAGAGAAGTATTATTTTTTTTATCTTCTTTTACAACTTTGTAAGAAGTAACAATTTTTTGATAGCCTTTTTTAGGTTCATTTGATAAATAAACCAAAGATTTTTTACTATCTTTAAAAAGATAAGCTTCTAATTTTGCTTGCTTTTTAGGTAAAATACCATAAACCGTAGTTAAATAATGTTTTTCTATTTCATGGTGCTTAAATTTATCTAGTAAAATATCCAAAGCTTCTTTTGTTTTTGCAAATAAAACAAGGCCGGTGGTATTTCTATCTATCCTATGACAAGGCTTAAGAAAATCATAATTTTCTTGTAATATAGAAGTAAGTGAATTTTCTCCTACTACTTCTAAATTAGAAGGTTTATCCACAACTAAAATGTAATTATCTTCATATACAATAGGAATCGTTGGTTTATTTTCAAGTAATTCATCTGAAATGAACACTTTAATCACATCATTTGTACAAACAACTATATTTTCAGAAACTCTTTTATCATTGACACGAATATCCTTTTTTCGAAGTGCTTTATAAAAAGTATTTGAACTTAAATTAGGAAAACTTTCAAATACCACTTTATCTAGTTTTTTATTATTCTGTTTTTCATTTACGATAATAAGTTTCATAAAAACTCCTATACGAAAAAAAGATGAAATATAATAAATTTGAAAAAAGCGTATTGAAAGTATTTGAGCTAGAAATTCTAAATAAATTTTATGGAAAGAGTTCATTTTTAATGGAAGGGTGCCATAAAATTTATCTAGAATTTCTGCGATAAATAGCTTGAACGAGCATTTTTGAAAATTGATTATATTTTGTCTTTTTGTATTATATAATAGAAAATTTAAAAAAGCAATTGCATTTTTTTTAGATATATGTTACAATAAGCAATGTTAAGAAAAAAGTTAAGAAAAAGAGGAGAAAGTGAAAAAATGGAAATTGTAAAATACATAGTATTAGGAATATATTTAATTATTTGCGTAGCTTTAATTATCGTTGCTACCATTCAAACCAAAGATAGTCAAGGAGCATCAGGAACCATTACAGGTTCTTCTACCAATAACTTTTATGAAAAAAATAAAGGAAGAACCAAGGAAGGAAAAATGAAAAGATTTACTATTTTACTTGGTATTCTATTTGTAGTATTTGCTATTCTACTTGGAATTTTGTATGTAATTTAATTTTTTTGAAAAAATAAGGTGTAGTAGAGAAATACTACATCTTTTATTTTAGGAGAAAATTTATGGAAGAAAAAGAACAATTGATTTTAAATTTTATGAAAGAAGATATGTATGTGCCAATGAAAGCAAAAGAATTGGCACTTATGCTTAGTGTGCCTAAAACAGAGTATGCTACTTTTGTAGAAGTATTAAATCATTTAGAACAAGAATATAAAATTCAAAAAAATAGAAAGTCAAAATATTCCTTAGTAGAAGAAGGAAAGTACTTATCTGGCGTATTTCGTGCCAATGAAAAAGGCTTTGGATTTGTAAAAGTAGAAGGTAAGGAAGAAGAAATTTATATTGCCAAAAATAATACGAAAGGTGCTTTAAATGGAGATAAAGTCTTATTAGAAATGATTCAAAATTCCAAAGAAAATACTCAAGAAGGACATGAAGAAGGAAAAATTATTAAAATCATTTCTCATGATAAAAATTGTTTAGTAGGAACTTTTACAAAACAGCAAAATTATGGTTTTGTTGTGCCAGATGATAGAAAGTTTGGAACGGATATTTATATTTCGAAAAAGAATATGTTAAAAGCAAAAAATAATACAAAAGTAGTGGTGCAAATTACGAAATATCCTGAAAAAGGAAAGAAGGCAGAAGGAAAAATTATTGAAGTTCTAGGAAATGTAAATGAGGCAGGAGTGGATATGCTTAGCCTTATTAAAGAATACAATCTTCCTTATGAATTTCCTAAAAAAGTGATGAAAGAAGCACAAAGCATAAAAGAAGAGATAGCCAAAAAAGATATTCCAAACAGGTTAGATTTAAGAGAAGAAGAAATTTTCACGATTGATGGAGAAGATGCTAAAGACTTAGATGATGCCGTTCAAGTGAAAAAATTACAAAATGGAAATTATTTGCTTGGTGTTCACATTGCAGATGTTAGTTACTATGTCAAAGAAGATAGTGCTTTAGACAAAGAGGCTTTAGTTCGTGGTACTAGCATTTATATGTTAGATAGGGTAATTCCTATGCTTCCAAAGGAACTTTCCAACGGCATTTGTAGTTTAAATGAAGGAAAAGATAGATTCTGTCTATCTGTCATCATGGAAATTAACAATCAAGGAGAAGTGGTATCTTCTGACGTGCAAAAAAGCGTTATTAAAGTAACTAGAAGAATGAATTATTCTGATGTTGCTATTTTATTAAAATATGCAAAGAAAGAAAAACAAGAAGAAGCAGAAATAAAAGATGCGAAAAAGGCGAAAGAAAGAATTAAAACCTTAGAAAAAGAATTAGAAGTAGTTAAGAAATATAAACCATTTATTAAGCATTTTCAAAGAATGGAAGAATTAGCCCATATTTTGAAAAATAGAAGGGAAAAACAAGGTAGTTTAAATTTGGATTTGCCAGAAACGAAAATTGTATTAGATGAAAATGGTTTTGCTATTGATGTTAAAAAATATGAAATTACTTTTGCAAATGAAATTATTGAGCAATTTATGCTAACGGCAAATGAAACGATTGCAGAACGTTTTTATTGGATAGAAGCACCTTTTATTTACCGTGTGCATGAGATGCCAGACCAAGAAAAAATTGATGAATTAAATAAATTTTTATTTAATCTTGGCTATAAAATCAAAGCAAATAAAGATAATATTCACCCTAAAGCCTTTGCAGAGGTGTTAGATGCTATTGTAGGAAAACCAGAGGAAAGAGTTGTTTCTACTTTACTGTTAAGAACACTAAAAGTAGCAAGATATGAAAGCCAAAATAAAGGACATTTTGGAATTGCAAGTAATTACTATTGTCATTTTACTTCTCCAATTCGAAGGTATCCAGATTTATTTATTCATAGAATGATTTCCTATTATCTAACACAAAATTATGATGTAGCAGAAGATTGGAAAGAAGAATATAGAGCAAAAGCAACAAGCTTTGCAGAGCAATCTTCAGAAAGAGAAAAAATTGCTCAAAAAGTAGAACGAGATAGCGTGGATATTAAGAAAGCAGAATATATGCAAGATAAAATTGGAAAAGAGTATGAAGGAATTATTTCTTCGGTTACTTCTTTTGGTATGTTTGTAGAGTTAGAAAATACAGTAGAGGGCTTAATTCGCTTTGAAGATTTAGGAGATGACTACTTTATTTATGATGAAAATAAAAAGACTTTATTAGGTGAAAGAACCAAGAAACAGTATCAAATTGGAGATAAAGTAAAAATTAGAGTAAAAAATGCCAATAAAGCATTAAGACAGGTAGATTTTGCATTAGTAGAAGAAAAATATGGTAAAGTGCTTGAAAAACAAGAGAATATATGATAAAATAACATAAAATTTGCATAACTCCTATTTTCCACTTTAAAAAGGAAACTTACGAAAGTAAGAAATGCAAGATGAAACTAAAAAATAATTTTTGTAGGAGGAAAAAATATGAATAAGGAAAACAAACGGAAAGTAAGAAAAGGTAATACAACTACCATTAAGCAGCTAAGAAAAAGAGAAGAAGTAATTAATAACATAACAAAAAATATTGCTTTATTAGTAAGATGTGCAGCAGTAGTTACGATTGTAGTAGTAGCAATAACAATTGATGTACATCCATTAGGTGGTGTGATTTGTTTAAGTATAATACTTGTACTAATTATATTAGTTAGTATTATATCACTAATAGCAAGTACAAAACAAAGAGAACTCAAACTTGCTGAAATCAAGAAAAGGGCAGAAGAAGGTAGTTTGTTAAAATATCCAGTTTTTTATAAGGAAAATACGGTTGCTAAAGTAATAGAACATGATATAGAAAACATTGTTTTTCAAAACGTTGAAAATGGTGCTATTACATTTGATATTCACTTTAAAACAAAGTTTCAAACAGCAACTGTGCAAATTCCTATTCAAGAAATAATTTTAGATCATCTAGATGAAGAAATGGCAAATGGTATCTTAAAAGATACTATCACCAACATAACAATTGATACTACAGAAGAAGGAAAAACACAAGTAACATTACTTGGAAAAGATTTTTATGTAGAAGAAACAGATGTAACAGATGATGACTTAATTGAAATGTTTGGAAAGGAAATGTAAAAAAATAAAACCTTATGCAAAACCTACTTGAAATTCAAGTAGGTTTTGTTATACTCTAGGAAAGTCATCGTCGAAGACGATAGACTTGACGTAGAGGAGAATTATGCGGAGCTTAGATTTTCTAAGCTATTTATAGCATAGAAAATCTTAGTTCGTTTTGTTGTGCGTTAATTTAATAGAAAACATAAATTTATATTTAACTCTATAAAAATATAAAAATAAAAACATAAATTATTTGCTTTTTTGTAACCTTATGATAAAATAAGAAAAAAAAGAAAAGGAAGATTTAGAAAAAATGGCAATCATCGAAGTAAAAAATTTAGTAAAAACTTATAAAATTAGTGAAAAACAAAATGGAATGCTCGGATATATCAAGCATTTATTCCATCCAAAATACAGAGAACAAACAGCAGTAAATAATGTAAGTTTTAATATTGAAGAAGGAGAATTAGTAGGCTACATTGGAGAAAATGGAGCAGGAAAATCAACTACTATAAAAATGCTAACAGGACTTTTAACTCCTACTTCTGGAAGTGTTATAGTAAACGGACTTGTACCAAATGAAAAAAGAATTCAAAATAACAAGCAAATTGGTGCTGTATTTGGCCAAAAAACGCAATTATGGTGGGATTTACCAGTTATTGAATCCTTTCGTTTAATCAAGAAAATGTATGAAATTCCAGAGGGAGAATATCGAAAAAATTTAAAAAAATTTACCGAAATTTTGCAGTTAGAAGAATTATTAGATAAACAAGTAAAAAATTTAAGTTTAGGGCAAAAAATGAGATGTGAAATTGCTGCTACCTTCTTACATAATCCTAAAATTGTATATTTGGACGAGCCAACCATTGGCTTAGATATTTTAGTAAAAGATAATATTCGCAAATTTATTAAAGATATTAATAAAGAAAAGAAAACGACCGTTATTCTTACTACCCATGATTTAAAAGATATTGAAGAAGTTTGCGATAGAATTATTTTAATAGATAAAGGTAGCATTATTTATGACGGCGAAAAAGAAAAATTTAAAGACATCTATGGAAATAAAATTATTGCAGAATTTGTAGTAAAAAATAAAACAAAAAGTGTTACCTTAGAAACACAGGAAGAAGACTTTGAAGTAATAGAAGAAACAGAAAATAGTTTAAAAATTCGCTTTAACCACGACAAATTAACCGTTATTAATATTGTAGATAGTATATCAAAATATTGTGAAATTTTAGATATGCATGTGCAAGAACAAGGATTAGAAGAAATATTAAAAGAAATTTATAGAGGAGAAATCATTCGTGATTAGGAAAATAATAGCGATTGCAAAACAAGATGCAAGAGAAGGCTTATATTATCGATTTGACTTATTGCTATACATTTGTAATTTTATGATACAAATTGCAGTGTATGTGTTTATTTGGCTTGCTATTTATAATCAAGGAAACCAAATTTTAGGCATGAGTTTTGAGCAAGTTACTACATATTATATTTTAGTAGTATCTTTAGATCCTATTATTGGTTGGGGAATTAACGAAATATTAGGAGAAGCTATTAGAGATGGACAAGTTTTACGAGAGTTATTACATCCAATTTCTTTCTTTTCCTACTACTTTGGTATTCGTATAGGAGAATTAGTAGAGGCTGGTATTGTAGGAATTATTACATTCTTACTATGTGCTATCTTATTTGGAATTGTACTACCACAAAGTCTATTTCATTTTTGTGCTTTTCTTGTAGTTATTGTATTATCTATTATCGTGATATATTTTTTTGAAATGATATTAAGTATGAGTGCCTTTTATACAAATTCGGTTTGGGGAATTGAAATATTGAAAAGAGCGATTATTAGCATTTTTTCTGGTATGATAGCACCACTTACTTTATTTCCAGAGTGGGTGCAAAAAATAGCAAACTTCTTACCATTTCAGGAATGTATTTACACACCAATTAACATTTATTTTGGAGAATTAAGTAACATAGAAATATTACAAACAATTATAAAACAAGGAATATGGATTACTGTTTTATACTTACTTGCAAAATTCATATTCCATAAAGCAATTAAAAATATAACAATCAATGGAGGATAAAGTGATAAGGAATATTCGTATCTATTTTTCATTTTTAGGAGCATCTTTAAAAAAGATGTTAGAATACAGAGTAGATTGTCTTGTTGGAATGGTATCACAAATTGCCTTCCAACTAATTGAACTAATTTTTATATGGATTATATTTCAAAATACAGATAATATTGGTGGATGGAATTTTACACAGTTACTTTTATTGTATGGAGTTATGATGCTTTCTGTAGCTGTAACCGATTTACTATTTGATGCAACATATGATATAGGGAATAGGTTTATTCGTAAAGGAAAATTTGATACTATTTTATTAAGACCAGTGAATCCTTTAATTTCTGTTTTAGGGGAATCTCAAACATCAACAGCATTAGGCTATATTATTCTTTCTTTTATTTTAATTGTTTTTACTTTAATGAAATTAAATATAACAATTACTCTATTTTTAATCATAAAAATATTATATTTTGGCATTTTGGGTGGTATCATAATAGGAGGGTTTCAAACAATATTTAGCATATCAGGTTTTTGGACTTATAAATCGAATGAAGTCGTATGGTCTGTTTTTCAGTTGCATAAATTAGCAGAATATCCAATCGAAATCTATAACAAATTTATTCGTGTGCTTATTACAATGATATTGCCTTTTGCGTGTGTTAGTTATTTTCCAACGTTAAACTATTTAGGAAGTAGTAAAGGAAAAATTGCGTATATAGCACCAGTTGTAGCAATTATTGTATGGTTTATTGCCATAAAAGTATGGAATTTCGCCTTAAATAAATATAGAAGTACAGGAAACTAGAAAAGAAAACACAAAAAGGAGCAAAATATGTTAAAAAGTATGTTAAAGATTGGTAAAATGAGATGGCAAGAATATAACATTTATCCATCCAATTTTTATCTTTTTACCTTAAATCGAATTGTAGAAGTCGTAGTATACATCTTTGTTTGGCAAGCAATTTATAATCAAACAGGAAATGCCGGTGGACTTAGTATAGAACAAATGGTAACCTATTATATTTTAGTTACTGCTTTAAGACCAATTATTTTATGGGGCTGTAACGAAGAAATGGCACATTCTATTCGCAATGGACAAATTCATAAAGAATTATTAAATCCTATTTCTTATTTCCAATACTACTTTGGAATGGAAATAGGAGAATTTGCTTTTGCCACTGTAGTAGGTTTAGCTACTTTTGTTTGTTGTGCCATATTTTGGAAAGTGATGATACCAGCTAGCATAGTACATTTTTTACTATTTATTTTTATTATTTTATTGAGTGTACCAATTACTTTTTCTTTACAAATGATAGTAGGAACAGTAGGGTTTTATAGTAATTCTATATGGGGAATGCAAATTTTAAGAAAAGCCATTATTTCTATTTTTTCAGGAATTATTGCACCAATTACTTTATTTCCTCAGTGGTTCCAAACGCTTAGCAATTTTTTGCCGTTTAAAGAACTAATTTATACACCAATCAACATTTACTTAGGACAAATTAGTTTAAATGAAATTGGAATTATCATTATAAAACAAATGATTTGGGGCATCCTTTTATATATGTTAGCAAAATTATTTTTCAATCATGCAGTTAAAAAAGTAACCATTAACGGAGGATAGTTGTAAAATGAAACAAAACCAGAAAGGAATATCTTTAGTATGACGAATGTAATTAAAAATATCAGTTTATATTTATCATTTGTAAAAACATCTATGAAAGAAATGTTAATTTATCGTTTGGATTGTATCGTAGGAATGCTATCTCAAATATTTACAGAACTTGTAGAAATTCTGTTTATTTGGATTGTATTTCAAAACACAGAAACATTAGTAGGTTGGACATTTGAACATATTTTATTATTATATGGAATTACATTATTATCTGTAGGAATTTCTGACTTCTGCTTTGATGCTTTATATGATATAGGTCCTAAATATATAAAAAGAGGAGACTTTGACAAAATTTTGTTAAGACCGATTCACCCACTTATTTCGATTATAGGAGATTCTAAAGAATTTACTGCTTTAGGATATTTTGGACTAGGGTTATTTTTAGTGATAACAATGTTCATTAAATTAGCAATACCTGTTACTTTTGGACTATTATTACAAATTGTCTTTTTTAGTATTATTGGTGCAAGCATTATAGGAGCCATTAACACGATTTTTAGTATTTCTTCTTTTTGGACGTATCGTTCCAATGAAGTAATATGGTCATTTTATCGTACTTATACTTTTACACAATATCCAATTGATATTTATAATGGATTTATTAAATTGTTAATTACAGTAATACTACCATTTGCTTTTGTTGCATATTATCCAACAATGAATTATTTAGGAATGAACTCTTATATGCTTTATTTATCACCAGTAGTTGCTATTGTTTTATGGGTTATTGCCATAAAAGTATGGAATTTCGCCTTAAATCAATATAGAAGTACAGGAAACTAATCGATATTTCATATTACTATATAAAAAGGAAAGAAAAATTTTCAAATTACTACATAAAAAGAAAGGTTAATCATTATTTTCAGATTAGTACATATAAAAGAAAGAAGGAGAAAATCCAAGTGAAACATTATTATTTTACCTCAGAAAGTGTAACAGAGGGGCATCCAGATAAATTATGCGATTTAATTTCAGATAGCATATTAGATGAATATTTAAAGCAAGATGAAAATTCTAGGGTAGCCGTAGAAACATTTGCTTCAAAAAATACCATTACCATAGCAGGACAAGTTACTTCAAAAGGAGAAGTCAATATTGAAAAAGTAGCAAGAAATGTGATGAAAGAAATTGGATTTGATAACGAACATACCGATATCGATTATAGAACTTGTCAAATTTTGATTAACATGACCAAACAAAGTCCAGATATTGCTATGGGAGTAGATACAGGTGGGGCAGGGGACCAAGGCATCATGTTTGGCTATGCTACCGATGAAACCAAAAATTATATGCCTTATGCCCTTGATTTAGCACATAAACTTGCCAAACAATTAACAAAAGTAAGAAAAACAAACGAAATTCCTTATTTAAGACCAGACGGAAAAGTGCAAGTTACTGTAGAATATGAAGAGGATGTGCCAAAAAGAATCGATACCATTTTAGTATCTACTCAGCATTTAGAGGAAACTTCAATGGAAGAATTAAAAAAAGCTATCATAGAAAGAGTGATTTTTCCCATTGTTCCAGCAGAAAAAATAGACGAAAACACAAAAATCTATGTAAATCCAACAGGAAGATTTGTTATAGGAGGACCTTTAGGAGATACTGGTTTGACCGGAAGAAAAATAATCGTGGATACGTATGGCGGATATGCAAGACATGGCGGAGGTGCTTTTTCCGGAAAAGATGCTAGCAAAGTAGATAGGTCAGCAAGTTACATGCTTCGCCATATTGCTAAAAACGTGGTAGCAAATGGTTTAGCAAAAAAATGTGAATTACAAGTATCCTATGCTATTGGAAAAAAAGAGCCAATTTCCATTTGGATTAACACCTTTCATACCAATACCATAGAAGAAGAAAAAATACTAGAAATCATGAAAGAAAAATTTGACCTAACACCAAATGGCATTATAGAATATTTAGACTTAAAAAAACCAATCTATGCAAAAACAACGAACTATGGACACTTCGGCAAAGAAGATATGACGTGGGAGAAAGTAATAAAGTTAAAATAGGAGAAAACAAACTAAGTTTCATTGACATTCCTTTCAACAAAAGATATAATACAATCTGTATTAGGAGAAAGAAAAAATGGAAAAAGTACAGGTATTATTATCTACTTATAATGGACAAAAATATTTGAAAGAACAAATTGATAGTATTTTAAAACAAGAAGAAGTAGAAATCTCTTTACTTGTTCGAGATGATGGTTCAAAAGATGAAACCATAGAAATACTGAAAAATCTAGCAAAAGAAAATAAAAATATAACGTATATAGAAGGGGAAAATTTAGGCCCAGCAAGAAGTTTTATGGAATTAGTAAAACAATCGGGAGAGTTTCACTATTTTGCTTTTGCTGACCAAGATGATGTATGGAATCCTAAAAAAATCATTTCAGCGATTCATAAATTACAAGATATGGACCAAAATAAACCAGCTTTATATTTGTCAGCATTAGAAGTTGTAGATGAAAACCTAAACACGCTAGAACTAAAACAGGTGAATGGAAATTTTTGCTTTGAAGGAGAAATGATAAAAAATTTTGCTACTGGTTGTACACAAGTATTTAACAAAGCATTGCGTAATCTTATTCATAGTTATTGCCCAAATTACTTAATCATGCACGATTCTTGGATTACTCGAGTTTGCTACGCAGTAGGTGGTAATGTCATCATTGATGAGAAGGCTTTTATTCAATATAGACAACATGAAGGAAATGTTTTGGGGTATCAAGATGAAGGTTTTCAAAAGCTAAAAAGGCAATTTAAAGTAGCTTTTTTAGATAACATAAGAATGCGAGTAAATATCGCAAAAGAATTAAAAAATGGGTATGAAGAAATGTTAACAGAAAACGCAAGAGAAGTTATTGATAACCTAATTGCTTATCCTGAAAATAAAAAAGCAAAAATGTGGTTATTAAAAAACAAAAATTTTAGAACCAATAGTGTGAAAACAAATATGAAAATGAAGTTGTCAATTATATTAAACAAATTTTAATTAGTATTGGGCATAAAAAGGAGAAACGAAAAGTGGAAGAAAAACATGTTTTTATTGTAGGCTCTAATGGAATACCAGCTAACTATGGAGGATTTGAAACATTTGTTGAAAATTTAATTACCAAAAAAGAGAATCATCAAATAAAATACCACGTAGCATGCTTAGCACAAGATACGAAGGAAGTAGAATATCATGGTGCTCGTTGCTTTCATGTAAAAGTACCAAATATAGGATCTGCTAAGGCAGTATATTATGATTTAATTTCCTTAGAAAAAACGATAAAGTATATTAAGAAAAATAATTTAAAAAATGTTACAGTCTATGTCTTGGGAACTACAATAGGATTTTTTATTGGTTTTTATAAAAAAAGGTTGCAAAAGTTAAAGTGTAAATTATATGTGAATCCGGATGGATGTGAATGGAAAAGAACAAAATGGAATCAGATAATCAAAAAATATTTAAAATTATCCGAGAAAAAAATGGCAAAATATGCTGATTTGCTTATTTGTGATTCCATTCATATGGAACAATATATGCAAGAAGAATATAAAAAGTATAAGCCACATACTATTTTTATTGCTTATGGCGCAGAAATAGAAAGCAATCAAACAGAAAAAACAGAAGAAAAGCTACGACAATGGCGAGAAGAAAAACACATAAAACCAAAAGAGTATTATTTAATTGTCGGAAGATTTGTTCCAGAAAATAACTATGAAACAATGATCAAAGAATTTATGAAGTCGAAAACGAAAAAAGATTTAGTAATTATTACGAATGTAGAACAAAACAAATTTTATGAAGAATTAAAACAAAAAACAAAATTTGAACAAGACAAAAGAATTAAATTCGTAGGTACAGTATATGATGACGAATTGTTAAAACAAATTAGGAAAAATGCTTATGGTTATCTTCATGGACATGAGGTAGGAGGGACAAATCCATCTCTTTTAGAAGCATTGGCCTCTACGAATTTAAATTTGTTATTAGAGGTAAACTTTAATCGTGAAGTAGCAGAAGAAAGTAGTTTTTATTGGAATAAGCAAGAAGGAAATTTGGCTAGTTTATTAGATAGAGTGGAAAATATTTCCCAAGAACAAATAGAACAATTGGGTAAAAAAGCAAAAGCAAGGATTGAGGAAGTGTATAGTTGGGAAAAAATTATAAAACAGTATGAAAAATTATTTTAAGTTATAATATTTTTCGAAAAATGTATTGCATAGAAAGAGACAATTCGATATAATAGAAGCAGATCAAAAGAAGAAAGGAAGAGCACAATCAAAAATGGAAGAACTAGATTTAAAAGAAATATTTACGATGTTTTGGACAAAAATAGTACATATCATACTTATTGTCCTAATTTTTATGGTTATTGGAATTTTGTATTCCTATTTATATGTAACACCAAAGTATAAATCAGTTACTAGTTTAGTTTTAACAACAACAGCAGAAGGAGGAACCACTTCATCAGGGTCAATTACAACCACAGATATTACCTTAAATAATAATTTATTAGCAACTTATACGGATATTATTACAAGTAATACGGTTGTAAGACAAGTAATAGGCAATTTAGGCATTAATATATCGGAAGATTCATTAAAGAACAGAATATCCGTTACTTCAGAAAAAAGTACACAAATGATTTATATCGGTGTTGTAGATGAAAACCCATACCAAGCAAAAATTATTGCCAACGAAGTAGCAAAAGTATTTGCGGAACAAGTTCCACAAATCTATAAATTAAATAATGTTTATATTTTAGACCAAGCAGAAGAAGAAACAACACCATATAACATTAACCATATCAAAGATATTGCTATTTTTGCTTTTGTTGGATTAGTGATTGCTTGTAGTTATGTTTTAGTTGCTAACATGTTAGATACTACTGTAAAATCAAAAGAAGATGTAGAAAGAAAAATGGGACTTACGGTATTAGTAAGTATTCCAAACTGTAATTTTGATGAATTACCAAAAGCAATGAAAAAAGGAGGTAAAAAGTAATGAAAAAAGAAATTGTTACATTTCGAGAACCAAAATCTCCTATTTCGGAAATTTTTAGAACATTAAGAACCAATGTGCAATTCGCTAATACGAAACGTGGTTTACATTCTTTGTTAATTACTTCTACTGCTCCATCCGAAGGAAAAAGTTGGGTATCGGCTAATTTAGCCGTTGCATTTGCACAAGCAGGGAAAAAAGTAATATTAGTAGATTGTGATATGAGAAAAGGAAGACAATTTTCTATTTTTGGCGTATCTCCTACACCAGGACTTTCCAATTTTCTATCAGGCATTAATTCCGATGGAGAAGAAAGTAACTCTAATATTTTATCTTATATCAAACAAACAGAAGTAGAAAATTTATATCTTATTACTGCAGGAAATATTCCACCAAATCCTTCAGAATTATTAGTTTCTGAGCAAATGATGCAAGCAGTAGAAGAATTAAAATCAGTATGTGATTTAGTTATTTTTGACGGAACACCAAGTTCCCTTGTTACAGATGCGGTTATTATTTCCCGTTATGTAGATACAACCTTAATTATTTCTGCCTATAAAACAACCAAAATGGATGACCTAGAAAAAGTAAAAAGAGAAATTGAAAATGTAGGTGGAAAAATAGCAGGAGTAGTTATTAACAGATTACCTATGTCACAAAAACAATACTATGCTACTTACTATTATGGAAGTTCCAATTTGAGTATGAAAAATGCAAAAGCAAAAAAGCAAACAAAAGAAGAGGAAGAATTACAAATTGAAATAAAAAAACAAGAATTAAAAGAAAAATCAAAAAATGTAGTAAAACAAAATAGAGTAGAGAATAAACCAGAAACACCAAACAAAAAACAAGAAACAAAATCCAAAATCTATGATTTTGAAAAAGAAACAAAAGAAGATAAAATGGCAGACTCTACCGCTTTATTAAAACAAATGACCCAATATATAGACGAAGAAAAAGCAAAATTAAAAAAAGGAGATCATGAATGATAGATTTTCACTCTCATCTTGTATACGACGTAGACGACGGTTCTGAAACAATAGAAAACTCCATAAACGTTTTAAAGAAAGCCCAAAAAGCAGGTTTTACTAAAATTTTCTTAACACCACATTATATGCCAGATTATTATGAAATACCAAAAGAAGAAATAGGACAAAGAATCGAAAAACTGAAAAAAAGCTGTATTGAAGAAGAAATTGATATAGAATTATACCAAGCCAATGAAATTTATATTACCAATCATATGGTAGAGTTATTACAAGAAAACAAAGCTTCTACTATGAATCATAGTCGTTATGTTTTGTTTGAATTACCAATGAATGAGAAACCACAAAACTTATTGGAAGTAATTTATCAATTATTAGACCAAGGGAAAATTCCCATTATTGCCCATCCAGAAAGGTATACTTATATCCAAAAAGATCCTAATAAATTAATAGATTTAATAGAACAAGGTGTGTTATTTCAGGCCAATTATGGTAGTATTATAGGACAATATGGAAAAAAAATTCAAAAAACAGTAAAATTATTACTTCAAAATAATTTTATTCATTTTTTAGGAACCGATGTTCATAAAAATGGTTATATTTATGAACAAATGGACATGATTGAAAAAAAATTAAGAAAAATAATAAGCAAGGAAAAAATAGAAGAATTAACAACAAAAAATCCCCAAAAAGTAATCAACAATAAAGAAATTGAAATCGATATACCAATTAAAATAAAACAAGGATTTTTCCAAAAGTTTTTTTCTTAAAAAGTATTGTCAAATAGAAAAAGCAGAGATATAATAAAAAACATACAAAAGAAATAAAAAAGGAGGAACAAAGGATGCCACTTATTAATTTAGCAAGTCCATTTAATGCTTTCGTAGCATTAGTATTATTTGTACTAGTATTACTTTTAGCTAAAGAAATAAAAAGAAGTAATGTAACTTGTATTATGCTATTAGTTTATTTAACTATTATTGTAGGTCATTGCATTGAATATGTTATGATAAAAGATCCAACAGGGCAAGTTAATTCTGTTATTGCTCGTTCCATAGCAATGGATTTTATCTTTATCTTTTTATCTTTTTTGGCTTATTTATGGACAGACGAAATAGAAGCCAAAGAAAGAAAAATAAAAAGTATTGATAGTAGTTTAGATTGGTTTTGGAAAAAAGTATAAAATATAGTTTAGTAACAAAAATAAACTCTCTTCATATAATATACAAAAAATGAAGGGAGTTTATTTTTTATGGATTATGAAATTATGATGAATGGAAATGTAAAAATAGGAATGTATGCTCCGGAATTTGAGGCAGAAACTACCATGGGAAAAATAACATTAAATCAATATAAAGGAAAATGGGTGATATTATTTTCTCATCCGGGAGATTTTACCCCTGTGTGCACAACAGAAATAATTGCATTTTCAAAAGCCAATACATATTTTGAAAAATTAAATACCTGTTTAATTGGATTAAGCGTTGATTCCAACAGTTCCCATGAAGTGTAGTAAAAGTTACCAACAGAAAAATAAGACAAGCAATCACATGATAATACTGGTAGATAAAAGTAGCAAGACTTTAATAATGACTTGAAATTAGCGAACAAATGTGATATACTAAGTTCAAATATAAATTATTGCAAAATGCAATTGTTATATTAAAAACTATTTTCTTATACATTATGAAAGGAGACATAATAAATGGTTGAACTGATTTATAAAGAACGGAAAAACGCAAAAGAATGGAACAGATTCTTTGTAAAAACAAAAGAAGATATACATTCTGTTGACTTTTGCAATCCTAAATGCAATAGGGATGTTGAATTTGTTCCTTTTACAAAAAAACTGTACCTATTGGATTTCCTGTTTTTTAATGTTCCTAAAGGGGTTAGTAAAGTAACGTTTCAAACTGTGCTTGATGCAATTCCTCAGGAAATTTTAAAAGATGTAGCTGCGGTGGAAATATGTTATATCTTTGATGTTGATGATTGTTGGCTTATAAACCTATTCAACAAAGAAAAGATTGATACTTCTATTTTTTGGATTTCTTTACTAACAGAGAAAGATACAGGAAAGGATTTACTACCTGTAAAACCAACTCCAAAAGATATACCTAAAACTGTACCTATAGGCATAAGTGATGAGGAATGGGATAGAATTTTAAGAGAGTTTTATCTCAAATAAAGTTTAATGTATTAAGAAAATAGTTTTCTCCCTGTTGTAACAGGGAGTTTTTAATTTAATATGAAATAATATCTAAAGATGTATAAATATTGTAAATAAAAATATAATACTATTAATAGATAAATTTAACATTTTACTTGACAAACTCAAGATTAAGATGTTATACTATCTATAGTAGATCAGTACTTCAGAAAACCTACGGGACTGAAGTCGGAAATGGATCGTACCTCGGGTAGCCTAAGGGTCCGAGGTCTTTTCTTATCATATAGGAGGTAAATATTGGAAAAAATATTTAAAACAATAGATGAACAAATAGAACTATTACAAAGTAGGAATTTACACATTGAAGACAAAGAAATTGCAAAAGAAATATTATTAAACAACAACTATTATTATTTAATCAATGGTTATAAAGATTTATTTATAGATAAAAACAGTAAAACAGAAACATTTCATAACGAAACAACTATAGAAGAAATTTATAGTTTATATGAATTTGACAGAAAAATAAGAATTATATTTTTAGAATATATTTTGTTAATTGAAAGAAAAATTGATACTTATATAGCCTATGAATTTTCAAAAAATTATGGTCATAAAAATTATTTAATTCCAGAAAATTTTAATAATATCAATAAAAACAAAGACTTAATTAATAAGTTCTTAAATGATATTAATCTTGAAATTTCCCATCAATACCAAAATTCAAATAAAATGGTTGTACATTATTTAGACAAATATAATTATATACCTTTATGGGTATTAATAAGAATATTATCTTTTGGAAAAGTTTCAAAATTTTATAGCTTTATGAAGCAAAAGGAACAAAATAGTATAGCTAAAAAGTTCAATATTAGAAGTGAAACTTTAAAAACATATTTAATGAATTTAGGTAATGTACGAAATATATGTGCACATGATGAAAAACTATATGATATTATATTAACTAAAAGAATAGGTATTACAGAGTATCATAGAAAATTGAAATTAATAAGTGACAAATTGAAAATAGTTTATGCTACAAGAGATTTATTTTCAATAGTTATTGCTTTGAAATTATTATTGGAAGAGGAACAATTTAGAGCATTT
>CANQTK010000009.1 GCA_947626735.1 uncultured Clostridia bacterium
GTCTTTCTTAAAATATCTTTATTTCCAGTAGCTAGTGCCTTTATTTCGCCATAAGACAATGCCTTTTCATCAACATCTTCCATAGAACGAACTGGAGTCTTTGAAGTCATTATCTGTGAAATAAATTTCTGTTTTGTTTCTACTCCTTGGAACATATAAGCGTCAAAAGTTTTTTCAGTTACATAGGTATAAATATAAACTTTTTTATTTTTATTTCCTTGTCTTACAGCTCTACCATTTCTTTGTGTAAGGTCTGCTGGTCGCCAAGGACAATCTAAATGATGCAATGCTATAATTTTGTCTTGCACATTTGTACCTGCTCCCATTTTGCTTGTACTACCTATTAAAACTCGTACTTCACCTTTTCTTACTTTGCTGAACAATTCTTTCTTTTTAGTTTCATTGTCTGCATCATGAATAAATGCGACTTCTTCTTCTGGTATGCCTTGTTCTATTAGTTTTCTTTTTAGGTCAGTATAAACATCTGTAAATGGTCTATCTTTTAATTTCCATACACCATTTACTAATTCCTTTTCATAAGGTTTATCATCTACTCCTAAACTGCGTGGTGTAGATAAGTCGCAAAATACAAGTTGGGTTAGTTTTTCCCCTTTATTTTCTTCCCAAATTTTATAGATATTTCTCGCTGCTACATTAACCTTACTATCTTCAAAGTCCTCTAAATTTTCATTTATTAGTCTTTGGTCAAGAGCTAATTTTCTACCCTCATTAGTTATTTTTAACATGTTGTCTTTTGATGGATCAACATTTGACTTTCTAATCAATTCGGCTCTTTCTCCAAGCCCTTTTACCATTTCTTGTTGCATTTCACTCGGTTTTACAAATATATTTTTTTCTTCTACTTCTGGAGTAGGCAAATTCAATGTATCTGCTGTCCTAATATCTGCAACTTCCTTAAATAATGACATTAACTCGGGTAAATTATGAAATCTAGCAAATCTTGTTCTAGCTCTAAACCCAGTACCTTCTGGTGCAAGTTCTATTGCTGTGATTGTTTCTCCAAATATAGATGCCCAGTTGTCAAAGTTCTCAAGTTTTAATTTTTTTAAATCTTCATACTGCAAATATCTCTGCATAGTATAAAGTTCTACCATACTATTACTTACAGGTGTACCTGTGGCAAAAACAGTACCTTTTCCATTTGTCATTTCATCAAGATAACGACATTTCATAAATAAATCACTACTTTTTTGAGCCTCTGTTTGTGCAATTCCACTTACATTGTGCATTTTGGTATATAAAAATAAGTTTTTATAGTTATGAGCTTCATCAACAAATAGTTTATCAACTCCAAGTTCTTCAAAAGTTATTACATCATCTTTTCTATCATTTTTATTTAATTTCTCTAACTTATTTTCTAACTGTTTCTTTGTTCTTTCCATTTGTTTTACTGTAAACTTCTCTGCTTTTTCTAACTTTGCTTTTTCAATGGCTTTTAAAATTTGCTCAATCTGTTCTTCTATAAGGTATCGTTGCCTTTCAACTGACATTGGTATTTTTTCAAATTGTGAGTGTCCAATAATTACAGCATCAAAATCTCCTGTTGCTATACGAGATACAAATTTCTTTCTATTTGCAGCTGCAAAATCTTTATTGGTTGCTACCATTATGTTTGCTGATGGATATAGTTGTAAAAATTCGCTAGCAAACTGCTCCACTATGTGATTTGGAACAACAAAAAGCGACTTATTACAAAGACCTAATCGTTTGCTCTCCATAGCTCCTGCTACCATTTCGAAGGTCTTTCCTGCGCCTACTTCGTGAGCCAGTAAGGTATTTTTTCCATATAATATATGTGCAATAGCATTTTGTTGGTGTGGTCGTAATGTTATTTCTGGATTCATGCCTACAAAATTCAAATGATTTCCATCATACTCTCGTGGTCGAATACTATTAAATCTCTCATTATATAATTGAACTAAACTATCTCGTCTCTTTTGGTCTTTCCATATCCAATCTTGAAATGCTTGCTTTATTTCTTCTTGTCTAGCTTGTGCAATGGCTGTTTCCTTTGCATTAAAAACACTCTCTTTTTTTCCTTCTTCGTTTGTAATGGTATCAAATATTTTTATATCCTTTAAATTTAAAGTTTTTTCAATAATTTCATAAGCATTAAGCCTATTTGTTCCATAGGTTTTATTAGCTTTTACATTTCTATAATCATACCTTTTATTTGTTATATACCATTGAGAATTATATTCATTAAATTTTGTCTTAATATCCCATTGTGCATGATTTGATGTTTCTAACAAATCATACATAAATTGGTCTATCACTTCTGTTGGTATCCATGTTGTCCCTAGTCTTACTCCTATCTCTGTTGCTGTTAAGTCTTTTGGTTGTACTTCTTTTAGTGCTTTTACATTTACTGCAAATTCTGGATGTGTTTCAACTAAAGATTCTGCAAGTTTCAGTTTTTCTCTTACATTACCACTTAAATATTCGTCAGCAGTTTCATATTTTCCATCTTCCATTGGTACTTTGAAGATAATACCCTCTAATTCCTTTACAAGTTCTTCTTGCGTCTTATTAGAGAGTTTTGACATATATTCAAAATCTATGGATGCTTTTTCTGAAAGAGATACTATCAATGCTTCATTTGCTGTATCTACACTTGTAATCTCTTTATAGGCTTTTATTGTTCTTTTTGAGAACATATCTGCCTTTCTTATAAATTTTCCATCACTATCAAGTATTTCCAATGAACAAAGCAAATAATAGCTACTATCATCTTCAAAAGCAATACGATTTCCTCTACTATTGATTAACCCATATTTTTTAACAAAATTATCATATTGTCTATTTAATTTCATTTGCACTTCTCTTATAGCTTCATCTGGAAAATCATCAGTTTGCAATTCAATAAGATTTCTTACAGTATCTCGTAATTCTATCATACCTTTAATTCTACTTACTGTTGTAATCGGTAAATTGTTTTGTTCTATCATTACGCTGTTTTCTCTAAAATAAAGTTTTCCATCAACTAAAGTATAAGATAAGTTTTTAACATTGGGATCTGCGGGTATGGTATTTATTTCTTCTTCCTCTATATCTCCATAATCAAATTCTTCAATTTCTGCTTTTATATCTTCTATTGCTTCATTTAATAATACAGATAACCCTATTCCTTCATAAGGCTTACAAGTAGAATCTTCTCTACCATATTGAGTTGTATCCATTTCCATAGTTCCTAAAATCATATTAGGATGTTGGACAAAATATTTATTCATAACTATTCCGTTTTTATCTGTATCAAGGTCTACCCAGTCTGGCATAATATCTGTCATATTTTCTCTTTTCTGCAAAAATAAAATATCAGATGTTACCTTTGTACCTGCATTTTTAGTAAATGTATTATTTGGTAGTCTTATTGCTCCAACTAAGTCTGCTCTTTGTGCTATATATCTTCTTATAGATGAATTTTGTTTGTCCATTGTTCCTTTTGAGGTAATAAATGCAATAATTCCTCCGTGGTCTTACTTTATCCAGTGTTTTGGCGAAAAAATAATCATGGATTAAGAATTTATACTTGTCGTATCTTCTATCCATGACCTTAAAATCTGAAAATGGCACATTTCCTACTGCAATATCAAAAAAGCTATCTGGTAAGTCAACTTTTTCATATCCTCGTACTGCTATTGTTGATTTCTGATATAATTGTTGTGCAATTCTACCACTTAAACTATCTTTTTCAATTCCATATACTTTACAATTTTCTAACTCTTGTGGTAGCACTCCAAAAAAGTTACCAACACCACATGCAGGCTCTAAAATGTTTGCTTGTTTTAAGCCCATATTTTGCAAAGCAGTATAAATAGCATTTATTACAATAGGAGGTGTATAGAAAGCCGTTAATGTTGACTCTCTCGCTTGTGTATATTCTTCTGATGTTAATAGTTCTTTTAATTCCTTATATTCTTTACTCCACTCTAATTTGTCCTCATTGAAAACATCTGCTAGTCCTCCCCAGCCAACATACTGCGATAATGTACTTTGTTCTTCTGGAGTAGCATATCTGTTTTCTTGTTCACATTTTTTTAATACTTTTATTGCTTCAATATTTCTTGCATACTTTTCTCTTTGACCGCCAACACCTAAATCATTATCTGTAATTTTGAAATTTCTTCTGTCATTTTCAGGTATCTCTGGGTGTAAAATAAAATCTTGTATTTTATTTTTTCTCTTTACAATATTAGTCTCTATTTTAGTATTTATATCTGAATCTGCACTTTGTTCTTGTTTTTCTTCTTTTAGCCCATTTCTTTCATTTTGATAATACAAGTTTTCAAAAGTTAGTATACTTTCTTCCCTAAATATAGGATAGTTTATTTCTAAATCTAATAAACTTATTTTATCTTTTTCAATGTCTATTTCATCTATTTTATATTTCTTTTCCGATTCTAAATAAACTATATCTCCTATTTTGTATGGCTTTTCTTCTTGTATTTTTTCATCTTTTTGTTCATTTTCTATATTTTCGGTAATATTTACATTATTTTCTTCTACTGTTTGTTGCTTTGCACTTTTTTCAACAATTAAATGATTATTAGCTGGATTCTCTTTTATTTTTTTCTCAAATTCAGCAAAGTCCATTTGTTGTGCAAATAATGGGAACTTTGGATCGTATAATGTAATAACATTATTATCAATAGATGAGATTTCATACTCATTTGCACCGATATAAACAGTATCTCCTAAATGATATTCATAATTCGGTATTCTTGGCTCTAATATTGCAATTAGTTCTTGAACTTCTGCTTTTTTTGTATCATCAATGGTAGCCAATTTGTTTTTTAAAGCATTTACATAGTCTGCTACATTACTATTATCGTTTATATCAGATTTTACTACTTCAATATTTTCTTCATCGGTATTTAATGCTTTACTATCATCTGTATAGTTATATAATTCGTACGGTGTTACAAATGAATATACTTTTTTAGCAAGTTCATACTCTTGCTTTTTTTCCTTTTCTTCTAGCCTTTTTCTTGTTTCTCTTAATTCTCTTTCTTGTTCTTGTTCTGCAACCCACTTTGGATATTCTTCCAGTTCTTTTGGATTAAGGTATCTATTTAATCTTATAAGTTCTGATATTCTTTTTTCAATATAGTTCCAATTAAATAACTGTTTTTTTGCACTTTCATCAAAATATCCTCTATTAAATTCTATTCCTTTTGCATCATGCGAAACTCCAATTCCAGAGCCCTTAAAAGCTGATGAACTTCCACCAATTCCATATACTCTTTTTAAGAAATCTATATTTTCCTTATTTGATAAACTTTCTCTAAAATGAGTATATATACTGAATTTTAAGCCTTGCGGTTCTTCTTGTAAAAATTTATCTATAAATTCCTGCGTAAATTCCAAGTCGGATACATTTTTATTATTTTCTTCAATTAGAGTTTGTTGTTCCTTTTCATCTATTGGCTTTTCATATCTATCTTTTAATTGATGTAAAACTATCATTGCTTCATAATGATATGTTAGATCTTCCCATGTTACAAAGCTTTCTGCTCTTTCCTTTTCATTAGATATTGAAGATATAAATTCATTTTCTTCAAATAATATTCCATTTTCATATTTTTTATATCCAAACTTTCTATTATCAACAATGATTTCTGTATATTCATTATTGAATATATCTTTTAAATATTCTGCTCTTTTAGATATATCTTTTTCTTTTTCAAAATATTCTACTATTTCAGTATTATTTTTTGTTAAAAAAGTTGTTGTAGCAAGAATTTGATTTATTTTCTCATCTACAACAACATAACCTACATTGTTATCTTTTTCGTATTTTGTTAAATGAATATTATTTCTCTCTCCACTATCTCCTCCGCTGTGGCTTTCAAATTGTTCTTTAACTGTACCCATTTCATCTGGTCGGTTGCCTTCAAGTTCTCGTCTATTTTCTCCTTCTCTGCCATTTCTCTCATTATCTCTTGTACTTTCCTGCTCGCTGTTTTCTGCACTTCCTTCAAGTCTTTTGCTAGTCCTTTCTCCATCTTCAATATTGTTAGTTCTGCCTTCTTGTGTTCTTTTAGATAGTTCAATCTCATCCTGGCGTATTTCCCTGTTGGGATTTTCTCTTTCTCCATTACTAAATTCGGTATATTGTAATCCCCCTGTCTTGTGTAAGTTATCTCGCTCATTACTATTTCCTCCTTTTTCTATATTTTCAGTATTAGCATATAGCTTTTGATTTTCTTTTTCAAATGTACGATTTTTATTTTTTTTATTTTTTTGCAGAGTTAAAACTGTATTAGCAATTTGTCTTAATTGCATTTCTGCCATATCGCTTACTGCTGTACCAAAAATAGTTAATATTCTAGGATTGTCTAAATATTCGATATATTGCATATCATCTTTTAATACTTCTTCTCTTGCATTTATTCCACATCTAGTATAAATTATGTGATTCATACTAGACATTATTGATACTTTTAATATCATTTCAGTTTCTTCGTCTGTCATGTTTTCTAGTTTTGTTCCAGCCTTGTACTTTCTTATTGACTCCATATAATCTTGTATATTATCTTCGACAATATTATATGATGCAAGTCTTATTGCTTTTATTAAGTCTTTATCTTCTCTATCTTCTCTAAATAGCTGCCCAAAACTTGATTCTAATGTTTCTATTATTTCTTGTTCGTATTCGGGCTTTATATCCCACAACTTATATTCAGTATTATTACTATTATGCGTATCTGATATATCAAACACAATTCTAAATGGATATGGACTATTTTCATCTTTTGAGAATACAAATATACCATTTGCACCTTGATTTACCCATCTTCTTAATTTTTTATTCCATTCTCCAATTTCTGCACAAGCCTTTGCATCTGGTCTTTGTGCATAAATAAGTATTTGGTCTTCAAAACTATATTTGAAATTCCATGCACAACTGTCTAAAAATGCTTGCCAATTTTCGACACTTTTTGCAATATTGTTTACTACTTCATTATAGAGTTCTCTTGTTTCTTTTATTTTTCCCAATTTATTCCTCCTCTATATTATAGTTTTTTCATTTTCTTTGTATAATCTTCATCAGCTTTCATTATATTGTCAAATGCAGAAAGTAATAATACAATTAGTTCTGCTGCTTCGTTTTGAAATAAGCTGATATCTATTATTGATACTTCTCCTTCTTCATCTTTTTCTGGTATAGAATATTTTAATAATGTTTTCTTTAAGTTATTTGCTTTTTCTTTCCACTCTCTCGTTACGATATTTCCCTCTTGAAATGTTAATATAGTCATCAGCTTATTGAAATTGCCTTTATTTACAATAAATTTTACTGATGGCTTTTTATAATACTCAATCATGTTTTTCTTTGTTCCTTTCGTCTAAATTTTTTCCTGATAAAAATTCAATAATTTTCTTTTTTACTACTGCATTTCTAAAGTCCATAATTAAACTTTTTTCTATGGGAGTAAATTCCTTATTTATTTCGTCTAAACTATCCCATTGTATTGCCTTTATTTGTTTTTCTGTGTTTACATTGCTTTGAAATAGTTTTTCTAATGTTTTTACAATTTGATTTGTAGTATATTTTGACATTTATTGTCCTCCTAAAAATATTTTAAGGTGGCTATTTTTCAAGCCACCTCATAATTTTATTTATTATCTTTTCTCTTTCTGTATTCATGAACTCCAATTCCTGTAATAGTTAATGCTGACATTACTAATAACGCAATTAAGCCTATCATATTACTATTATCTCCAGTTTTAGGTGTATCTATTGGTGTATTATAAAATTCAAAAGTATATACAGAATCTTCTCCTTCTACTTTTTCTCCATCTATAAATACTCCCTTGTCATTTATTTCAACTTTAATTACTTGATCAGAAAGCATATAGCCCTTTGGAGCTGATAGTTCCTTGATAAAGAAAACTCCATACCTTAAATTTTCAAACAAAACTATGCCTTGTTTTTTATCTGATTCAACTTCTTCTATAAGTTTAGTGCATCCTTCATCTTCAAAAATTCCAAAAACAAATTTATCTTTGATAATTTCTTCATTTTTACTGTCCTTTTTAATTAGTTTTACAGATTGTAAAATAGGCATATCTTTCATTTCAATTTTCTGTGTTTCTTTATCTTTACTTACAGTAAATTCAATGCTTTCTGCTATTTCATATCCATACGGACATGTTTTTTCCAAAAGTTGATATGTTTTTCCTTCTTTAAGACCTTTTACTTTGTGTGCCTCTTTACTAGATATCCACTCATCAATAATATTGCCTTCTTCATCTACTACCTGAAGTTTTGCTCCTTCGACTTCTTCTCCTGTAACAAAGTCTGTTTTTACTACTTCTACAACTTTGTCTATCATTTCTAAATGTTGTGTTTCTTTATTTGTATCAACTGTAAATGTAATGTCTGTTGCAACTACATAGCCATCTACTGCATAACTTTCTTTTAGAGTATAAGTTTTTCCTTCTTCAAGAGATTTTATTTTATGACTCTCTTTTGTTGATATCCATTTATCTACTATATTTCCATTTTCATCTATTACTACTATTTCTGCTCCTTCGATTTCTTCTCCTGCTATATCAACTTTGCTCATTTCAACAATTTTATCTATCATCTTTACTTTTTGTACTTCTCCAGTGCTTTCTACTCTAAATTTTACTTCACTAGCCTTTACATAGCCCTCTGGAGCTAACTCCTCTTTTAAGGTAAAGTCTTTTCCGACTTCTAAACCTTCAATAGTGTGAGGCTTATCAGTAGAAATCCATTGGTCTATTATATTACCATCTTCATCTGTTACTGTTAATTTTGCTCCTTTTAGTTCTTCTGTTCCTACAATATCTTGTTTTGATATTTCTATTAAAGTAGTTTCATTTTCTATATTTAAGTTTACTTCATACTCTTTTGTTTTTGTATCTGCTATATTAAATACAACTGGATACTTTGTGTTATTTAATACTGCTCCTTTTATTGTTGAAATTTCTTTTATATAATACTCACCCATCGGTACATTTTCAACTGTTAAAGTTCCATCTGCATTTAAGTTATAATTATCTATTACTTTTCCTTTTTCATAAATAATTGAGCCATCTGCATAATCAATTATGTCTTTTGCAGCTACTAGTTCAAATGCAATTTGAGTATAATCTATGTCTTTTATCAATGTTTTATCAACATTTTGTCTTAAATTAACTAATTTTTTTAATTTTAGAGTTCCAGTAGGTTGCTCATTTTCAACTGTTACTGTTATCCATGCGTCAAGGTCTTTATCATAGTTTAATGTTTTATTCTTGTTATTAACTTCAAATCTTAATTCTCCATCAAACTCTATAAATCCCTCTGGTATCCTAATTTCCTCGACCTTGAAAATTCCTGATGGTAATTTTTCTTCAGTTCTTGCAATACCATTTTCGTCTGTTGTCCAAGAATCATAGTAGTCTTTGCCTACTTTGCATTGTACTTTTTCCCATGTACTTGTTTCTTCATTTAATTTGAATAATGAAAAAGTAGCATTTGAGTATGTTACATATTTTCCTGTTTTAGCATCTTTTTTCTCTAATTTAATGTAAGCTTCAAATGGTAGGTCATTTTCTACAAGTTCCTTTATTGGTGTTCTACTATTTTTGTCTATTGAAACATAAAATTCTTCAACAGTTTCAATTTCTGGTGATGGAGTATATGTTTCATTTACTGTGTAATCTCCATAGGCTAATAAACTAGAAACTCCGTGTCCATCTGCACCAGTTCTGAAAATAGAATATTCATCTTGAGCAAATTCACTTAAATGTTTTCTTGCTTCGTCAAAGCCACCATAAAATTTTACATATTTAGAAAGTATAGCTGTAAATTCTGCATTTTCAACTGTTTCTGCTGTTGTGTTGTTGTTTGTACTAATCTTAATTACTTCAAAAGGTGCTTTTTCAACAGTATTAACAACTGTTCCTACTTCTTTTACTACTTTTGTTTTATTATCTTTAAATGATAATGTATAATCATATACATTTTCATCTTTCATATAGCCTTTTGGAACAGTTGTTTCTTTCGCATAAAAGCTACCTAATGGAAGTCCTTTTAGAGTATTTCCTTCTATGCTAATTTGTGCAGTTGTATCATTATTTATAATTTTTATACTAGCAACTCCGTACTCATTAAAAGTGTAAGTTGCGATAGAATCGTCTTTATCAAAATATTTTATTGTTTTTGCTTTATTATAAATATCTGTTTTAGCATATAAAGTATATACTGCTCCCTTAATTTGCGCATCTCCATGATGGCTAGTATTATCTACTCTATTTTGATTTCCTGTTTCTCCATCAGTTTTTATTAAGCTAATCTCTCCTGTTGGCTCATCATCTGTTCTCTCTGCTGATTCATAAATAACTGCTGTATTTTGGTCTTTGTATTTTATTTCAAAAGAATAGGTTTTCTCATCAATAAGGTAGCCCTCTGGTGCTTTTGTTTCTTTGTATGAGTATTTTCCTAGTTTTAACCCACTTACTTCTATTTTTCCTTCATCATTTGTTTTAAATGTTTGGTCATAATTATCATTCCAAATTCTATATTCTGCTCCTTTAAGGTTTGCTGTTTTACTAGAATTTTTCTTAATCAAAGTGAAAGTTCCTGTTGGCTCAACATTAACTATTGCTTGAGTTGCTTTTTGGTTTACTTTAATTTCAACATTATATGAGTTTGTATCTAGCAAGTAGTTATATGGAGCTGATACCTCTTTTATAGTATAAACTCCTTTTTTTAGCTTATCGATAGTTATTTTTCCACTAGTTACTGTAACATTTTGATTATATCCATTTGGTCCTGTAATATTGAAAACTGCTCCATCAACTAAATCACCATTTTCATTAAGTTTTGATAATTCTAAACTTCCTGTAAGGTCAATTTTTAAGCTAATATTCATTGTTACTGGATCATTATAATTTAATGAGTATAATTGGTCTTGAACATCATCTTCAAATTCAAAGTAAACTGTTGTGTCTTTATCTTCTGTTCCTTCTTTTATTAGTCCCCATGATTTCATTGTTGCATCTGATACTCTATATTGTTCTAATTCACAATCAATACTTACAGTTATGTTCATTGTATTTTCGCCTTTGTTGTGAACAAATCTAATTCCATCTACGGTTTTATCTATACTTTTATATTGTGATAATACACCATTAGTATCTGTTATTGTTTTTGTTTCTCCTGCTTCAAGTGTTATTGTTGTGTTATTAAAACTTGGTCTTGTTTGCATAGTATTTATTTTATTATTTATATCAGTTTTAAATGATACATAATCACTTTGAACAGTTGGATCAAGGAAGGTCGAATTAGTTTGTCCTAATACTTCCCAAATCATTTGTTGTGTAAATACATATTGTTGTTTTACCCATTTCATATCTTCACTAAGTATTCCACCATTTACAATGTAGTCAGGGTAATCTTTATACCACCCTAGGTATGCCACTTTACATGCTTGTTTTATATTATCATTTGTTGGAGTATAGTATCTTCCATTATATGCACTTCCTGTAACAAAATCTACTCTATGTTGTGCGCAAAATACCGTTTTCCACTCTTGCGTTTTTGTATTATATAATCTTCTAATTAAAATTCCTAAATCAGAATTTCTATAATCTGTTGTTTTCATGCCAGAGTCAAATTGTCCTCCAACCCAGCTTCCTGTACCAGAAGCTGCAAAAATTGGTTGTGTAACACTAAAAATTGTTAAGATTAACAATACAAGTGCTACAATTTTCTTTGAAATTTTATTTTTAACTAATTTCAACACTTTTATTTCCTCCTTTTTTCACAAAAAAAGAACAAGTTTAATAGTCAAACTTGCTCTTATAATTTAATTATTCAATTATTTTCTTTTAGTTATAATAATAATTTATAGTCCATTTTCCACAAAATGGGCATGTCCAAACCTCATAGCCAAATGGACAATGTTCTTCATAATATTCATCACTTATTTCAAACTTTTCCCATTGTTGCCCCAAGTCATTGGTTAGTTTATCATATATTGCAACCGCTTCGCCTTTTGTATTATACCATTTTCCAGTATTTCCTGCTTCTATACCATGATTATTTGAATTGGTACACTTTTCAACTTTTTCCTTTTCTTCTTTTACTATCTCTGATTGTGTTTTATCTTCTGATGTAGTTTCTGTTTTTTCAACTTCTTTTTGTTGAGTTGGAGTAGTATTTTCTTTTTTGGTAACAGGTTGTTGTTGTTCTGTGTTTTTCTTATTATCTGTTTTTACTGTTTCCTTTTTTTCTTCTTCCACCACTTGTTTATTATTTACAATATTCGTAGTTTTTTTTGTTTCTTCATTTTCAACTTTCTCTGTTACTTCTTCATTAGCAACATCCTGTATTGTATTTTCTACTTTATTTTCTTTGTCATTTTCTATTGTATCATTTTGAATTACATTAGATACTTCATTTATTGTTTCTTTTCCTATTGTTTGAGTTGAATATTTACTTTTGACAAATATAAAAACAATTAGTATTAACACTACTGATAAAATACAAATAACTAATTTCTTTACTTTACTCATAATAACACATCTCCTTTTTGAGTTCATTTTACTGCTTATTGTTACTACTTTCAAGTGTGCGATTACAAATTTATTACTATATTTACACAAATTTTGATGATAAATGTACTCCCACTTTTACCTTATCATTTCTCTTTGTTTTTCTCTTTTGTAATGTTCTTCTACACACTTAAATAAAAAATCTTCTACTTCTTGTACTGTTACAATATCTCTTGGAAGATATTTTGCAAACCTATCATAATTGATATTATACCTATCTTTCTGATTAGGTTTTTGTTCTTCCATAATTTCTTCTATTTTGTCTGGTGTTAGCTTTTTACTTTGGCTTAATTTCTTTAAGTGTATTGCTTGCGATTGTGATGGTGTTGATTGATACATGTTCATACAACTTAACAATACATGCTGTTCATCATGAGTTAGGTATGAAATTTCTACCGCTGGATTAAATGCTATTTTTCCTGTATCGACCATGTCTAGTATTTCTTTTATTAGCTCGGTTAGTCTAATATACCTTTGAACTTGTCTACCACTATCTCCGCTTTCCTTACCAACTAAATCAGCACTTACTAACTTCTCGCCAACTTGTCGAGAAGTTTCTTTTTTACCTTGATGACTTAACGCATCCATTTTCATTTTATATGCAAATGCTTTTTCGCTTGCTAATACTTTTTCTCTTTGAATATTACTATCCACCATTAGTATTGTCGCTTCGTCTTTTGATAAATCTCTAATAATGCCTGGTATTTCTTTTAAGCCTACAAGTTCACTAGCAAGTTTTCTCCTATGTCCTGACACCATTTCATAACCGCCATCTTCTTTTTTTCTTACGATTACTGGTTGTTTTACTCCTCTTTCTTTAATGCTTTCTTTCATCAACTCTAATTCTTCATCATCTTCAACCCTATATGGGTGGTTAGGAAAATTAGATATTTGGTCTATTGGGATCATGACGACTGTTTCTCTTTGTCCATTATCTGTACTAAAGTTGAACAACTTATCTACACTCGGAATGTCTATTTCTATGTCTTTCGCTATCTTTCAACACCTCCTTTGTAAATTCTTCATAAGCCTTTGCTGGCTTACTAGATTTGTCATAAGCATATACACTTTTGCCTTGCACACTACCTTCCGCGGCTTTTATTCCCATTGGAATTATTGTATTGTAAATTTTTATTTTACTTCCATAGTTACTTTTTAATGCTTCAACTGTAGCTTTTGCTAATTTTGTCTGCATATCTGCAATAGTAAGTAAAACTCCATCAATTTTCAGTTTTGGGTTTATCATTACTTTAATTTTTTGTATTGTTTGGATTAGTTGCGTCATTCCCTTTAATGGCAAATATTGTGCTTGTACTGGAATAATAACACCATCAGCAGAAGCTAGAGCATTTATAGGTAGAAGTCCTAAAGACGGCTTACAATCTATAAGTATATAATCGTAATTATCTTTGACTTGTTCAATATAACCTTTTAATATATTCTCTCTATTCATAACACTAACTAATGATGCTTCCAAAGCTTCTAGTTCTATATTTGCAGGAACAAGCTCTAAACCTTCGTTATTTTTTAATATTCCCTCATTTTTTTCAATAGGCTGTTCTTTGATTACTTTTTCCATTAAACTTTTTGTTGTTATTTCCATTTCATCTTGATTTTTGAAACCTAAAGAAGTTGTTAAGTCGCCCTGTGGATCTGTATCAATTAGCAATACTTTTTTACCTTTTCTTACAAGACCCGCTCCTAAATTTACAGTAGTTGTTGTTTTTCCTACTCCACCGCTTTTGGTTAGCAATAGCAATGATTCTACACTCTGACATTTATAAAAAAACCTCCTTTCCATTAAAGTAAGCCATTATAAAATGGCTATGTAAAAGAAAAGGCATTTACTCTTTGCCTTTTCATGAAAATTATCTATATCTAGGCTTTATTTTAGGTTTGATTTGTTCATTTACTTGATTTTTATTCAATTCATTAAGTTCTTTTTCTAAATCTTTTTGGTATGTTTCACTTCCCACAATATTTGCTACAAAAAATGCTTGCAATTTATTCTTTATTATAAACTTCCTTGTATCTACATTATATGCCTTTATTTTTTCTTCAATTTTATCTTCTGTTGTTATATCAGGAAACACAATACTATTGTTCTTTATTTCCATTTTTTCATTTTTCATTAAATAACCTAAAAAACCCTTTTGTCCATCTTCATCATATTGTTGCAGTCTTGAACTATTAAAAAGTTTTTTTGTATCAAATTTTAAAGCATATTGTTCTTCCATCTTTTCCACCTCCAAATTGTATATATCAACTCTGTTACTTATTTACAAATGTAAAATTTTATCTTTCCTTACTTTTTGCTTTTTGGTTTCTTGCTTTTTGTTCTAGTTTTACTTTTGAATATATTTCCATAGCTTGTTCTTGGTTATAATCTCTGTTTACTTTTATTTTTTGTTGTTCTATGAAATGTTTTGACATTATAAATCTTCCTGTATCTCTAAAATTATATCTTCCTAGTTCATCTTTTCCCATATACATAACAGTAACAGGAATCTTTTGACTATTAGTAATAGGAATATTTACAGTACAGAAATTTCCCCTTTCTAACTTTTCTAAAAAGTCTATTGTGTCTTTTTCTTCCATTTTTACCTCCTTATTTTTTTCGACAAAAAAAGCCAATCTTTCGATCGACTTTTTTAATATGTATTCAATTTTTCATTATTTCCATATAAACTTTTACTTCTACACTCTTAAATCTTTCTCTGTTTTTTCCTTCTCTTACATGGCTTTCAAGCTCTTTTCTCATATCAAACGCATTTTGTACTAATAGCAAATGCTACTAAAGTAATTCCTTTGCTATGTTCATCTCTTTTTATTTTACTTCTTTGTAAATTTTCTCTCATCTTGCGTATTCCTCCTTTGTTTCTTTTAGTGTTCTTTTTTCTTTCTCTTTTTATACCACTTTTGTTTTTTCATTCGCAAATATTTTATGTTGATAAGTTTCTACTACCGTTTTTTTTATTTTACTATTTCTTTATTTTTACGTCAATACTTTTATTAGAAGTTTTGATTCATATAAAAAACCTACATGAAATATTTTTTCATCTAGGTTTTAAAATTTTAAGATTTGATTTTTGGTTTCTTCTTTTTTCTCTATACTACTTATGAATTCTTCATTTTGTTCTTTTTCTTTTTGTTTTTCTTTTTCTTTTTTTCTTTTATATAGCTCATATTTATCTAAGGATGGTTCTGCTTTTTTTCTTTTATATAATTCATATTTATCTAATGTCTTTTCTTCCTGAATTTGTTCTATTGTTTGATTCTCTGAATTTTGATCTTTTGGTTCCTGAGAAGGCGTTTCTACTTGATTATACTCTACTATATTATGGATGTTTTTTTGATACATATTTTCCATATGGCTTTTTGTTTCTCTGTTTTGAAATTGTTCTTCTGCTATGTAACTTTCTAACATTTTTCTATCTTTTTTCGATAACCTTTCCATTGGTAAATCTAAATATTTATATTGCCATATAATATGTCGATCATAACTAGAATAATAAGATTTTTCCAAATCTTCATAATCATATTCAATATGAAATTTAAAATTTTCAATGGAAATGGTTAAATTGGTCCAAAGCTTTTCGCCTGCTTTTTCAAATTCTTTTCTTAATGATTGAATCGTATCATACAACTCATTTACTAGTTTCATATAAGCTTCCTCATCGACATTAAATTTAGAAGGAACCTCATAAACATTTACTGGATTTTTCTTTAATAAACCTTTTGGATAGTAATAAAAAAACATTTCTCCTGTTTCTAAATGATTGATTTTTTCTATTACTGCCGCATATAAATAAATTTTATCCCATTTTTCTGGTATCATATAAAATAATTGGTTTTGTATTTGCGAATAAATCCTTTTTACCTTTATTCCATTTAACATTCCTTTTCCCCTTTTATCTTATGCAAAAAAACAAAGATTTTACTACGACCTTTGCTTTTTGCTTTTTTATTCAATTATTAAACTTTCTCCTGTCATTTCTTGTGGTTTTGGAAGTTTCATAATAGCAAGCATAGTTGGTGCTAAATCTGCTAGTCTTCCTTGTCTCAATTTGACATTTTGCATTCCTACCAACATTAGTGGTACAGGATTTGTAGTATGGGCTGTATGTGGCTCTCCTGTTTTGTAATCTATCATTTGTTCCGCATTACCATGGTCTGCTGTAATTAATAATACACCATTTTGTTTTTCTACCGCTTCTACTACTTTTCCTACACACTCATCTACTGTTTCAATGGCTTTAATAGCCGCTTCTAAACTTCCTGTATGTCCTACCATATCTGGGTTTGCATAGTTTAAGATAATACAATCATAGTTTTGTGAGTTAATTGCTTCTACTACTTTTTCTGTGACTTCATAGGCACTCATTTCTGGTTGTAAGTTATAAGTTTCTACTTTTGGAGATGGTACTAATATTCGATCTTCTCCTTCATATTGTTTTTCTTCTCCACCGTTAAAGAAGAAAGTAACGTGAGCATATTTTTCGGTTTCTGCAATTCTTAATTGTTTTAATCCGTGCTTTGCAATATATTCTCCAAAGGTATTGACTAATTCTTCTTTTTGGAAGGCAATGTGTACATTTGGCATGGTTTCATCATAACTTGTCATACATACATAATATAAACTCAAATCTTTTTTGGCATCAAATTCATGAAATTCTGGGTCTACTAAAGTTCTTGTTATTTCTCTAGCACGATCTGGTCTAAAATTGAAGAAAATGACAGAGTCATGTTCGCTAATGGTAGCAATTGGTTTATCGTTATTCATAATAACCGTTGGTTCAATAAACTCATCAAATACTTCTTCTTGATAAGAACTTTCAATGGCAGATATACTAGAGGTTGCCTTTCTTCCTTCTCCTTTTACTAAAGCATCGTAGGCTTTTTGTACTCTTTGCCATCTTTTATCTCTATCCATAGCATAGAATCTTCCTGAAATAGTAGCAATTTTTCCTACCCCTTTTTCTTTCATTTTTTCTTCTAACTCTGCTATATAAGTTTCTCCAGAAGTAGGTGGTGTATCTCTTCCATCCATAAAGCAATGAACATATACTTCTTCAAAATCTTTTCTTTTAGCTAGTTCTAAAAGAGCGAATAAATGACGGATGTGGCTATGTACTCCCCCATCGGATAGTAAGCCCATCACATGCAATTTAGAATGATATTTTTTGCAATTTTCAATCGCTTTATTAAATTCTATATTGCTAAAGAAATCTCCTTCTTCAATTGATTTTGTGATTCGTGTTAGTTCTTGATAAACAATTCTCCCTGCTCCAATATTCGTATGACCTACTTCTGAATTTCCCATTTGTCCTTCTGGAAGTCCCACATCTAAACCACTAGTATGAATCTCTGTGGTTGGGCATGTTTTCATTAATCTATCAATATTAGGAGTATTAGCTAATTTTACTGCATTTGCTTTTTCGTTTTCATTTTCTCCAAATCCATCTAATATCATGAGCATTGTTAATTTATTTTTCATTTTGTTTTACCTCTTTCTTTCTCTTGTTAGCCAATTTTGAGATATGTTCCGCGCTAGTTTTATATAGCATTTATGATTTTCTCAAATTCTTCTACTTTTAAGCTTGCTCCCCCTACTAAGCCACCATCAATATCGGAAGTAGAAAATAATTCTTTTGCATTTTGTGCATTCACACTTCCCCCATAAAGAATCGTCATATTTTGGCTGGTTTCTTCGCCATATAAGGAAGCAATTTTGTTTCGTATTTGTTTAATGGCGTTATTCGCATCTTCTTTGGTTGCAACTTTTCCTGTTCCAATGGCCCAAATTGGTTCATAGGCAATGATGATATTTTCTACTTGTTCTTTGTTTAACCCTTCTAAAGCAAGCTCTGTTTGTTGGGTAATTACTTCCTCTGCTAAGCCTAAATCTCTTTGTTTTAAGGTTTCCCCTACACAAACAATAGGAATTAAGTGATGTTTGATTGCTGCTTTTATTTTTTTATTGACCGTTTCATCTGTTTCTGCAAAATATTGTCTTCTTTCGGAATGCCCTATAATAACATATTTTACGTTAATACATTCTAGCATTTTGGGAGCAATTTCTCCCGTATAAGCTCCTTTTTCTTCCCAATGCATGTTCTGTGCTCCAATTTTAATATTAGTATTTTGTGCGGTTAATAAACTATAAAATAAATCGGTATAAGGAACGCATAAAATAACATCACACTTTGCATTTTTTGCTATTGGCTCTAAGTTGTTTATAAAATTCATTGCTTCGTTTGGAAGCATGTTCATTTTCCAGTTTCCCGCAATTACTTTTTTTCGCATACTCGTTCTCCTTGCTTTTCGTTTTCTCTTTTGATATGTCCCGTGCCAGGTTTACTCTTTATCTTGTAAGCATTCAATGCCTGGTAGTTTTTTTCCTTCTAAGAATTCTAAAGAAGCTCCTCCACCAGTAGAAATATGAGTCATTTTATCCGAAAGTCCCATTTTTTCAATGGCTGCTGCTGAATCTCCACCACCAATAATGGTAACGGCGTCTTTTAAATTTGCTAATGCTCTTGCAAGTTCTCTTGTACCATTGGCAAATTTTTCGTATTCCGATAATCCTACTGGGCCATTCCAAATAACAGTTTTTGCTTTTTGTAATTCTTGTTTAAATAATTCTACTGTTTTTGGACCAATATCTAAACCTTCCCAGCCATCTGGAATTTCATCCGAATCAATTACTTTGCTATTGGCATCTGCACTAAATTCATCGGCAATCACATTATCTACTGGAAGAACTAATTTTACCTTTTTTTCTTTTGCTTTTTGGATTAAACTTTGTGCTAACTCTAGTTTATCTTCCTCGCAAATAGAATTTCCTACATTGTATCCCATTGATTTAAAGAAGGTATAAGCCATTCCTCCACCAATCATTAAGGTATCTACTTTTTCTAGTAAACTATCAATTACACCAATTTTATCTGATACTTTCTTTCCTCCTAAAATAGCTACAAATGGTCTTTTAGGATTTTCTAAAGCGTTTCCTAAAAAGTTTAGTTCTTTTTCAATTAGGAAACCAGATACGGCTGGCAAAAAGTTTGCTACGCCCGCTGTAGAACTATGTGCTCTATGAGCCGTTCCAAAAGCATCGTTAACAAATACTTCTGCCATATCAGCAAATTCTTTGGATAGACTTTCGTCATTTTTTTCTTCTCTTGCATCAAAACGTACATTTTCTAATAGAACAATTTCTTGTTCTTTCATATTTTGGGTAAGTTCTTTCGCAGATTCTCCTGTTACGTCTTTTGCAAGTTTAACTTCTTTTCCTAACAATCTAGATAATTCTTTTGCAACAGGCTCTAAAGAAAATTCTTTTTTAAATTCTCCCTTTGGTCTTCCTAAGTGAGAAGATAAAATAATTTTACAATTTTGCTCTAATAGATATTTTATGGTAGGTAACGCTCCTACAATTCTTCTATTATCTGTAATATTTCCTTGTTCATCTAGTGGCACATTAAAGTCGCAACGAACAAATACTTTCTTTCCTTTTAAATCAATATCTTTAACGGTTTTTTTATTCATAGTTACCTCCTGATTTTTAGCTTCTTGAAGCAATATAAACAGCTAAATCTACTAATTTATTTGAATAACCCCATTCATTATCATACCATGCAATTAATTTTACAAAAGTATCTGTTAATTGAATTCCTGCAGTTGCATCAAAAATAGATGTATGTTCATCACTAATGAAATCGGAAGATACAACAGCATCTTCTGTATATTCAATAATCCCTTTCATTTCGTTTTCCGATGCTTCTTTCATTACTTTGCAAATTTCTTCCATCGTAGTAGGTTTTGCTAAGTTACAAGTTAAATCTACAACAGAAACATCCACAGTTGGTACTCTAAATGCCATACCGGTTAATTTTCCATTTAATTCTGGAATTACTTTTCCTACGGCTTTTGCAGCTCCAGTAGAAGATGGAATGATGTTAGCGGATGCTGCACGGCCACCTCTCCAATCTTTTTTCGATGCACCATCTACTGTTTTTTGGGTTGCTGTGGTAGAGTGAACCGTTGTCATTAAACCATCTACGATACCAAAATGGTCGTTAATTACTTTTGCTAAAGGTGCTAAGCAGTTTGTTGTGCAAGATGCATTTGAAACAATATTCATGCTTGGGTCATAACTTGTATGGTTTACCCCCATAACAAACATTGGCGCATCTTTAGAAGGTGCACTAATAATAACTTTCTTTGCTCCTCCTTTTAAATGTGCTTCTGCTTTTTCTATTGTAGTAAATACACCAGAACATTCTAATACGTAATCTACTCCGTCTTTTCCCCAAGGAATGTTACTTGGATCCATTTCATTATAAACTTTTATTTCTTTTCCATTTACTATTAAAGTATTTTCTTTGCTTGCTACTTTTCCTTCAAATTTTCCATGAACGGTATCATATTTTACCATATATGCCATATAATCTGCTGTAATAAATGGGTCGTTAATTGCTACTACCTCTACTTCTTCTTTTTTTAGAGCTGCTTGGAAAGCTAAATTTCCAATTCTTCCAAAACCATTAATTCCTATTTTTACACTCATTTTTCTTTTCCTCCTTTTCACATAGAGAACGTTAATTTCTAGTTTCCCTATGCTTATTATTGTTTTAACACTGTTATTTTATACCAAAGTATCTTTGTTTTCAAGTATTTATTTCTATTCTTTTCATTTTTTTAAAATTTTTTCTAAATAGTACTTGACTTATGTAAAGTATTGTGTTAAAATAAGAATGTAAGTTCCAAATGGAACTTGTAGTAACTGCTACATAACACACCTAGTGTTATGCAAGCGAAACCATTTTTTTGTAGAACCCTATAATGGAGGACAAACTATGACCAGAGGACCCACTGCAACGACTAGTATGAAAAAGTAGATCGCGGCTGGCGCCTGCGCTTACGTAGCAAATACGCTCACTATAACGTGACGTAAAGAGGATGCTATTTCGTAGAGTAGCAGGCAACCAAAAATTTTGCGCAGATGGCGCGGAAATGTGAATCGCGCAGATGGCGCGAAAATGTGAATCGCGCAGATGGCGCGAAAAAATGTAAACCGCGCGAGGCACGGAAATGTGAACCGCGCAGATGGCGCGGAAAGTGCAATTCGTGCAGATGGCGCGAAAAAATGTGAATCGCGCAGATGGCGCGGAACCAAAAAACCGGGTGGCGGAGGAAAAATCCATGAAAACAAAAATGCGGATGTTTCCCAGTGGCTTTGTATAGCCAAAGTATTTTTTTAAGGTGTACTTATCGCTTGCCGGCTCTGATATCATTAGGCCGGTGTAATTCAAAAAAGTAAAAAAGTTTGTTTCTAAAAAAAGGAGAAAAAACAACAACAAAAAAATGAAGAAAAATTACACTTCAAAGTAAAACATTATGCGGCTGTGCAGTTTAAGACTGCAAATCACGGTAGCCTTCCGTGAAAGGAATCCCCTCACTTTAATAAGTGAGGGGTTCTTTTTTTTTTAGAAAGATTTTGGAAAGATTTGGATGCGTCCCAAATCTTTCCACTCTATCATTCTATTTCATTCTAATTTCTCCAAGCCAAGTGGAATAGATGATTACTTTATCCACTTTGCGTTTTTGTGCTTTTTCTAACGCTTCTTGATATAAATTTAATTGTTCTTTATATTTTTCCGTTAATTTTTGCTCGTCACCTTTCTTTGCATAATCTGTTTTATAATCAACTAAAATGAGTTCATTATTTTTATTGATATAGTATAAATCCATCACACCTTGCAATAAAATCATTTCTTCTTTTGGATAATTTTCGTTTACTCTATTGGCTGAAATTTGCATATAAAATGGCTCTTCTTTGTGTATTTCTTTGGCCTCTTTTAATTCCTTCCATAGATTTGATTTTAAATATTGTGATAATGCTATAATAGGAATTGACTCTGCCTCTTCTTGCGAAATTATTTCTTTTTTAACTAATTCTTCTATTAAATCTTGTAAGTCACTTTCTGTATATTCTTTTGCACTATCTAACTTTTGCAAACATAAGTGAACTAAAGTACCCTTTCTACTGTTTGGAATACTTTTTGCCTCTTTCTTTGCAAAATTAGGAATGTTCATTGTATGTTCTTTTTTGCCCAACAATTCTATTAATTCTACTTCTTCACTTTCTTGTTGTTTTTCTTCTTTTAGTTTGCTTACGGAAGTTTTACTTGGAATTTGAGAAGAAATAAGATATGGGTATTTCCATTCTAATTCTTGTTTTATTTTTTGTATTTCTTCTTTTTTTCCCTTTTTTTCTTCTTTTGTCACTCTTTCTACTTCTTCTACTTGGCTTTTTTCTTCTTGTCTTTCTTGCACTTTATGAATAAAATAATTGATTTTTGTTTGTTTTGGTTCTTTTTCTAATAACAAAAGTAGCCAGTCTAAATATGACGCATATTTTTTCAATAACCTTTCTGGTAATTTTCCTTTGTCTTCTTGCTGATATAATGCAAGTAATTCTTGTTTTTCTCGTTCCATTTTATCAAAATCTTTACAGGTACCAGTGATGATTAATTTTTCTTTTGCTCTTGTTAAAGCCACATATAATACACGCATTTCCTCAGCTATCATTTCTTTTTCCAATTGTAGCTTCATTGCTTCTTTTGGTAGAGTAGAATATTGAATATGATTATGATAGTCAATATACTCTGGGCCAAAGCCCAATTCTTGATGTACTAAAATAGTTTCATTTAAATCTTGTCTATTAAACTTTTTTCCACTATTGCACAAAAATACTACTGGAAATTCTAATCCTTTACTTTTATGAATACTCATAATACGAATGACATTATCCTTTTCTCCTACCATTTTAGCCGAAGATAAATCCGTATTGCTGAAATGTAAACGATCCATAAAATGAAGAAAATGGTATAGTCCTTTAAAACTTGCTGATTCGTATTGTTTTGCTCTTTCAAACAACATTTTTAAATTGGCTTGTCTTAAAGCGCCATTACTAAGAAGACCTACATAATGATAATAATTAGTATCCCTATATATTTTCCAAATTAACTCATTTAATGGCAGTTCTTTTTCTTGCACTTGCCATTTTTCTAAAGCATTTACTATTGTTTCTATTTTGTTTTTTAATTGTCCTTCTGCAGAAATTCTTTTCTTTAATAATGCTTCATAGAAATAGCCTTTTTCATCTGCCATACGAATTTCAATTAAATCATTATCTGTAAAATTACCAATTGGGGAACGCAATACTTGCACCAAAGGAATGTCTTGCATAGGATTATCAATGATTTTTAGTAGGGCTAATATGGTTTGAATTTCTGTTGTCTCTAAATATTGGGAAGAAGTATCACAAAAAACAGGGAACTGTCTACTTGCTAATTCTTTTTCATAAATAGGTGCTATATTAGCTGTAGAGCGAAGTAAAATAACAATATCTCGATAGGTAATTTTTCGTTTTCTAAGCGTTTTATCTTGTACCATAAAATTTTGCTTGAATAGTTCCTCAATACGATCTGCTACCATTTTTGCTTCTTCTGCATTTTTCTCTATGATTTTCTCATTACTTTCTTCTGTTTCCTCTTGCTCGTTTTTTAAAAAAGGTTCTTCTTTTTCTGCTAAATCTAAAATATGTAATTCTGGTAGTCGATCTGCTTCTTCTTCATAACTTGCCCCGAAATTTAAATATTCTTCTTTTTGATATTCTATATCTCCTAATTTTTCACTCATTATGTTGGTAAATAACCAGTTGCATAAATCAAGTACTTCTTTCCTACTACGGAAATTTTGAAATAATTTTATTTTTTGTTTTTCTTTTGTACAGATGTCTTGAGATATTTCTTGTTCTTCTAGTAACTCATATTGCTTATATTTTTCCAAAAATAATTCTGGTCTTGCCTCACGAAAACGATAAATACTTTGTTTGATATCTCCTACCATAAACATATTGTTTTGTTTGGAAACACTCGTTAAAATATATTCTTGCACTAAATTACTATCTTGATATTCATCAATTGCAATTTCTTTAAATTTTTCCTGTAAGTCTTTGGCAATCGTACTTGGTAAAATTTTTCCGTCTTCTTTCTTTTCCACTAAAATTTGTAATGCATAATGTTCAATATCGTGAAAATCAATACGATTTTTTTCTCTTTTTTTATCGCGATATTTTTCTTCAAATTCTATTACTAAATTTTTTAAACTTACCAAAAGAGGGTATATATCACTAATAGATTGATTTGCTTCTTTCGAAGAATTTAGCATCGTCTTTTTTGCTATTTCTTGGATTGATTTTTTTATTTTATCTCGCATCTGTTTTGCTTCTTCTTTATAAGCAAGGTTGACTTTTTTATCTATTGGCCATTTTTCAAATTGTAAATTTTGAATCTCATGATATACTTTTTCCCATGTATTTTCTTTTTGCTCCATGATGGTTTCTATGTTTTTTAATTGTTCTTGGTCTTTCAAAATAGTAACTCTATATTTTTCTAATTCTGGATATTTTCTTAAATTTTGTTGTATTTTTTCTAGTTTTAACCTGTTTTCTACGATTTCTTCTTTTAGTTCTTGTAATAATAATTTTCCCCATATGGTTTGTGAAAAATCTTGGTCTAGTTTTTCTTGTCTATGAAACATTTCTACTTTTTCTTCTAACCATTCTTTTGGAAATGGATGGCTTTGAATTTTTGTTTCTATTCTTAGTATTAATTCTTTTAAATCTTCGTCTCCTCGATAAGTTGCATAAGTATCTACTAATGCTAAAAATGATTCTTCTTTTTGTTCATATTTTTCCTCTAGTAACTCTTCTAATGCTTCTTGTTTTAGGAGTTCCATTTCTGTGTTATCTCCAATTTGAAAATTGGCTGGTAAATCAATTTCATAGAAATAATTACGGATTACATCTAAACAGAAAGAATGAATGGTACAAATACTTGCTTTATTGAGAAGTGTAATTTGCTTTTGTAAATGGCTATCGTTTGGATTTTCGTCTATTTTTTGATAAATCGCTTCTAAAATTCTTTCTCTCATTTCAGAAGCCGCTGCATTCGTAAAAGTAACAACTAAGATTTGGTCTATATCTATTTTTTCCTCTATGATTTTATGAATAATGCGCTCTACTAATACCGCTGTTTTTCCACTTCCGTGCAGCAGCTGCTACTAATAAATTACATCCTTCTTTTTCAATTGCTTGTCTTTGCTCTTTGGTCCATGTTAGTTTTGCCATTTTTTGCTTCCTTTCTTTGCTTCCTTCTTTATCTTCTTAATAGTATCATGCAAAAATAAAAAAAACAATATAGAGTGAATAAAAAACTATCTTTGTTTTTCATAATATTCACAGGAGAAAAGAAAAACTACTTGACTAAGAGGTAAAAGAATAGTAAAATGAAAACGCAAATAGTATTAACTTATAAACATAATATTCATTTTACAAAAAAGGAAAAATTAGTATAAAAAAGCAGAAAAAAAGAAAACTAAGAGAAAAAAGAACTTTAAAAGACACAAAGGAGGAAAAGGGAAAAAATGAAGAAAGACAAAGAGGAAAAAAAGAACTTAGTCATTAGCAAAAACAAGAGAATGAAACATAGTAGAGGAATTACGTTAGTAGCTTTAGTAATTACCATTATTGTATTAATTATTTTAGCAGGAGTAAGTATTAATTTGGTGTTAGGAGAAGATGGCATCTTTAAAAGAGCAATTGGAGCAAGAGAAACTTATACCATAGCAAGCGAAAAAGAATATTTAGAGCAAAATGTATTATTAGTGCAATTAGAAAAATCGACAGACAATCTAACTACTGAAAAATTAGGAGAAATATTGTACGATAGAAATTTAGATAATAGCAGTAAATGGAATATCGTAACAAAAGATAATACTACTTACGGAACAAATTGGAATTACGTAGAAAAAGGAACAGAATTAAGTGGTTATGGTAAAGCACAATACCATTGGCTAATCAATTATGAAACTGGAGAAATCATACAATTAGAAGATAATACTTATGATAAATTTTCCTATCAATCCACAATAGCAGTAGACAATCCCGTATTTAATTTAGATTCAGCAAATGTAGGACTAGATAAATCGTCATGGGGAAACAATGCAACATTATATTATTATGATGCTCAACAATATGATACCGTAGAAAAGAGAAAACAAGCATATGAAACTGAAAAGGGAAAAAATGTAACAACTTATGTTGGTGGATATGATAGACAAAAATCAGAAATGATAAATGAATATTTAGATGAAAAAACAGGAGCCTTTAATTTTAATGGAAATAATTATATAGAGATATATAATGAAAACGGTTTTGATTTTTCAAAAGGATTAACCTTTGAGTTTTATGGAAAAATAACAGGGCAAGTTGCAGCAACATCAACCCTACAAGAAAATTCTGACCATAGTAGCTGCTGTGGATTATTTGGACTTTGGGATGGAAACTATAGTATGCATTGTGATACAAGATTTTTATATTTGCAACGCAATTCCCTTCTTTTTTATAGACTAATTGATCCTATCAATATAGAAAATGGACGTAATAGAACTTATGGAGAATGGGATAAGAGTTCAAGTGATCCGTGGAGTCAAGCAAGAAACATAGGAGATATTTTTAATAAAGATATCTATCTTACGATAACAATTGAAAATAAAGGTGATGATAAAATAACACAATCATTGTACACTTATATAGATGGAGAAAGAAAAGAAGTTAAAGGGTGGTTATACAAAGATGTTTATGAAAAATTTGTTGAAATTTCAAAAGCACTTCATTATTTAGAATTAGGAAGATGCACTTTTGGTGGTTCTCCTGGTCCAAATTGGTGTTACTTAAAAGGTTTATGCTACTCTACTAGAATTTATAATAAAGCATTAAGTACAGATGAAATTCAAGCAAATTATGATGTAACAACCGCTTTTCATCAATATATTATGGATAGTAAAAAGTAAGAACAAGGGACACTTCTTTTCCTTCCAAAATGGAACGAAAAGGGGCGTCCCTAGTGTTTATTTTAAATATAAATTTGGGTCTACGTATTCTCCGCCTTTTGTTATTTCAAAATGTAAATGAGAATCGTCTGCAATTTCAAAAGTTGCTGTATTTCCTACGGTTCCTATTGTGTCTCCTTGTTTTATGCTTTCTCCTTCTTTGACAAACTCTGCTGTTAATAAATTAGAATAAATTGTGCTATAGCCATTTACATGCTCTATTACAACGGTAATACCATAACGTGGGTCATTTTTTATTGACTTTATGGTTCCCTCTGCCGATGCTTTTACTACAGTTGTTTTATCTGCTTTTAAATCAATTCCCTGATGTGTTACCCATTCTTGTAACGTATTGGAATAGACTAAGGTATCTTTGGCAAATTCGGTCATTACCTCTCCTTCTACTGGTTTTATAAATGTAGGGTCTGGTACTTTTTCCTCTTTGTTACTAGCTGGTTGCGCTGGCTGGCTTGGTTCTTGTGTTTGCGTGTTGACACTTTCTTTTTCCATATGAGAAGTATTGATGGCAACTTTTTCTGTATTTGTTTCATTTGTTACTTCATTTGTTGTTCTATTGCTTTCCTCTTGCATTTCATTAACTGTTTTTCCCATACTAGTACTTGCCTCTGAAGAGGTTTGCTCATTTACTTTTCCTAAATCGGTAATAGAGGAACCAAATTCGGCTAAATCAGCTTGTTTGTTTAAGTAATTACGATAAAGAACAAAAGTAATAACAAAAGCAAGAATCGCCATTACTAAAACAGAAAAGGAAATCATCACAATTTTATTGGTTTCCCTTTCTTCATCAAATTGTCTCCTATTATTTCGTCTCATGTATTTTTTCTCCTTTCCTTTTTTCTTTAGTTAAATTGTTTCCTCTTTTTACCTTTTTATACCACTCATTTTTTAAAACATTATATATTGACTATTTCCACTCCTGTATAAAAATGCTTGATAATTTCTTCGTAATTACTTCCTTGCTTTGCCATACTATCTGCTCCTGTTTGGCTCATTCCTACCCCATGACCATACCCTATGACCGAAAATTTAATATTTTCTTCTTGTATTTCTACGGTAAAATTAGCAGATTTCAAATTGAGTAGACTTCTTACTTCTACTCCAGAAAATTCTTTATTCCCCATGCGAATAGTTTTTACTCTGCCTGCTTCTGTATATTCTAAAATTTGAATCGCATTTTCCTGTGAAAAATCAATTTCAAAATCACTATGTTTTTCTTTTATTTTATCAATAAAGGTTTGTTTTGTTAGTATTACCTCTGATTGATATTGGCTATATGCCTCTTCTCCTGAAGTGGCTACTGACTGTAAATAAGGGTAATCATCTCCTCCCCAAACATTTAACGTAGTTTCTGTTTTTCCTCCGCTATTGGAATGAAAAAAAGCATTAATAGGTTCTCCTTGATAAGTTATCATTTTTCCTTTTGTAGTATCTACCGCATTTACAATTTTATTCCAGTTACTGTCTCTCTCCTGTTCTTCCCATTTTGCCAGTCTATCTTCTTTTGAAATCCATGCTTGACAGCAACTAGCATCATCACAAATTGTCGCTCCTTCATGTTTATTGGCATTATGGATGATTTTGTAAATCGTATAAGTTCTTGCTACTACTGCTTGTGCTTTTAGTGCTTCTTCTTCAAAACTTGCTGGCATTTCTGCCGATACTACCCCGTATAAATACTCATCTAATTCTATCTTTTCTACCGTATTTGTTTTACTATGCCATAAAGCAACAGTATTATATTGCTTATAATCATAACTTTCTACTATGGGAGGATTGTTTTCTTCTTGAGAATTCGCAATTGTTGGTTTTTCTTGCTTTTTCGTAAAAAGAATAGGAATGGCAAAACATACAATTACAAATACCAAAATATAACTTACGATTTTTTTCATGCTATGTTCTCCTTTCCTCTTTGGCTATACTAATTTTACTTTCATAGAATGTAATATTTTTTTCTCAATTCTAGAAACTTGCACTTGACTGATTCCTAAAATTTTAGCTACTTCCATTTGGGTTTTATTTTTATAATAACGAAGTAAAATAATTTGTTTTTCTCGTTCTTCTAAGTTTTCTATCATTTCTTTAATGGCAATTTTACTAACTACTTGCTCTGCTTCATCTACATTAGAGCTTAACGTATCTAGAAAAGAAATTCCTCCTTCATCATTGGTATAGCTATTTTCATAAATAGAAACCGTTGGTTTTAAAGAATCTAAGGCTAATGCTATTTCTTCTTTCGATACTTTTAATTGTTTTGCCATTTCATGAATGGTAATTTCTTCCCCTTTTTCTTTTAACTGTTTGTTTTGTATGTCTCGAATTTTCATTGCTAATTCCTTTATACTACGACTTACTTTAATACTTCCATCATCACGAAGAAAGCGTTTAATTTCTCCTAAAATATAAGGAACTGCATAGGTTGAAAGTTTTACTTCAAAAGAAGAATCAAATCGTTTAATCGATTTTACAAAACCCATACATCCTATTTGATACAAATCTTCTAATTCATATCCCCTTTCTCTAAATCTTTTTACTATGCTCCAAATAAGTCCATTATTTTCTTCTATTAATTTTGTCATTATTTCTTGGTTTCCGTTTTGAGCATCTAAAATATCTTGTACGTTATTTTCATATACCATAGATGACTCTCCTCTTTTGTTATTCTTGTTTTCCTATTTGGCTTAATACCTTAGCAATATCTTGCTCTGATTCTTCTTCTTTTTTGATTAATTTTTTCATGGTTACCTTGGTTCCTAAACCTAAAATAGATTCCACTTTTATTTCATCCATGAAACTTTCCATAATGGTAAAGCCCATTCCTGAACGTTCTAAATTTGGTTTGGAAGTATAGAGTGGCTTTCTTGCTTCTTCAATATTTTCAATTCCTTTCCCCGTATCCGAAATTTCAATAATAATGGAATTTCCAATGATTTTACAATTGATTTTGACAATTCCTTCGGTATCTTCATAACCATGAATAATACTATTGGTAACTGCCTCTGAAACAGCTGTTTTAATATCAGCAAGTTCTTCTATGGTTGGGTCTAATTGAGCTGCAAACGCTGCTACACTAATTCTAGCAAAAGCCTCATTATTCGATTTGCTAATAAACTCTAATTTCATCTCGTTTTCATATAAACTTTTCATGTTTCCTCCTTTTTTATTTTAAAGTTAATCTTAATACAAATTTTAGGTATGATTTTTAACTAACTTCCTTTAATGGACATATTTTCGTAATACCACTCATTTCAAATATTTTTTTTAACATAGGAGAAACATTTATTAGTTCTAAACTTCCTCCTAACATGTTCATCATTTTGTACCTTCCTAGTACCATTCCTATTCCTGCACTATCCATAAAAGTGACATGATGAAAATCAAATATAACTTTTCTTGGCATATATCGAGTAATTTCATAATCCGCTTTCCTCCTTATTTTTTCTACTGTGTGATGGTCAATTTCTTCTGTTATTTCTAAGAATAAAATTTTTTGATTTGCTTCATAGTTTACATTCAATCTTTTTTCCTCCTTTTTATTCATTCTTTGCTTGTCCATTATATTGTATTTTCCATTATTTTCCAATAGCAAATAATGGGAAGTTTTGACGATTTATAAAAAGTTTTCGACATTTTTTTTGCCATCCTTTTACATATTTTTTCTTTTTTGTTTCATACTAAGCATATAGTCGTAGAAAGGAGATTTGATAATGACAATTCATGAAGTAAGAGAAAAAGATTTATCGATTTTGTCTAATTTATTTGTTATCGCGCATTTAAATATCAATTCACAAGAGGATTGGACAAGTACAACTGCTCTTTCTTATTTAGAATATTACTACCGTCATCAGCCAGATTTATTTCTTGCAGCTTATTGTGAAGATATTCCCGTTGGTGCTATTATGTCTATTTTAAAACCTAGTTTTGATGGTATACATTTAACACAATTAGAATTTTTTGTAGCAGAAGAAATCAAAGATCAAGATAGTAATGAGGTAAAAGTACAACTGCTAAGTAATCATTTAGAACTTGCTGATGCTAAATATCATCCTACACAAATTGACGGAATTATTTCTCGTAATGATGTTGCAAATTGGCAACAAATCATGGAAATAGAAATAGATCCTTCCTTTGTTTTTTTGCATACCAAATTAGATAAAGCCTTAAAACAGCTGAGAAAGTAATTTTCCTTTTTTAGTAAGAAACGTTATTTTCTTGACTAATTATATAAGAGATGATAAAATAGAAATATATTTTATATAATAGCATAAGGAGAATTGGATGAAATGAAACAATTAGCATTCATCGGAACTTGTCAAAATGGAAAGAAAGTATATGATCGGTTCCCCAGTCATTGGCATAAAGACGTATCAAAAGAGGTGTTGTTAGAGGCTTTATCAAAATTAGCCCCTCATGATATATTTCATAAAGAAGTCATTGATATGAAATATATCATTGGTAAATCTCATTACGTTGAAGTATCAAAGGAGGATGATATCGTTTATGTCATCCGTAAAAAAAAGCGTGGCCCTACTCCTATGGTAAGAAATAAAGTGCCTTCTAATTCATCCCTTCTTACTGTTTTGTTAAAACAGATAGGAGCTGAAGACTATATTCTTCTTTCTACTTATATTGGAGAAGGCGAACCAGAACCTTGGGACTTTCATTTTTATTATAAGTCAAGTTGGGAAAAAAATCCTAATTTAAACTATGAGGAGTATCAAAGGTCTGTAGACTTTTGGAATACCCATGCTTTAGTCTATGATGAAAATGATATTGCTTTGCATCTTTCCATTTAACACGAAAACAGACTGTGAAAATTCACAGTCTAGTTTTTTGTTGTGAAAAAAATGAGATTTTTGAGTCCGTCCCAAAAATCTCATTTTTTTATTTTAATAATGCATTTAAACTTTCTTTGGCTTTTTGTAATAAATCTTGGTATTTCCTTAATTTTTGTCTCTCTTCTTCTACTTTTTCCGTTGGTGCTTTGCTAATAAAGCCTTGGTTAGAAAGCATTTTGTCTGCTCTTTGTACTTCTGCTTCTAATTTTTTTATTTCTTCTTCTAATCTTGTTTTTTCCGCTTCTTTCTCAATTAAATCACCAAGTGGAAGAATCACTTCCATTTGTGAAGTATGAATAGAGGTTGCATTTTCTGGTATCTTTTCTTTTTCTTGCTTTACCTCGATGTTATTTGCAAAGCCTAGTTTTTCTATCATGGCATTTGATTTTTTTATCATTTGTGCTAATTCTTTCGTAATGAAGATTAAGCTTGATTTTTTTGAAGGATGAATGTTTTGTGTGGTTCTTAGATTTCGAATGGCTACAATGACTTCTTTTAGTTGCTCGATTTCATTTTCTTCTTTTTCAAAATTCCATTCTTTCTTATATTTTGGCCATTTTGCTATCATAATGCTTTCTTCTGTATGATATAGTTTTTGGAAAATTTCTTCGCTCATAAATGGCATTACTGGATGTAATAGTTTTAAAGAGTTGATTAAAACCTTATTTAATGTCCATAAACATGCATCTTTATTATTTGCATTTTCATCATATAAACGTGGTTTTACCATTTCAATATACCAGTCGCAGAACTCATTCCAAATGAAGTCATAAACTTTTTGAAGAGCAACACCTATATCGTATTTATCTAAGTTGTTGGTAATTTCTCTGGTAATACGATTTAATTTTGCTAAAATCCATTTATCTTCATACGCTAAATTTGTTGGTAATTCTTCTTTTTCTAAATAACTGTCCTCTATGTTTCCTTGAATATTGCCTAATACGAATTTAGAAGCATTCCATAATTTGTTGGCAAAGTTAGAGGCAAGTTCTAATTTTTCTGGCATATAACGAATATCGTTTCCTGCAGAAATTCCATAAATTAAAGAGAAACGCAAAGCATCGGTTCCATACTGGTTAATAATTTCTAATGGGTCAATTCCATTTCCTAGACTCTTTGACATTTTTCTTCCTTGACTATCGCGTACAATACCATGAATTAAAACATCATGGAATGGAACTTTTCCTGTATGTTTTATTGCAGAGAAAATCATTCTTGCTACCCAGAAGAAAATAATATCATAGCCTGTAACTAATGTTGAAGTTGGATAAAAGTATTCTAAATCTTCTGTTTTTTCTGGCCAACCTAAGGTTGAAAATGGCCATAATGCAGAGCTAAACCAAGTATCTAAAGTGTCTTCGTCTTGGTGAATGTGCGTACTTCCACATTGATTACATTTTTCTGGCATGGTTTCTTCCACCATCATTTCGTGACAGTCTTCGCAGTAATAAGCTGGAATTCTATGTCCCCACCATAATTGTCTTGAAATACACCAGTCTTTTACATTATCCATCCATGCGAAATAGGTTTTATCGTATTTGGATGGTACAAAGCGAATTTCACCTTTTCTTACCGCTTCATTAGCAGGTTTTGCTAGAGGCTCCATTTTTACAAACCATTGCTCTGAAATTTTAGGTTCAATGGTGCTATGGCAACGGTAGCATTTTCCTACATTATGGGTATAGTCTTCTATTTTTACTAAGGCTCCTATTTCTTCTAGTTTTTCTACAATTTTTTGTCTTGCTTCATATAGGTCCATTCCTTTATATTCTTCTACTAAGTCACCCATTTTGAAGTTTTCATCAAATACTTCAATGATTTCTAGGTTGTGTTTTTGTGCTGCTTGATAGTCGTTTGGATCATGGGCTGGTGTTAGTTTAACGGCACCTGTACCAAATTCTCTTTCTACGAATTCATCTGCAATAATTGGAATTTCTTTATTCATAATTGGTAAAATAACGGTCTTTCCAATTAAGTCAGTATATCTCTCATCTTCTGGGTGAACGGCAACACCAGTATCTCCCAACATGGTTTCTGGTCTTGTAGTAGCCACAATAATGTATCTATCTTCGTCTTTTACTTTATAACGAATGTGCCATAAATGAGTTGGTTCTTCTTCGTATTCTACTTCGGCATCGGAAATAGAAGTATTACAACAAGGACACCAATTTATCATTCTTTTTCCTCTATAAATTAAGCCTTCTTTGTATAGGTTAATAAAGACTTGTTGTACAGCTTTAGATAAGCCTTCGTCCATGGTAAATCTTTCTCTTGTCCAATCACAAGAACAACCTAATTTTTTGATTTGATTTACAATGGCTCCTCCATATTCTTTTTTCCAGTCCCATGCTCTTTCTAAAAAGCCTTCCCTTCCTATATCTTCTTTGGTAATGCCAGCTTCTTTCATTTTTTCTACAATTTTGGCTTCCGTTGCAATAGCAGCATGGTCCGTTCCTGGAACCCATAAAGCATTATACCCTTGCATTCTTTTATAACGAATTAAGATATCTTGAATGGTATCATCTAAAGCATGACCCATATGCAACTTTCCTGTAATGTTTGGTGGTGGAATCACAATGGTATATGGCGTTTTTGTTTTATCTTCTGATGGTTTAAAATAACCCTTTTGTTCCCACTCCTCATACCACTTTTCTTCAAAATTTTTGGGATTATACTTTCCTTCTAATTCATGTTTGTTTGGCATACAATTTCCTCCTTATTTTGTCTCTTTTAGTGTCTCTTTGGGGACGTTTCCTAAAGAGACATTGGTAAAATTTTTAGTATAAATGTCTCTTTAGGAAACGTCCCCAAAGAGACACTAAAAAACTCGCCCCTCTATTTAAGGGCGAGCATATTTCTCACGGTACCACCTTAAGCTAAATAAATAGAGTATTTATAAACGCTTCTATTTATTTTTCTTATTTTGCTTTTTAACGCTAGCAATGCGAATATAGTTACTTTTTATTTCTCTATATTAACTCCAAAGCTACCTTCTGTTTGCTATTCTATAAGAAGCTTTCAGCATTTTACTTCTTTTCTCTTTCTAGCTAGTTCAAACATACTCCTCTTTTTCTTTGTTTTTTATTTTTTACTATGTGCTTTATTATACCCTATTTTTTTCTTTTATGCAACTAGTTTTGATGTTTTTTTGTAATTTTCAATTTAATAACGACAAATTTTATTACTATGTTGTTTTAGTTTTTTTATTTTCCTAATTCTTTTTATTTATCATTATGCTTTTTTCTTTTTTCCAATCTGTTTTGGCTCGTCGATATATTGATAATTTAGAGAATTTTGCTTTGTGACTACTGTTCTTCCTAACTCTTTTTCTAAATTTTTACGTGTATTTTTTGCAATTCTGCCACCACGTTGTGCTATTTCTTTGTTTTCTTTTAAACCATATGGCTTATGTTCTTTTACAAGTTCTCTTGTTGCAATCTCTCCTAAATCCGTTAATGCAATTTCAATATCTGTCATATTATCTCTTAAAGATTCTTTTCTAAGTCCTTTATAGGCTTTATACTGGGAAGCTTTCATTCCAGACCATTCTTGGTATATTTCATTGGTAAGTATTCCATATTCGTAATTATTAGTGATGTCATTTTCTTTCCAAACATCCGTTAATTTAAACCTATCAACTATACCTATCAACCTACTTTTTATCCATTTATCATCATATCCTCGTTTTCTATAATAAGTTACTGCTCTACTAATAGCAATTTCTGGATTAAATATTTCATCAATTCTTTCACTTCCTAAATTTGCAAGCCAAAGTTTAAATGGTTCCGCTTTGGGACTTGGAACTGATTCAATAAGTCTTAAAATTCCTTTTGTATCTAATGTATCTGTTAAATAATTTTTTCCATCTTTTTTAGATTTCATTTTAAGTTGCACACATTTTGCGTACAACTCACTTTTTTCTTCTTCTGTCATTCTTCTTTTAAGTGTATTCCAGTAATTTCTAGGATTATTGCTCTCTGTTAACGCACTAATTACATCTACTACACTAAAATAGTATTCTTCTTTTTCAGCATCCCAAATACTTCTTATTTCTTTTCCTTCAAAAAGATTTGAGATTGTTTCTAATTTGTTATTTTCCATTTATAAAATCTATCCTTTTTTTATTTATTTTTTTACAAATTGTATCTAAATTCTTTTTTATCATGTTATTACTTTTTTTCTTTTTATTGATTTTTTTAAGAATGAATTTGCTCGATAATAATTTTTTTGAACCTAATATCATTTTATAATTTTATTAAATCACATAAATATCAAAAAAGCAAGAAATTTTCATCGTCTTATTTTGACAAATTTCTTGCTTTGAATTAACCCATATTTTTTCTTTTTTTTCTAAGAAATAGTGAAATATAAACTTATTATCCCTATCATAGATACAAAGAATCCGCCTAGTTTAAACCATTTTGCTCCTTCGTTTTGGTCGTGAAAACTAAAATATTTTTTTGCCAGTTTTCTTGCGTCATAAATGCAAATAACACCTACCATCATCAGTATAAAAGCGATTAACATACCAATTAAATTTACGATTTCCATACTTTTTAACATCCTATCTATTTATTATTTTCTCTTTTAAAAGAATTCTACTGTATATTTACATTCAAATTCTTGCTTTGGTGGTAATAATAAAATATTTGTTTTTTGTCTAAAGACACCTGAACCATTCATACTATCTGGCGTTGTCATGTAAGGTGCAATGCTGATAAATGGTGCTTTTGGCTTTGACCAAAGGGCAAGATAAGGGAAATCTTCATAGTAAAAATTAAAAATGGGAGCATTTCTTCCCTTTTTCTTGAAACTAATTTTCTTTGATGTTAACCCTTTCATAATAAGAGCATCATGGTCAAAGGTATGGCTATCTAGAGGAATTGTTTTTTTGTCTAGCATAATGTTTTTGGCATATTCAATTCCAACTAAGCCATCTACTAAATATAAAAAGTGAATTTTTTCTTCTTCTTCTTCAAATTCTAAATAATAATTTCCTTTTTCTAAATCTTCTAAATCTATTTGAAAAGCAGGTTTTGCTCCAATTCCAAAAGGCATATCAACATCGCCTTCATTCGTTACTTTGTAAATAGTAGTTAATTTATTAGCATCGGTTCTATAGGTAACAAGAAGCGAAAATTCATAGGGATATTTATCAATTAATTTATTTTCACTTTTTAAAAGATAAGAATGAAAATTATCTAATTTACTAATTGGCTCAAATGTCATATCTTTTACAAAACCATCTGCCTGCATTTCATACGTTCTTCCGTTAATAATCGTTTGGTTTTGTTTGCATTTTCCAACCGTAGGAAATAAAACTGGATAACGCCTTTTCCAGTATATTTTTCCATTTTCATTTACACATTCTTCCCCTTGATGAATTTTCTCTTTTCCATCGATTTTAAAACTAAGAAGCTGGGCTCCCTCTTTCGAGGTTAATATTTGTGTATGCATAAAAGCCTTTCTCCTTTTTTCTACTTTTTCTGCTATTATCTTATTCTTTTTTTATGTAAATGTCAAGTTTTTTAGATAGTTTTGTATGATTTTCTTCTAATAATATTTCTTTTATTTTTATAATATCTGGAAAAACTAAAGTTCGATAACCTTTTTCTACTAAAGTTAATATTTTGTTAGCTTTTCTTTTTAGCTCTCTTTTCAATTCTTGATTTACTATAACATCTTTCTTTTGTTTTATATATTTTTCTACAATATACTTTTCTAAAGTTGGAAACATATTTTGTATTAAAAATACTCTTTCTTCTCCTTCTACATAACCAAATACAATGTTATCTACTTTACCATATTTTTTCTTTTTTTCTTCATAAATGATCTTATATTTCTCTACTTTACTACTAATTGGCAGAAACCAGAAAATATTTTCTTCCACTGCGTCTTTAAAGCAATAATAACAAGGTCTTTTGTTTTCTCCTTTCCTATTTAAACATAATAATTTTTCATCTATTTTATCAAAGAATTCATCTTTCATAAAATAAAATTTTCCTTCTTCTACTTGCATATTTTTCCTCCTTTTTACACAAAAAAAAGGAACTAATTTTAACAATTAGCCCCTTATAAAAATATTTGTTCATTAGACTTTCTTTTATTTGCTCTCTAATTAGCAAAACTTATTTGTTCATTAGACTTTCTTTTATTTGCTCTCTAATTAGCAAAACTTATTTGTTATTCATAATATTAACATATCAAATTAAGATTGTCAATATTACTATTTATATTTTATGTAAATTTTTCTTTTTTATTCCTTTAAATTTCAATTCTATTGCTAAATTTTTTCTCCACTAATTTCTTTAGCAATTCATTTTTTTCTAGCTCTAATTTTGGATCTTCTTGTTCTATTTTGATTGCTAGTTCTTGCACCACTTTTAGAATTGGCATATCTTGAAATAAATTAGCAATTTTGAATTCTGGAATACCATGTTGTTTGGTTCCAAAAAATTCTCCGCTTCCCCTTAATTCTAAGTCTTTTTCTGCAATAACAAATCCATCGTTTGTTTCTTGCATAGTTTTCATTCTTTGCCTAATGACATCTGAATTTCCTTGGTATTTTAAAATACAATATGATTGATATTCTCCTCTTCCTACTCTTCCTCTTAATTGGTGAAGCTGAGCAAGTCCAAAGCGTTCGGCATTTTCTACTACCATAATGCTAGCATTTGGAACATTAACTCCTACTTCAATTACTGTCGTTGAAATTAAAATATCAATGTTTCCTTCTTTAAATTCTTGCATAATGGCATCTTTTTCTTTTGGTTTCATTTTGCCATGTAAATATTCTACTCTTAATTCTGGAAACACTTCTGTTTTGTATCTTTCTGCAAGCTCTAAAACAGCTTTGGCATTAATCTCTTCATTTTCTTCTACTAATGGACAAACAATATAAACTTGTCTTCCTTCTTCAATTTGTTTTCTAATGAAGTTATTTACCCTTTGCTCCATTGCTTTGGTTACGGCAAAAGTATCAATTTTCTTTCTATTTGGTGGCAATTCATCAATAATAGAAATGTCTAGGTCACCGTATAAAATTAGAGCCAAAGTTCTTGGAATTGGCGTTGCACTCATAACTAAAACATCTGGATTTTCCCCTTTTTTTGCAATGATGCTTCTTTGTCTTACGCCAAAACGATGTTGCTCATCTGTAACGACTAGTCCTAATTTTTGAAATACCACATTTTCTTCTAGTAAAGCATGAGTTCCAATTAAAATATCGATTTGCCCATTTTTTAGTCGTTCCAATAATTCTTCTTTTTTCTTTTTGCTAACACTTCCTATTAAAAGTTCTGTTCTAATACCATACTTTCCTAAAATTTCTTCAAAGGAAGATAAATGTTGTGTAGCAAGAATGGCAGTTGGTGCCATTACTGCTACTTGGTAGCCACATTTTACCGCTTTATAAGCTGCTATCATAGCCACAACTGTTTTTCCGTGATCCTACATCTCCTTGAAGTAATCGATTCATTGGCTTTTCGCATTCCATATTGTTATCTATTTCTTCTAATACTTTTAATTGTGCTTTTGTTAGCTTGAAAGGAAGTTCATTTATAACATCTGACATTTTAACATCTTTGGAAAAAGCAATTCCTTTTTCTTCTTTGGTATATTGATTTTTTAGGCTAATTAGTGCTAATTGCATGGCAAGCAATTCTTCAAATACTAACCTTTTTCTTGCGATTTCAAAACTTGAAAAGTCTTTTGGAAAATGAATTTGCATGTTGGCTTCTTCTCTATTTTCTAAACGATATTCTTTTAAAATATAGTCTGGCAAGGTTTCTTCTAATAAATTTTCTTCTTTTGCTATTTTTAATCCATTTTCCATTACTTGCCTAATGGTTGTTTGTGCAAGTCCAAAAGTAGCAGGATAAATAGGAATGATTTTTCCTGTATTTTTGTTAGTTTCTTCCTTATCATATACAGGTGAATTCATTTCTATTTTTCCATATTGCATGGATACTTTTCCAAAAAATTTATATTTTTGTCCTAATACAAATTTATTTTTTAAGTAACTTTGATTAAACCATGTAAGCATACAAGTTCCTGTTTCATCTCGTACAATAAGCTTGTAAATTGTCATATTTTTTCTAATTCTTTGCTCACTCATACGGGATACTACTATTGCTTCAATTAAAGCTTCTTCTCCATGCTCTAAATAGGCAATTGGCTTTGGCTTACTTCTATCTTCATAGTCTCTTGGATAGTAGGTAATTAAATCTTCTAAAGTATCAATACCAAGTTTGTGCATAAGTGCCGCTCTTTGTGGTCCAACTCCTTTAATAAATTGAATTTCTTTTTCTAAACCTTGCATATTTTAATGTCCCCTTATATCTAAATTTAATAAATTATTTTTAGGACTTTCCCAAGAATAAATGATATAACATTGCTGTAATTTTTCTCCTTTTACTTTTCTAAACACATAATCCCCATGTTCTATTACTTCAATTTTATTTGATGTCTGCTTTTCTATTAAATATTCCCATTCACTTTCTGCTTTTTCTTGATAATACTCTTTTAATTCTTCTTCTGATAATTCCGTTTTTACCAAAATGGCACCAAAATATTGCATTCCGTTGCCATTTCCAACTAATTTTCCAGCAATGGAAATAGAATCTATTATTTGGGTTTGTGATGGTAATTTTGTAGTTCTTAACTTTGTTTCTATTGCTTTTGCCATTCTATTATTTATAATGGGAATGGCAAAAATAAAGAATAAGATTAGACAAATAATGAACATTGTCATAATCGCTTTTTTCATTGAACAATTTCTCCTTCATTTTTTCTATTCAAACTATATCATAAAACAGAAAAATGAACAAGCCTTGACTTGTTCATTTACAATTTAGATTGTGAAAAATTTTTACTTTTTTGCTTTTATCTATTTTCTATCTTACTCTGTTACTACTATTTTCCTAGCGTACCTCTATTTCTCCAAACTCTATTTTTCCATTAGCATCTATGTTAAAGTTAATATCTATCATAACGCCATCATAAGGGTATTCTTGCACATTTGGATTTGCAATACTTTGTCTTAAATTATTTACTGTAGAAAGTGTGAAACGATACTTTCCTTCTTTTAATTCTTCATATGTTTGAGACCAATTAATGTTAACATTTACTTGCCCATTTTCATTTAAACTATAATTTGCTTCAGTAGAAACTTCTGCTATTTTAGCAAGTTCTAGCCATGCATTATATCCAGATGTATGTGCTCCATTTTCGGTGTATATCACTTCTTGTTTTTCTGGTGGCGGATTATATGTATACAAATTATATTTCATGGTAGAATAATCATATTTTAACTCATTCTTATCTGTTATCGTAAATACGATTTGTTTGTTATTACTTTTTTCTTTGTCTACTAAAATGCTAATATTTTCTTTTGTACTATAAGCTTTTACTAAAACATCTCTTGGAATTTCTATATCACTTTTTTCTTTTAGAATTTCTACTTTTTCTGCGATTGGCTCATAGGTAAAGTCCTCGTTAACAGATTTTTGATAATGGAAAGTAACTAGTACTTCTTGCCCTTGCTTTAAATTTTGTATTGGATTGTTTTCCATATGAAAGTTTTCCTCATTACGATATTCTTCATTTGCAATAATTGGCATAAGGGTAAAGTTCGTATTTTCTACTCTTATCATTACTCCTTTTGCTTGAAATGTTCCTTCATAGCTAATCGTTGCAAGATCTAAATGAACAGATTCTCCTTGCGGTATTGCATTTTTTTGTTCCTCTTTTTTACGCTGTGTGATACTATAAATAGTGACTCCAAAAGCAATTACCATGATTATGCAAATCGCTAAAATAAAAATAGTATTTGTTTTTTTCTTTTCCATACTCTACTCCTTTCTTTATATAGCAATGCTAACAGGTCCTTTTGTTTTTTCTTGTTTGTTTCCTAATAATTCATTTACATATCGTTCTATGTCTTGCAATGGAAAGCATAATTTTATTTTTTTATCTTCTGTAATAATATATCTGTTGCCTATTGTAACATATCCTATCTTACCAGGAATTAAAAATTCACAAGTATTGATTTTTATTTTTATGCCATTTTCATATTCTTCTGTAATGTCATGATTTTCAAGCCAATCTCGCTCTTGTATGGTGCCATATATAAGAGGAGTTGTTATTTTTTCAATAATAGTTTCATCTGTTATTTCTTTCGATTTATTTTTGCTTGTAATAGTAATTTTATCGGTTGTAAACATTTTTTCTTTTTCTTCTAAATTTTCGAAGGCATTTTCTAGAAAGGTATCAAAGCCTTCTAATCCATAAGCTCTATTTAAGTTCCCATTTTTTAATAGAAATCCTTGCCCATTTTTGTTATATTTAAAAATCTCTACTTCATCATTAAATTTGATTTTATAGTCTGGTGTTACTATGTTTAATTCATCTACTATTTCTTCAGATGTAATATCTTTACATTGTTCTAACAAATAATCGATTGCTGTTTTTCTATTTATTTCTATTTGTTTTCCTTCTTTATTGGTAATACTTATTTTTTCTGTTTGAAACATGGCAATGTTTTGGGTTAATTTTTCATCTATCATTGCTACTACTTTACTTAGAATTTCTGGATTTATTTTGGTAAGAAAGTTTTTTTCATTATCATGCATCATGACATAGCCATCATCATCCTCATAATCAAAGGCAAAACTTGTGCTATCGTCTAATTGTATTTTGTAGGTTCCCATTACAGCTAAATCAATTAGCCCTAAATAGTTTTCTAATTTTTTATGATTGATGTTATCTTTGATTATTTTTATTAATTCTTCATTTGTTACGTCTATGTCGAATTTTTCATTTTGTAATGGATAGGTATAGGTTATTGTAACATGCTCTGGTTCTTCAAAAGAAACGACTTCTTTTGGTACCATTATTTTATAGGTTAGATAACTCCTTATTTCTGCCCCTATTCCTGTAAATGCAATAATACTAAACAAAATTGCCAATACAAATAATATGACTAATATCATTTCTATCCTTTTTTTATTCATTATTTACCTTTTCCCTTCTATTCTTTAGACGTATTTTGTCAAGAATTTGTTGGATTTGTGAATTAATTTTGTGTTTATTTATTCTTACCTACATAATATCATACCCTTTTATAAAAAGATAGCAATGTACGTAAATTATAATACCTTTTTTATTCATTCTATTGACTGTTAGTAGATATCACATTTTTTAACATATTCTTTTTCCTTTGCATATAGTATTTTAGAAAATGAGGTGTTAGTTTGAAAGAAATAATGAAAAAATAAAACCAAAATAAGAAAAAAGGGCATAGTTCCCCCTTACCCCCAGAA
>CANQTK010000010.1 GCA_947626735.1 uncultured Clostridia bacterium
ATCTTACAATAGTTGTTAATGTAGAACTAAATTATCTTTATTTTTTAGTAAATAGATTTTACTTTTTTAATTGACGAGAAGAAAAAAGTTGCTTGTCTTATCTTATTTTATTGCTAAAGTAGAAAAGCTGTGTTATAATATCATCGAAGTAAGGATAGGTTTCTATACATATCATCATTATTATAGTATAAGGAGGAAAAAAATGACCATATTATTATATGCCATTTTTGGGACTTTACTTGAGGTAACTATAGTTGCTACACTTACAATAGGATTAACAAGGTATTTCCATAAGAAATTAAAAAATTTTCATCTTATTTATCTTGGCAAGTTAGATGATAATCAAGAGGATGATATATCAAATGCAATGAAATATTTGAAATTAACCAATGGTATTTCAACAGAAAAGGTCTCAGATTCAGAAAAGGTCTCAGATTGAGACCTTTTCTTATTCTCTATATATAAATGAGTTACCAAAAGGGACAGATTTACCAAAAGGATAAGTTAGTCGTTTGAACGAAGTGAATTACGGATAACTTATGCAGAGGCTAACGTCCCCTATGCTACCTCACAAATGTCTCTTTAGGAAACGTCCCCAAAGAGACACCCAAAGAGACATTATTTATAAATTCGTTTGATGTGTTCAATAGCACTTTTTTCTAAACGTGATACTTGTGCTTGTGATATACCTATTTCTTCTGCTACTTCTACTTGCGTTCTTCCTTCAAAAAATCGTTTGTTGATAATCATTTTTTCTTTTTCGTTTAGTTTTTTCATTGCCTCTAATATGGTGATATTCTCTGCCCAGTATTCATCTGTGTTTTTATTGTCTTTTACTTGATCCATTACATATAAGTTTTCTGTTCCATCTCCATAAACCGGCTCTTGCAAAGATACTGGTTCTTGTATCGCGTCTAAGCTAAAGGCAATCTCTTCTTTATCTACTCCTAATTCTTTAGCAATTTCTTCTATTGTTGGTTCTTTTTGATTTTCTTTTATCATTTTTTCCTTGACACTTAATGCTTTATAAGCCAAATCTCTTACCGAACGACTAACACGGATAGGATTGTTATCTCTTAAATATCTTCTAATTTCTCCAATAATCATAGGAACTGCATAAGTACTAAATTGTACATTTTGGTTTAAATCAAAATTATCCATTGCTTTGATTAATCCAATACATCCTACTTGGAACAAATCATCTACATTTTCTCCTCTTCCATAAAATCGTTTGATGACACTTAGTACCAATCTTAAATTACCATTTATAAATTCATCCCTTGCTTTTTCATCCCCATTTTTTATTTTGATAAATAACTGCGTTTTTTCTTCTGGACTAAGTACTGGTATTTTAGAGGTATCCACTCCACATATCTCTACTTTATTTCCCATAAAAAACTCCTTTAAACTAATGTTATTTTCATTATTTCCAAAGGAATTTTTTTCTATTCAATTATCGTGCGACCTATTTCGACAACAATGCGAAATTAAAATTCATGAATAGAAAGTGTAAATGTAATAAAAGTAAAAATAGATAGAATAAAAAAGGAATGTCCCAAATGACAATTCAAAAGTTCCCAGATTTTCTGGGAACTTTTGAATTGTTTTGACTCATTTTATTTCTTAGTTTGCTTTGCTTTTTTTGTTTTCTTCTCTTTGTTTTTTTAAGGCTGCAAAATATTGCTTTGCCTTATGTTTTACTCTTCTAATTTCAATGCCTTTTAAACTTCTTTCAATAATTTTTTCCATTACTTCGTCCGATACAATATTTTCCACAATGGCTCGTTTTAAAATGCTTTTGGTAAGCCGATCCGATTCAATATTGTTCTTAAGAGTAAAGTGATGAATGGAATAAGAAGGGTTTTCTGCAATATCTTTTGCTATTTTTTCTATCTCTGTCCTTGTATATGCACATAACAAAAGCTCTTCTCTTTTTTTCATGAGTTCTTTATGGTGCCTAATAGATGTACTACCTGCTTCTTGTGCTTTCTGCCTTTGGTTTTCAATAGCTTTTTGTAGCACTTGTTCACAAGTTTCTCTAGAGACAAGAGACATGGTAATGGCATAGTCCATTAAATCTCGCAAGCCTTTTTTGGTTAAGTGGTTATCTTTGGCTGTATTGGTTTGTGAATATGCCATGTCACTAGTAGCATAGGCTTCTGTTACTGCTTTTGCAAAAAAGTTTAACTCTTCAAAGGTTTTCTCATTTTGCAATTGCTTAAAAGTCCGAAATTCACCTGCCATATGTTCATCCTCCTATTAGTTAATAAGTTGATTTGTTTGCTATTTACATAATGCTATTATATCATGGTTTTTCGTTTTTGTCTATCTAATTTAAGTTATTTTTTCGCCTTTTCGTTTTATTATTATCCTATCATAACTTTATTCTTTCTAGAAAAAGGTACAAATAAAGCAAAAGGAAAATCTTTGCAATACCCTTTTAAATTTTTAGACCCATCCCTAAAATTTACTATCCTGTTTTGCTCATAATTTCTTTTTTCATTTTTCCAATAATCTTTTTTTCTAAACGAGATATGTAACTTTGAGAAATGCCGTAACATATCGGCTACCTCTTTTTGTGTTTTTTCATCGCCACTAACAAAACCAAATCGCAATTCCATAATGTTTCTTTCTCGACTATTTAATTTTTCAATAGAAGCTTTTAAAAGTTTTTTATCTACTTCCTCTTCAATTCTTCTAGAGGTAATATCTGGATCGGTGCCTAAAATATCAGAAAGTAATAATTCATTTCCATCACCGTCTTGGTTTAATGGTTCATCAATGGAAATTTCTCCTTTCATTTTATTGCTTCTTCTTAAATACATTAAAATCTCATTTTCTATGCAGCGGGAAGCATAGGTAGCAAGCTTAATTTTCTTTTCTGTATTAAAGGTGTTAACGCCTTTCATCAGTCCAATGGTCCCAATGGAAATTAAATCTTCTAGTCCTACTCCTGTATTTTCAAATTTTTTGGCTATGTATACCACAAGTCTTAAATTTCTTTCTACTAAAGTTTGCCTTGTTTCTAGCTTTCCTTCTTCTAATTCTTTTAAGAGTTGTTCTTCCTCTTCTTGTGATAGTGGTGGTGGCAGGCTTACATTTCCTCCAATATAGTAAATGGGCAGATTTTCTATTTCTTCTTCTTTTAAAAATTTAGTATAGATGGTACTTACACTATCGACTAACATTTGCAATAAATTCATTTTCTTCACTCCCCTCTAATAAATCTAATCCAATTAAAGCCGAATATTGTTCCTTTTTGCTTAATTTATGCTCATAAATTCCTACAATAATATTTTCTATTGTTTTACTGAATTCTTCTTGCTCTATGATTACTTTATTCGCTTTAAATCCCAGTAACATTCCATTTGTTTTTCCTAAAGAACTAAATGGAATCACTCGGAATTTTGTGATATACTCTAAATTTTCATCTTCATACACTTCTTTTGGTACATCACCTCCTATGATTTGATTTAAATGGTTTAATATGATATCTGGTAAGATGTTTTGCAAAATATCTTTTTCTACTACAATAACGGGCATTCTTGTAATAGGGTCTTTTAGCATATTACCAGTATCTAACAATGCTTTTGTGGTAATTTGTTGTTCTCCAAAGAAAATACAAATGGTACAATACATATCTTTTCTAGTTAATTTTGCCTTTACAAAATGAAAAGCAATTACCGTAATGGTAAAGCCTACTATTCCTCCTAAAACGGCAACTTTTAAGGGATAGGTTCCTACATAACTTCCATTGAGCATTAAAATTTCTTGTGGTTTGATAAAATACAAAAGGGCAAAAGCGCAACCACCAAAGACAAAAGAAGTGAAATAAAAGAACACTAATTCTTTTGCTAGTTGTTTTATATTGTTTGCATGGTAAGCAATTGATACCATAAAAATAGATAATATTATTTTTAAAGTAAAATGCGAATAAATTTCTAATATTTCCATATAAGCTAAAATAGAGTAGATACCACCTAGCAAAGCAGAGAGAATTAGTCTAATATGATTCATTTTTCTTTTTAGTAGATAACCTGTCGCAAATAGAATAATATAGTTCATGCATAAGTTTTCGACTAAGACTACATCTAGGTATATGGTCATAAAACTCCACCTCGTATAGGCAATTATAAAACCTTTTCTGTGCATTTTGTGTCATTTTTTAGGCGCGAAAAAAAGAAATAATCTTGCTTTTTCGATTATTTCTTTTCTTATTTGTGGTATTCTTTTCTTTTCTTTTACTTTTTGACTCTTATTTCATTCCTTTTTTATTTCTTAAAAAAGAAGGAATATCTAAATCATTAGATGAATTTGAATGATCTACTGGTGCTGGAATAGAATTAATTTTTTCTCCCCATGCTTTATCTACAATGCTACTTACATTGCTCATTGTTGGGGATTCTAATCCTTTATCAAATCCGGTTGCAATGACAGTAATCACAATATCTTCGTCTAGGCTTTCATCAATTACAGCGCCAAAGATAATGTTGGCTTCTGGATCTACACTTCTTTGTACTAATTCAGCTGCTGTGTTTACTTCATGTAAACCTAAGTTTGCTCCACCTGTAATATTGATAATAACACCTCTTGCTCCTTCAATTGAGCTTTCTAGTAATGGATTTTGTACCGCTTGTTTTGCTGCATCTTCTGCTCTGTTTTCACCAGATGCTCTACCAATTCCCATATGAGCAATACCAGTATTTAACATGATAGTTTTTACATCCGCAAAGTCTAAGTTAACAAGTCCTGGTACGGCAATTAGGTCTGAAATACCCTGTACACCTTGTCTTAATACATCATCTGCCATTTTGAAAGCTTCTACAATAGAAGTTTTGCGATCGATAATTTGTAATAATTTATCGTTTGGAATCACAACTAAAGTATCTACTTTTCCTTTTAAACTTTCTACACCACGGTCTGCTTGTGATAAACGTTTCTTTCCTTCAAAAGTAAATGGTTTGGTTACAACACCAATGGTTAAAATACCCATTTCTTTAGCACATGCTGCTACGATTGGGGCAGCACCTGTACCTGTTCCACCACCCATACCAGCAGTAACAAATACCATATCTGCTCCGCGTAATGATTCTTGAATTTCGGTTTTGCTTTCTTCTGCTGCTTGTGCTCCAATGTCAGGATTTGCTCCTGCACCTAATCCTCTTGTGATTTTTTCTCCTATTTGTATTTTGGTAGCAGCCTTAGATTGTAATAAAGCTTGTCTATCGGTATTTACTGCAATAAAGTCTACTCCTTTAATACCAGAGTCTACCATTCTATTTACCGCATTATTTCCTGCTCCTCCAACACCTATTACTTTTATCGTTGCTGCCCCGTCTAACATTGTATTATTTTCTTCTACACCATCCATTAACATGATTGATTTCCTCCCTTTTTTGTTTGTCAGTGAAACCTTGCCTATGTTTCTGACTTATTTATTTTAAATTTAATAACAAAACTTAAGAATAAAAGAATTCTTTAATTTTTTCCAATATCGTATATAAGATATTTTCTTTTGAATTTGAGTCAATACTGCTTGCTACCGATTTTGCAAAAGGTCTTGCCGCTACATATCTTACCAAAGAATAAGCAGTTCTATATTCAGGCCTTACCGTACTAACTAGCCTTCCTGTTGAAATTTTTACAGGAATATTTAAAATGACTTTTCCGGCTACATCACTTTTATTGATATTCGCAATTCCTTGTCCGGTTAAAATAACATTATTAATTCTTTGTTTGACACCTTGGTTCACAATATCTCGATTGACTAAAGAAAAAATTTCTTCAATTCTTGCTTCAATAATTTCGATTAATTCTGAACTTTTGATTGCTTTTGATTTTACATCCCCACGGCAAGTATTTAAAATAATTTCATTATCGTTATCAATAAAAGATTTCATGGCTAAACCATACTGCTTTTTAAGCTTGTCCGCTTCTTCTTCTTCAATGTTTAACACTAAGGCAATATCAGAAGTAATACTGTCGCCCCCTAGTGGAATGGTATTAGTATAGATAAAGCCATTGCCTTCAAAAACACCAATATCGGTATTTCCTGCTCCAATATCTAATAACATGATATTGTCGCTCATTTCGTTACTATCTAAAATGACATTTCGCTCTGCTAAACTAACTGGTACAAATCCATCTACTTCAATTCCCGCTTTTCTAAAAATTGTTACGATTTGCCTTACGTATTCTTTATCGGCCAAAATAACTTGTGCATTTAAGGTAAAAGTAGCACTTAAGTTTCCTATTGGGTCATTTGTTATTTTTCCATCCTCTAAGATAAATTGATCTGTTACAATATCGATAATGGTTTTTCCTTCTGGAATTTCGATATCTTTTACTTGCATAATACTAGAGGATACGTCTTTTGTAGATATTCCTGCATATTTATCTTTTGCTTCTTTTGCAATACTATTTTGGACAATAGTAACATATTTGCCAGGAATGGTAACGTAGGCTGAATGAATTTTTAAGTTTGTTTCTGTCTCAGCTTCTTGAATCACTTTACTAATAGCTAAAGCAATATCATCTTCATCTATTATTTTTGTTTTTTTGATTCCGTTACACTTATGGCTTGTATTGCAAATAATTTCAATTTGGTTAAAATTATTGACTTCACCTACTACTAGGCTTACCTTAGAAGTACCGATGTCAATTCCTACAATAATATCTCCGATTGCCAAAGTTAACTCCTCCATTTTTATTTTAAATTAATTCTTATTTAGAATATTATATTTCACAAAAAAAGTCAATAGAAATTGTTATATTTTTGTAATATTTTTGTAATATTTTTGTAATAAACTCTATTTTTGTTGTCTTATGTAAATTACTATAACTTTTTCTATTGATTTTTTGTATTTTTTTGTTTTATTTTAGTTTTTTGTGTCGTCTTTATTGACTTGTTTCATTACTTCTTCTACTTTTGCAAGAATCTTTTTATCGGCAATTTTTTCTACATAATAGCGACGAATAATGCCTAAATTATTAAACATTCTTCCTACAAACACTACAACAGCAGCTAAGTAGATATCGACATTGAGTTTTTGTCCTAAATAGGTAAGCGCCATGGCTAAAATAGCATTTACAAAGAAGCCTGAAAGAAAGATTTTGAGATCAAAATTCTTTTTTAAACTAGACGTAATTGCTCCAAATACAGAATCTAAGGCAGCAATAATCGCAATGGCTAAATAACCAGAATAAGTATATGGAATGGTTGGAATATTCATGCCAATCATGGCTCCTATCACACATCCAATAATAATGGCAAGTATAATCATTCTTTTACCTCCTTTGCATAGCGAAGTTGTAGTTGATTTTTTCTACCGCTATAAGCTAATATGGTTACGTTTTTTTCGAGACTCATTTCTACTGTTTTTCCCATTTTTGTATAACTATCGATAAACCCACTATTTTTTAAGCTTAACGCACTAGATAAATACGTTTGGTCACCAATGGCTTTTACTACATAAGGACCAATTATGCGATTTTCATTCACTAAAATATATTGATTATTATCATCTACCTTAATATCTACAATTTCTGTCATATTTAAAATACGTTCGTTGTTAATAGAAATGGCTTCTGCTCCTGCTAATTTTAATTCATTAATTAAATAGCGTAAATCACTAGCTTCAATTATTTCTTCGTTATTATCACGTAACGTTATGATGACCCCTTGTCCTTCTACATTGGTTTTGCCTACCAACAAATTTGTCTGTCTCAATTCTTCGTCTAATAATTCCGAAGCCTGTTCATTTGAATCTAGTTTCTCTTGATATTCTTGTATTTTTTGTTCTGTTTCTATTAATTTTTCTTCCACTTCTTCATATCTAGTTTTGAAACTAGATAACATATCTTGCAATTCTTCTTCTCTGGCTGTTTCAATTCCTGTAATATCGGTTTCTTCTACTACTCTAAATTGAGCAAACATAACCGCTACTAAAATGATACAAACGATTCCAATAATAACGGCTATCGTCTTTTTATTTTTTTCCAAATTACTCACCTCAACGATCTTTTTCTGTCATATATTTTGCAGAAATGGCTCCCGTGTATTTAGGAATTTCTACTTTATTTGATTTTTTTATTTCTATAACAATGCCCCATTCTCTTAAAAAGTCGTTATAACTTCCTGCCATATCTACAGCAATTAAACTTTCTGGATAACCAATGGCTTTAATGGTAAAAGGCGAAGTAACTCTTTCATCATTTATTTTAATCACATTACCAATACAAGTAATCGCCGTTGTATTAACAATTCTTTGCCCATTAATGGAAATGGCTTCTGCCCCTGCATTTTTAAGAGCATTAACAATGGCTCTTAAATCCGCATCGTGGACAATATGCTTTGCAATATCATCCAATGATTTTGCTGCATTCGGATCATCGGATATTACCATTTCAATTCCCGTTCCTTCTACCTTGGTAAGACCTAGTAAACAGTTATTTAATGTAATTTGCTCTTCTTTTTCAGTAGAAGTGCTATCATTTTGCGTCGATTTTTCTCTAATGTTTTTTAAGTTTTTTTCCTCTTCTCCTAATTGGTTTGCTATGGCATCATATTTTTCTTTCCATTTTAATACTTCATCGCGTAGACCATTTTCCGATAAAGTTCCCACAACGGTTGAATTGGCTTTTTGAATCGTATTCATTTGTACACAAATGGCCATGGTTAAAATAATACATACCATTCCTAAAGTAAGTGCTATATGTTTCTTTTTCATTTTTTTCACTTCCTTTATACTCTTTGGCGAAACATTGGTTTTTCTTTGTTTAAGTCCATATTCACAAAAATTTCTCCTGCATTTCCTTCTTCTTTTTCTAATATCGCCTTTATGGTTAATAATTTTGTATTTAGATTTGAGGTATCTCCTATATAAGCTGTTTTTTCTTTTGTTTCAAATACAAGTTTGATATTTTCTAAATCTCCAATTACAATTCTTGTAATAAGAGAAGATAAGTCATTGGCTTGTGCCAATTCCATTATTTTTAAAACGCTAGGTAATTTTTCTAAATCTTCGGTGCACAAACGGTTACCGTACTATAAAATCTTCCGTTGGCGTAACAGCTTCTTGTAAAATTGGCAATTCCAGTTTTTCTTGTGACATTTGCAAAAAGTAGCCCTGCTTGTCCACATATAGGTAACTACCTGCATATTCTAGCAAATAGGCAGGTTCCCTTTCTTCTACTTTAAGAATAAGAGTGGAAGGTAATTTTCTTGTAATCGTTACTTTATTGATATAAGCATTTTCTTTGATTTGTTTTTTTGTTTTATAATTACTTATTTTAAAAATATTTTGGTCTGTTTGTATTTGTGATAAACTGATAATTTCATTTGCTGTTATTCTTTTATTTCCTTCTACTTGAATTTGTTTTATGTTAAAAAGTGGCGAAAACATAGCGCTAATGACTAAAATGATAAATAAAATACCTAAACTTGCATATTTAAGAATAAGAACGGTTCTTCTGCTTACCTCTTTTTTTGGTTGTTTTTGCTTCTTCTTGTTTCTTTTTTTCGGATTTTGCATTTTTCCTTTTTGGTTCTCTGGATTCTTTGTTACACCTATAATCATTTCTTGGTCAAAAGAAAACTTTTCTTCTTTCTGTGTTACTTGTTTTTGTTTCTGTTGATTTTGTTTTTTCTTGCCTGTTTTTTTCTTTTTTTGAATCGATTTTTGTTCTTGTAAGTTTTGATTTGATTTTTTTGTTTGTTTCACCACTTCTCTATTTCACCTTCTTCTTTAGGTATTTTTTATTTTAATTTTAGCTCCTATTGTTTGTAATTTTTCTTCTAAATTTTCATAACCCCTTTGAATATACTCAATATGGTTTACTTGCGTTGTTCCTTTGCCTGCTAATCCTGCTAAAACTAAAGCTGCTCCTCCACGAAGGTCATGGCTTTCCACTTTACTTGCACTTAATTTTCTAACGCCTTTAATTACTGCCATTTTTCCTTCAATTTGAATTTTTGCTCCCATTTTTTTAAGTTCTTGTGTATATTTGTATCGGTTTTCAAAAATATTTTCTACTAAAACAGAAGTACCCTTTGCTGTAGTTAACATGCTTCCAAAAATAGATTGCATATCGGTTGGAAAACCGGGATAAGGCATTGTTTTAATGTCGACTGCTTTTAATTTTTTAGGTGCTTCTAAGGTAATCACTTTTTGGTTTGTTTCAATCATGCAACCACATTCTTGTAATTTATGCAAAATTGGTGTAATATGCTCCGGCTCTGCATTTAATAATTTTACTTTTCCTCCTGTTGCCGCTACCATGCATAAATAGGTACCTGCTTCTATTCGGTCTGGCATTACTTTATAGCTTACTTCTTTTAACTGCGTAACTCCTGTTATTTTAATAATATTGGTTCCTGCCCCTTCAATTTTTGCCCCCATTTTATTTAAAAATTTAGCTAAATCTTCTATTTCAGGTTCCATAGCTGCATTGGTAATTGTGGTTATTCCTTCTGCTAAAACGGTGGCCAAGATAATATTTTCAGTGGCACCTACACTTGGAAAATCTAAATTAATTTCAGTACCTATTATTTTATCACATTTGCAGTGAATAAATCCACCCTTTTCTTCAATATTAATTCCTAATTTGCGAAAAGCACTTAAATGCAAATCAATCGGTCTTGCCCCTATTTCACATCCTCCTGGATAGGAAAAAGTTGCTTCCTTAAACCTTCCTAAAATTGCGCCTGCCATAATTACGGTTGAGCGCATTTGTCTCATTAAGTCTTCTGGAATTTCCGTCTTTTTCATCAATTTGGTATCAATTACTATTTTACCACGTTCCTTCTTTACTTTGCAACCCAAAAGCTTCAAAATTTTTAATGTAATTTGTGTATCATGAATGTTTGGCACATGATATAGTTTTGTTATTTTAGAACTTAAAATTGTTCCTGCTATAATAGGAAGAGAAGCATTTTTGGAACCAGAAATCAAAATCGTTCCTTCTAGTTTTCTGCCTCCTTCGATTATGTAACTAAGCATTTTTCTTTCCCCTTTCTTTTTTGCTGTTTTTTATACATCATATTTAGCAATATCTTTACCTTCATAGAATTTTCTATTTGATAAATCATTCTGCTATATATTATGTTGCATCCAAAAAAAGAGTGAAAATGTTTCTTTTATGCTTCTATTTTTCTAGTATTTTTTTGATTTCTTTGATTTTTGTAATGGTGGTAATATAACCTATGTTATAGCAATAATCTATTTTCTTTATATTAAATACACTTGCCTTCGATAAATCTAAATCCAAAACGAAGTCACTTTCTTTCATTGCTTCTTTTGCCCTTGCATCAAATAAAATATCAATTGATTTAAAGGCTACTTCATAAATATTTTTTGGATCATAAGTAAGTCCTGCTGAAAATTTAATGGTTAAAACTTTATCCGCTCCTAACTTTCTTACTTCTCCTGCTGGTACATTATCTAAAATACCACCATCTACAAACTTATGTCCTAAATACTGGCAAGGTGCAAATACACCGTGGGTAACTACTGCTTGCACGAACTGCTTTTTCAATTAACGCATCTGTTAGGTGATTGCTTTCTTTGCTCTCTTGATTTGTAAAAACGTATTCTTTGCTCTCTACAATATCAACGGTAGGAATTGCAATTGGCATAGCAATATCTTTCATTTTTGAAATTCCTTTTTCCTTGGCACATTCTTTTAAAGCTATTTCTATATTTTCTCCTGATAAAATTCCATAACCTAATAAACTTTTGGAAGTTTTTAAATTTCCAGCAAAATGCTTAGCATCTGTTTTCATCATTGCTTTAGCAAAATAGTGGAAAATTTCTAACATTTTTTCTGGCGAATATCCCATGGCATATAAACTTGCTACAATGCTTCCTATACTAGTTCCAGCAATACAATCAATTTTGATTCCATTTTCTTCTAATGCTTTTATGACACCAATATGGGCTGCACCTTTTACGCCACCTCCTGCTAATACTAAACCTAGTTTCATATACTACACCTTCTATTTTCTTTTCTTTTTTACAATATCATTTCTAGCCTCTATTGAATTAGGATGAATTAATCTTTGTTTTGCAATCATTTTAGGAATAATAGCATTCTCTATATCCCATAAAATAGCTTGATCTAATCCTTGTTCTTTTATCTTTGTTCGTAGTTTTTCTGCTTCTGGTCCTTCTCTTTTGTCTTCTGATTTGTCCGCCAAAAAAATGATTTTATCTAATAAAGTCATGCCTGCTCTTCCTGTTGTATGGTAATAAATAGCATCTTGCATTTCTTTTGTAAAGCCATACTTTTTGGCTACCATATTTGCTCCTATTTTGCCATGAAGCATAGTGGTTTCAGTCTTATCATAATCGTCTAATATTATTTCGTTTTTTTTGGCATACGCCAAATACTGTTCTAACGTCATTTCTTTGGCAATGTCATGTGCTAATGCAGTTAACATGACAATGTATTCCTCTTGATGATATTCTTTTGCAAGTTCTTTTGCTTTTTTCATAGTAGATACGGAATGTAAATATCTTGTTTCCGATAAAGTATCTTTTAACTCTTTCGAAATTTTTTTTAATAATTCCTCTTTTTCTATTACAGTCATTTCTGCTACTGACTTTACCATTCGACTTCTCCTTTTTTCTTATTTTTTAATTTTTCTTTGTAGGGCAATAACTAAGTTTTATAAATTTTGCCCATTTTTAAAATATACCTAATATTTAATAACCAATTTATTAAATTTGCTATTGATATAAGATTCTAGTTTTTGCATAAATTCTTCTTTTTGAATTTGCTTTTTTGCCACCATATCTAGTCCTTTTTCCCAACTTGCTGTTAATTTTGGATTTAACATATCTGGCATAGCAGAGGCTATCACATCGTAAATGACTTCTCCTTTTTTAGTTGGCGTAATAATTTGTGTTTTTGTATGAATGGCAATGTAGGAAATTTTTTCTAACTTTTTGATAATTTCAGCTCTTGTTGCACTAGTACCAATACCAGCCCCTTTTATTTGTTCTCTTAATTCCTCATCTTCAATTAATTTTCCGGCATTTTCCATCGCCAGAATCATAGAACCAGAATTATATCTAGTTGGTGGAGAAGTTTCCGAATCTTTGGTTTCAAAGTTTTTAACTTCAATTTCTTGTCCTTTTTTTAGCTTATTGAGAATTTCTAAATTTAGATTTTCCTTTTTCTCTTTTTGCTTTTCTTCCTTTTCTTTTCCTTCTTCTTGCTTTTCCTCTTGTTTTGTTTCCGTTTCTACTACTTTTGGACTTTTTTCATCCTGTTTTTTTCCTCCGTCCCCAAAAACAGCTAAATAGCCAATATTGGTGCATACTTTTCCGTTTGCATTAAATTCCTCTTCGTCTATTTTAAGAGTTACCGAAATTTTATGATATTCGGCAGGTGGGAAAAAAATAGCTAAAAATCTTTTGACAATTAAAAGATAAACTTTTTTGTGTAATTCTTTTAGTTTTTCATAATTTTCAAACCCTTGTCCTGTTGGAATAATGGCATAGTGGTCTGTAATTTTGCTATCGTTGACATATTTTGTTTTTTCTAAATTCGTGGTATATTTTTCTTGTACCATCTTTTTTAAATAACCTTGAATTTCTTCATTTTGAAACCCTTTTGCTAAACCGTTTAAGTTTTTAGAAATGACTTTTGCGACCGCTGTAGATAATACTCTTGCATCCGTTCTTGGATAAGTAACTAATTTTTGTTCATATAAATTTTGAATGATTTCTAGTGTTTCATCTGGCTTTATTTTGAATCGTTTGGTACATTCATTTTGAATTTCTGCCAAGTTAAATAAAAGTGGTGCATTCTCTTTTTGTTTACTTTTTTTGACTTCTGCTACCACTGCTTTTTTATTTTTTAAAGAGAAAATAAAATCTTTCGCATCTTCTATTTTTTTGAAGCCTGACTCATTATATAATTTAGGGGATTCGTATAATTTTGATTTTTCTCCTACTTTCCATTCTGCTTTAAAAGAATTATCTCCCTCTCCAAATTCACCAATAACTTTATAAAAAGGAGTTTTCACAAAATTACGAATTTCCCTTTCGCGTGAGACCACCATTCCTAATACACAAGTCATAACACGTCCAACTGAAATAGAAACTCTGTCCTCTTCCATTTCTTTGGCTACTCTTTTTCCATAAATAATGGAAAGTAGTCGAGAAAAATTAATTCCTATTAAGTAATCTTCCTTTGCTCTTAAATAGGCAGAATCTGATAAACTATTGTATTCTGCTAAATCTTTTGCTTGCGCAATTCCTCTTTTAATTTCTTCTTCTGTTTGGGAATCAATCCATACACGTTTTTTTTGCTTGGCAGGTACACCAATCATTTGGTCCACCAAACGATAAATATATTCTCCCTCTCTTCCTGAGTCAGTTGCCACATAAATACAAGTCACATCCTCTCTTTTGAGCAATGTTTCAATAATATGAAATTGCTTCTCTACATTAGGAATTACTTCATACTTATATTCTTTTGGCATAAAAGGAAGTGTGTCAAGCCTCCATAGTTTTAGTTTTTCGTCATATTTTTCTGGATATGACATTGTAACTAAATGGCCGACACACCAAGTTATAATCCATTCTTTTGATTCTAAATAACCATCTTTTCTTGTACCATTTATTTTTAATACTTTTGCGAATTCCATAGCAACCGATGGTTTTTCTGTAATTAATAATTGTTTTGCCATGTATTAATCTTCCTTTAAAGTTAAATTTTAATAATGTCTATTTCTGAAGTAAAGTTTGTATTTCCATATGGATAAACAATATAAATTTGTCCATCTAAGCCTACAAAGAAATGATTGACATTATCTGTTACATACATTGCATTATTCACATCTCTTTTATAGACTGTTTGCCCTTGTTGTGATAATGCTTGTGAAACAGCTTCTGCCTGTTTATTTGCTTCATTTACTTGCTTTTCTATTTTCTTATTTACTTCTTTTAAATCCATTTCTTGTGCTTCTAATACATCATTTAACGTTAGTTTTTGTCCTGTTTCTGTATCATAATTGTAGGTTTGTACAATCACTCTTTGTGCACTATCTCCCTCTTTTAACGTAGATTTAATCACTAAAGATAAAATGTTTTCATTTAAATAAGCTACATATTCTACATTATAGATAGTGTATTTTTCACTGTTATTTAAAACTTGCTCTGCTTTATTGGCAAAAACAGACTGTGTAATACCATTAAACTCATTGGCTACTTCACTTGCTACATTAAATACAGGTATATTAATATTCACACTATATTTTTCATCTTTCTCTTCTTTAATGTTATATTGTGCATAAATAACGTCTTGTTCTTGATATCTTTCCATTTTTGCAATGGTACTTGTATCGTAATCTTGGTCATGAAAAGAATTATCAAATAAATCATTAAATTCTTCTTTTAATACTTCTGGATCTTCTACTTCCGTTGTATAAGGATCTTGGGAATCTTCATTATAATTTACATTTTGTTTTGGTTGTTCTCCAAATATTTGATAATACACCCCTGCTACGATGGCAACTGCACAAATAATCGTAATTAGCGCATATAAAATATATCTTTTTTTCATCTGCACTATCCTTCTTTCTTCATTTTTTTCTATTATATCATTTGTTTTTTGCCAATGCAAGAATTCCAGATGATTTCATCCAAAAAGAAGCAAAGTTAGCAATTTTTGCTAACTTTGCTTCTTTTTATTATCTTCTTTTTTCTTTGTGCCAATATTAGAAAGAAAATTTTATCAATTATTGTTCCAGTAAAGAATGATATTCCACTGATTTTTCATAATTTTTACTTACTTCTTCTTCTGATAGTGCTCTACTATATAATCGTAAGCAATAGGCATTCATTTTGGAATAGTGCCACCAACCATCCGTATTCATTGATGAACGTCCGATACAAAAGTACTTTAAGTTTGGTAATTCATTGGTACAAAAGTTATCCCACTGTTTTTTATTATAATCTCCGGTATATAAAACTTCTCCATTTAAGTATATAGTCTGATTGTAATATTCTCCTTCTTTGAGTTCTGTTGTTTCTTTATATTTTTCTTCACTCGTTGTTTCCTTATACTTTTTTCCACTTATCTTATTTGAATTAGAAGTATCTAAAGTTATAGTTATATATGTTCCTTGTTTTAGTTTATTTAAATTCATATCATAAACAATATTGTGAAGATTATCAGAGGCAATACTAAAGTCAGATCTACCGTCAAATCGAAGGATACCTGCATTCCATTCTAGTTTTGATAATTTTTCTTCTATTCCAAACCTAAATTTCGCTTGTTTGTTTTCAAGTCCATTCCAATAACAAAAAATTCCTTTGTAACCACCACCATTCCATCTTGGATCAGTTGTTCCACTATCCCATATTCCATAAAATTCAAATGTAAATCCTCTATTTGCTAATTGTTGTTTTTGTTCTTCAGTATCATATTTTACTTTTATATAATCGTTTATTCCATCAAAATTAAAAGAGGTGCTTGTTAGACCACTACTTTCATTATAATCAAAATTTACTAATTCCACATTGTCTCCTAATTGTTTTTCCAATGCTTGCTCGTTATTTTCTACATCTTTATCTATTATAGATGAATCTACATTGATGATTAAACTATCTTTTACCGCTAGCATGTCTCCTGCTGATAATGAGATATAATCATCCTCTTCTAATTGTATGATTTCTCCTGTTTCATAATTTACTAGCCAATCATATTGCGCTTTTCCATAACCATTTAATTCGGTTCCTTTTTCTATAAAGTTCCACCCTGTCTCATAACTTACATCATCTACTTTAAGAATATGCCAATCTGATGTATGATCTAAATTCTTTGAATTTAAAGTTTCTCCTATTTTCTGTGTACTTACATTGTCTGTTGCCTTTTCTAATTGCACCAATAATACATTTTGCTCTAAATATTCTCTTTCACTTTCTATGGTATAAGTTTCTCTAGCTCCAATTGCTCGTTTAAAGATACCATCTTCTCCTAACACTAAATTAATACTTACCCCTGCTAAAATTATTAATACAATAATCGTTATCACTAAAGCGACTAACGTAATTCCTTTGCTATGTTTCGTTTTCTTATTTTTACTATTTATTAGATTCATGTTTTGTTTTTTGTCTTTTTCCATGCTTTCTTTTTTCCTCCTTTGTGTTTTTCTTATTATTTTCTTTCTTATTTGATTTTTTTCTTGTTTGTTCTTCATGCTATTTTTTTATTTTTGTTTCTTTTAGTTTTCTTTTTTTCTGCCTTCTATACTAAATTTTCCTTTTTTGTTATATTATATCTATTTGAATAAGTTGGAGCAATAAAATAAAATCTTTTTGGTGATTACTTTTTTACATAATCTTATTTTTATAAAAATAAAAATAAAAAATAAAACCCTATTTAAGATAAATAAGGTTTTTATTTTCTATTTTTTTAGTAAAGAATGATATTCCACTGATTTTTCATAATTTTTATTTACTTCTTCCTCTGATAGTGCTCTACTATATAAACGTAAGCAATAAGCATTCATTTTGGAATAGTGCCACCAACCATCCGTATTCATTGATGAACGTCCAATACAAAAGTATTTTAAATTTGGTAATTCATTGATACAAAAGTTATCCCACTGTTTTTTGTTATAATTTCCTGTATATAAAACTTCTCCGTCAAGATACATCGTTTGCTTATAATATTCTCCCTCTTTTCCCTCTACTGTATATGCATTAGAGGTATCTACAGTTATGGTGATAAAGCAACCTTTTTTTAATTTTTCTAAATCTATATTATAAATAATATTGTGAAGATTATTAGGGTCAATAGCAAAGTCAGACTTTCCATCGTTGTAAAGGAAACCTGCATTCCAAATTATTTTTTTATCCTTTTCATTAATTCCAAAACGAAATAGCGCTTGTTTGTCTTCAAGTCCATTCCAATAACAAAAGATTCCTTTGTATTTACTAGCTTCGTTATGAGTTGTAGTTCCTCCGTCCCATATACCATAAAATTCAAAGGTAAAACCATTCTTTGCTAATGCTTCTTTTTGTTCTTGTTTATCATATTGTACTTTTATATAATCGTCTATTCCATCAAAATTAAAAGAGGTGCTTGTTAGTCCACTACTATCATTATAATTAAAATTTACTAATTCTACATTGTCTCCTAATTGTTTTTCCAATGCTTGCTCGTTATTTTCTACATCTTTATCTATTATAGATGAATCTACATTGATGATTAAACTATCTTTTACCGCTAGCATATCTCCTGCTGATAATGACAAATAATTATCATCCTCTAATTGTATAATTTCTCCTGTTTCATAATTTACTAGCCAATCATATTGCGCTTTTCCATAACCATTCAATTCGGTTCCTTTTTCTACAAAATTCCACCCTGTTTCATAACTTACATCATCTACTTTAAGAATATGCCAATCTGCTGTATGGTCTAAATTCTTTGAATTTAAAGCCTCTCCTATTTTCTGTGTACTTACATTATCTGTTGCTTTTTCTAATTGCACCAATAATACATTTTGCTCTAAATATTCTCTTTCACTTGCTATGGTATAAGTTTCTCTGGCTCCAATTGCTCTTTTAAAGATACCATCTTCTCCTAATACTAAATTAATACTTACCCCTGCTAAAATTATTAATACAATAATCGTTATCACTAAAGCGACTAATGTAATTCCGTTGCTATGTTTCGTTTTCTTGTTTTTACTATTTATTAGATTCTTGTTTTGTTTTTTGTCTTTTTCCATACTTTCTCTTTTCCTCCTTTGTGCTTTTTTTATTATTTTCTTTCTTATTTTATTTTTTCTTGTTTTTGTTACATTATATCTATTTGAATAAGCTAGAGCAATAAAATAAAACCTTTTTAGTGCTTACTTTTTTACATAATCTTATTTTTTATAAAAATGAAAATAAAAAAATAAAACCCTATTTATTTAAGATAAATAAGGTTTTTAATTTTTAGTTTCCTAGTAAAGAATGGTATTCCACTGATTTTTCATAATTTTTACTTACTTCTTCTTCTGATAGTGCTCTACTATATAAACGTAAGCAATAGGCATTCATTTTGGAATAGTGCCACCTTGAATTACCAGCAAAAAAAGAAGAACGACCTAAAACTAAATAGTTTAAAGTAGTTAAAGAGTTACAAAATGTTTTCCATGCTTCAGTATTAAAACCACCATCATATAATTTTTCTCCATTTAAATACATTTTTTGATGATAATAGTTTACATTTTCTTTTTTAAATGAGTTTGAGGTATCTATTGTTATAGTTAAATAAAATTTCTTTCCAGTCAAGTCTTGGTTATATGGATATAATATATTATGATTTTTATCATTACAAAAATCAGAAAGATTTTTATCATCATAACCAGCATTCCAAATAACTGCTTTTCTTTTATTATCGATTCCAAATCTTAAGAGAGCATTTTCTTTTTCTAAACCATTCCAAAAGCAAAATATACCTTTATAGTTAGGATAATCCATAATTTGATTATTCATATCATAAGAAGTACCATCATCCCATATACCATAAAATTCAAAGGTAAAACCATTCTTTGCTAATGCTTCTTTTTGTTCTTGTTTATCATATTGTACTTTTATATAATCGTCTATTCCATCAAAATTAAAAGAGGTGCTTGTTAGTCCACTACTATCATTATAATTAAAATTTACTAATTCTACATTGTCTCCTAATTGTTTTTCCAATGCTTGCTCGTTATTTTCTACATCTTTATCTATTATAGATGAATCTACATTGATGATTAAACTATCTTTTACCGCTAGCATATCTCCTGCTGATAATGACAAATAATTATCATCTTCTAATTGTATAATTTCTCCTGTTTCATAATTTACTAACCAATCATATTGCGCTTTTCCATAACCATTTAATTCGGTTCCTTTTTCTACAAAATTCCACCCTGTCTCATAACTTACATCATCTACTTTAAGAATATGCCAATCTGCTGTATGTTCTAAATTCTTTGAATTTAAAGTTTCCCCTATTTTCTGTGTACTTACATTGTCTTTTGCTTTTTCTAATTGTATCAATAATACATTTTGCTCTAAATATTCTCTTTCACTTGCTATGGTATAAGTTTCTCTGGCTCCAATTGCTCTTTTAAAGATACCATCTTCTCCTAACACTAAATTAATACTTACCCCTGCTAAGATAATTAATACAATAATCGTTATCACTAAAGCGACTAATGTAATTCCTTCGCTATATTTTGCTCTTTTATTGTTACTGTTTATTAAATTTTTATTTTGTCTTTTGTATCTTTCCACCTTTCGTACTGACCCTCCTTTATTTTTTTCTATTATTTTCTTTTTTATAGTAATTTCTATTTTTTCTTCTTTTTGCTACATTATATCTATTTAAATAAACTAGAACAATAAAAAAAGTGATTTTTATTAATCACTTTTCTACATAAAATTATATATTGCACAAAAATACCACATAAACATTTTTAATAATTCTAAATTTAATGTTTATGATTTCTATGACAATATTATCTAAAATATGATACCTAATTATAATCTTAAAAATAAAAAATTTTTAATTATTATATTTCAATTTAATATATTATTTTAATAAAAAGAAAAAAATACTTGACTAAGAAGTAAAGGAATAGTAAAATGAAAAAAAGAAAAGTAACAACTTATGAACATAATATTAGCTTCATAAAAAGAAAAAATTAGTATAAAAAAGTAGAGAAAAAAGAAAACTAAAAGAAACAAAAATAAAAAAATAGCATGAAGAACAAAGAAGAAAAATAAAATAAGAAAGAAAATAATAAAAAAAGCACAAAGGAGGAAAAGAGAAAGCATGGAAAAAGACAAAAAACAAAACATGAATCTAATAAATAGTAAAAATAAGAAAACGAAACATAGCAAAGGAATTACGTTAGTCGCTTTAGTTATTACGATTATTGTATTAATTATCTTAGCAGGGGTAAGCATTAATTTAGTGTTAGGAGAAGATGGTATCTTTAAACGAGCAATTGGAGCCAGAGAAACTTATACCATAGCAAGCGAAAGAGAATATTTGGAGCAAAATGTATTATTGGTGCAATTAGAAAAAGCAACAGACAATGTAAGTACACAGAAAATAGGGGAAACTTTAAATTCAAAGAATTTAGACCATACATCAGATTGGCATATTCTTAAAGTAGATGATGTAAGTTATGAGACAGGGTGGAATTTTGTAGAAAAAGGAACCGAATTAAATGGTTATGGAAAAGCGCAATATGATTGGTTAGTAAATTATGAAACAGGAGAAATTATACAATTAGAAGATGATAATTATTTGTCATTATCAGCAGGAGATATGCTAGCGGTAAAAGATAGTTTAATCATCAATGTAGATTCATCTATAATAGATAAAGATGTAGAAAATAACGAGCAAGCATTGGAAAAACAATTAGGAGACAATGTAGAATTAGTAAATTTTAATTATAATGATAGTAGTGGACTAACAAGCACCTCTTTTAATTTTGATGGAATAGATGATTATATAACAGTACAATATGATAAACAAGAGCAAAAAGAAGCATTAGCAAAGAATGGTTTTACCTTTGAATTTTATGGAATATGGGATGGTGGTACTACAACTCATAACGAAGCTTATGACTACAAAGGAATTTTTTGTTATTGGAATGGAGACGAAAATAAACAAGCGCAATTTCGTTTTGGAATAGATGAAAAATTATTAAAATTAAAATGGAATGCAGGATATTTAGGAGGGCAAGATACATCTTCTGATTTTATTCAAGATACAAAGTTTGTTTGGAATATTTGGTATGACCTAGATTTAGATAAATTAAGAAAAGGTTGCTTTATTACCATAACTGTAGATACTTCTAATGCATATACAGTAGAAGGTAAAGAAGGTAAATATTATAAACAAACAGTATATCTTGACGGACAAGTTTTATATACTGGAGATTATAACAAAAAACAGTGGGATAACTTTTGCACTAATGAATTACCAAATTTAAAATACTTTTGTATCGGACGTTCATCAATGAATACGGATGGTTGGTGGCACTATTCCAAAATGAATGCCTATTGCTTACGCTTATATAGTAGGGCGCTAACAGAGGAAGAAGTAAATAAAAATTATGAAAAATCAGTAGAATATCATTCTTTACTAAAACAATAATTGATAAAATTTTCTTTCTAATTTGCATATGGAGGAAAAACAACACAACAAAAAAGCAAAGTTTGCAATTTTTGCTAACTTTGCTTTTTTTCTTTGTGAAAATGAATTATTCTTTAATATCAGCTACAACTCCAGAACCTACTGTTCTACCACCTTCACGGATAGCGAATCTTAGTCCTTTTTCAATAGCGATTGGAGTAATTAATTCGATTTCCATATCTACGTTATCTCCTGGCATAACCATTTCTGTTCCAGCAGGTAATTTAATAACACCTGTAACATCTGTTGTTCTGAAATAGAATTGTGGTCTATATCCATCGAAGAATGGTGTATGACGTCCACCTTCTTCTTTTGTTAGAACGTAAACTTGAGAAGTGAATTTTGTATGTGGATGTATTGTTCCTGGTTTTGCTAGAACTTGACCTCTTTCGATATCTTTTCTATCAATACCTCTTAATAATACACCAATGTTGTCTCCAGCTTCTGCTTGGTCTAATAATTTTCTGAACATTTCAACACCGGTAACAACGCTCTTGTTAACTGGTTTGATACCAACGATTTCAACTTCGTCTTGTAATTTAACAGTTCCTCTTTCTACTCTACCGGTAGCAACTGTTCCACGTCCTGTAATGGTGAATACGTCTTCTACTGGCATTAAGAATGGTTGGTCGATTGGTCTTTCTGGTGTTGGGATGTAGCTATCAACTGCTTCCATTAATTCTTTCATGCATGCATATTCTGGTGCATTTGGATCTGTAGAGTTAGACTCTAATACTTTTAGTGAAGAACCTTTGATAATTGGAATCTCGTCTCCTGGGAAGTCATAGCTTGAAAGTAAGTCTCTAACTTCCATTTCAACTAATTCTAATAATTCTGGATCATCAACCATATCGCATTTGTTTAGGTAAACTACGATATATTTAACACCAACTTGTCTTGCAAGTAGGATATGCTCTCTTGTTTGAGGCATTGGTCCATCTGCTGCTGAAACAACTAAGATTGCTCCGTCCATTTGTGCAGCACCAGTAATCATGTTTTTAACATAGTCAGCATGGCCTGGGCAGTCAACGTGAGCATAATGTCTGTTATCTGTTTCATACTCTACGTGAGCTGTGTTAATTGTAATTCCTCTTTCTTTTTCTTCTGGAGCACTGTCGATTTGATCATATGCTTCATATTTTGCTTTTCCTAGTAATCCTAGGTATTTTGTAATAGCTGCTGTTGTTGTTGTTTTACCATGGTCAACATGTCCGATTGTACCAATGTTAACGTGTGGTTTCGTTCTTTCAAATTTTTCCTTTGCCATTTGAAATTTTCCTCCTTTTTTTTATTTGTCAGGGACACATCTTTCTCTAGGTTATTTCTTAAGGGATAAGGTATGTTCCTCCCCTTATGAATTAGTGTTTGCCCTTTTTTAAGATGTTTCTGACGATTTTATTTTTTAAATTTAATAACTAAATTCAAGCACTTGCATTTTATACTATTTTGATAAAAATTGCAAGTCTTTTACGATTTTTTTTGTGTTTCTGACGGAGACACATCTTTTCCTAAGGTATTCCTTAAGAGATAAGATATGTGTCTCGCGCCAAGTTTTACTATTTTTATTAAATTAGTCTTGTTTTTTTGCTCTTGATGCTACTATCACATCTAATACTGATTTTGGAACTTCTTCATAATGAGATGGTTCCATTGAGTAGGTTCCTCTACCTTGTGTTTTAGAACGTAAGTCTGTTGCATAACCAAACATTTCAGATAATGGAATAAATCCACGAATAATTTGGCTTCCGCTTCTGGCTTCCATTCCTTCCATTCTTCCACGACGAGAGTTAATGTCTCCAATAACATCTCCCATGTATTCTTCTGGAACGGTTACTTCTACTCTCATAATTGGCTCTAATAAAACAGATTTTGCTTGACGACATCCTTCTTTGAATGCCATAGAACCTGCAATTTTGAATGCCATTTCAGAAGAGTCAACTTCATGGTAAGAACCATCTACTAGAGTTGCTTTAAAGTCGATAACAGGGTAACCTGCTAAGATACCGCTTTCAGCAGCTTCTCTAATACCATCTTCGGTTGGTTTGATGTATTCTTTTGGAACTGCACCACCAACGATTTGGCTTTCGAAAATAATTCCTTTTCCTGGCTCTAATGGTTCTAATTCAATCCATACATCTCCGTATTGTCCACGTCCACCAGATTGACGAGCGAATTTTCCTTGTACTTTTACTTTGTTTCGAATGGTTTCTTTGTAAGAAACTTGTGGTTTACCTACATTACATTCTACTTTAAATTCTCTCTTTAAACGGTCTACAATGATATCTAGGTGAAGTTCACCCATACCAGCGATAATTGTTTGACCTGTTTCATGATCTGTATAAGTTTTGAAAGTTGGATCTTCTTCTGCAAGTTTTGCAAGTGCAATTCCCAATTTTTCGCTATTTGCTTTATCTTTTGGTTCAATTGCAATATCGATAACTGGTTCTGGGAATTCCATAGATTCTAGAATAACAGGATGATTTGGATCACAAAGGGTATCACCTGTAGATACTTCTTTTAGTCCAACTGCTGCTGCAATATCTCCTGCATATACTTTATCAATATCTTCTCTATGGTTTGCATGCATTAAAAGAATTCTTCCCATTCTATCTTTTTTGTCTTTGTTTGCATTTAAAATGGTAGATCCGGATTCTAATGTTCCAGAATATACTCTAAAGAAACAAAGTTTTCCAACAAATGGGTCTGTTGCAATTTTGAATGCTAATGCTGCAAAAGGTTCACTATCCGATGTTTTTCTTTCTACTTCATTTCCTTGTTCATCTACTCCTTTGATATGTGGAATATCAAGTGGAGATGGCATGTAGTATACAACAGCGTCTAATAATTCTTGTACCCCTTTGTTCTTATAAGATGAACCACATGTTACTGGAACGATTGTGTTAGCAATGGTTCCTTTTCTTAGACCAAGTCTAATTTCGTCTTCTGTTAATTCTCCTCCGTCTAAGTATTTCATCATTAATTCATCATCTTGTTCTGCTGCTGCTTCTATCATTTCTGCTCTATATTTTTCAGCACTTTCTTTTAAGTCTGCAGGAATTTCACATTCTTCAATTTCTTTTCCTAAATCGTCTTTATGAATGAATGCTTTCATTTTTACTAAGTCTACAATTCCTTTGAAATTGTCTTCTGCTCCAATTGGTAATTGGATTGGAATTGCATTTGCATTAAGTCTTTCTTTCATTTGGTCAACGCTTCCATAAAAGTCTGCACCAATCATGTCCATTTTATTCACATAAGCCATTCTTGGTACTTTATATTTATCTGCTTGTCTCCATACTGTTTCTGATTGTGGTTGTACACCACTTTTTGCTGCTAAAACTAATACAGAACCATCTAATACTCTTAAAGATCTTTCTACTTCTACAGTAAAGTCAACGTGACCTGGTGTATCAATAATGTTAATTCTATGGTCCATCCATTTACAAGTGGTTGCAGCAGAGGTAATGGTAATACCTCTTTCTTGTTCTTGAACCATCCAGTCCATCGTTGCTTCCCCTTCGTGAACCTCTCCAATTTTATGAGTTCTACCTGTATAGAATAGAATTCTTTCGGTGGTGGTTGTTTTTCCAGCATCAATATGGGCCATGATTCCTATATTTCTTGTTTTCTCTAAAGAAAACTCTCTTCCAGCCATTTGGTTGTTTCCTCCTTCTTTTTTATTTTACCATTTGTAGTGTGCGAAAGCTTTGTTTGCTTCTGCCATTCTATGCATATCTTCTTTCTTCTTGAATGCTCCACCGTTTCCAGCGATTGCATCTATGATTTCAGCTGCTAATTTTTCAGCCATGGTTTTTTCATGTCTGTTTCTAGCATAAGTTACTAGCCATCTTAACCCTAAAGTTTGTCTTCTTTCTGGTCTGATTTCTAGTGGTACTTGGTAAGTAGCACCTCCTACACGTCTTGCCTTTACTTCCAATACTGGCATTACATTGTTAAGTGCTTCTTCAAATACTTCTAGCGGATCTTTTTGCTCTTTTTCTTTGATAATATCAAAGGCATCATATACGATTTTTTGAGCTACGGTTTTTTTACCGTCTAGCATAACATTGTTAATTAATTTTGTTACAAGTTTGCTATTGTATACAGGATCTGCTATGACATCTCTTTTTGCAATAAATCCTCTTCTTGGCACTATTCTTCCCTCCTTTTAAAATACTACTTAAAATTGTATTTTTAAGTATTTTTGGTACTCTTGAAAAATTCAATACTATTTTTTCTTTCTTCTCGAATTTTCCTAGTATAGCGCATATAATCTATTCTAAATTTAAGTCCCTTAAATTAGTAAGTTATAAGCGCACTTCCTTTTGTTTGATTATTTTTTAGGTTTTTTAGCCCCATACTTAGATCTAGCTTGCATTCTGTCTTTTACACCAGCCGTATCTAAGGTTCCTCTTATAATGTGATAACGAACACCAGGTAAATCTTTTACCCTTCCACCTCTAATAAGAACAACGCTGTGCTCTTGTAGGTTATGTCCAATACCAGGAATATAAGAAGTTACTTCATACCCATTAGAAAGTCTAACTCTGGCTACTTTTCTTAAAGCAGAGTTTGGTTTCTTAGGGGTTACGGTTTTTACTACAGTACATACACCTCTTTTTTGTGGTGCTCTACTATCGGTTACTCTCTTTTTCATAGAATTATAACCATGTTGAAGAGCTGGTGATGTGGATTTTGTAGTAGCCGTATGTCTTCCTTTTCTTACTAATTGGTTAATGGTTGGCACTTAAATTTCACCTCCTTAAATGTTTTATTATTTTGTTTTTTTACAAAATAAAACCGCTACGGAACTGCCACTTTTTGGCAATTTGCATTAGCGGTTATTATTATATCATTTTAACGCTTATCTGTCAATAAATTTTGACTATTTTTCTTCTCTTTCTTGTCCTCTAATATTTCTCTTAGCAGCTGAATCCATTCTTTCAAATGTTTTATCTACATTTTGTTGTGTCATTTTCTTTGGTAATATTTTTGCTTTTAAGTTTGCTTTAAATTGCTCTTTTTGGGTTTCTTTTACTGCTTTTTCATAGTCACTATCTAACGTTTTCATATATTCTCCATTGACTAATTCAGCGTATTCTTTTTCTTTTTGTTGTCTTTTTTGTTTTGCTTTTTTACTTTCTGGTAAAGCAAATATTTTCTCTCCTTTTGGTAGACTGTCTGCTAATTTAAATTTTTCAAAAATTTTGTCAATAAATTCCATTGTTTTTACTTTCATTCCTTTTTTCATTGTTGCGATACCTTTTTGTTTTGCATTATTCGCAATATGTAATAATTTTCTTTTCTCTTTGTTATTAATTTTACTATTTTTATCGTACAATCCATTTAAATTATATTCTATATCAATTTGATGCTCTTTCATTTCTTGTTGTCTATCTTTTTTCGATTTTCCAATTTGTGTCATCATGGTATAATATTCTTTTGCCTTTGATGTTTGATTTTTCTTATCATAGGCAATTAATAATTGTAAGATATTCATATCAATATTTTTTAACTCTTCTACTGTTCTACCATTTTTCTTTGCTAACTGTTTTTTAGAAATATTTCTTAATTCTTTTCTTCCTACGATTTCCTCTGTTTGTTTGTTTTGATTCATAATAAGGTATTTATCTGTTCTTGCACTATAAAGGATTCTAATAGATTCATTATCTACTTGTTCTTCTAAGGAATTGGTTTTTGTTACTTGTGTATTTGGTAACTTTTTGTCTCCCTTTGGTTGTTGCATTTTTACTGGTTGTTCACTTTGTATTTTTTGAGTACTAGCTGGTTGCTCTTGTTTTTTTACGAGTGGTTCTTCTTTTTGATGAACTTCAATAGTTGGTTCTTCTTTTTGATGAGCCTCAACAACTTGTTCTTCTTGTTGGTTTGTTGCTTTTGTTGTTTCTTCTTTTTCTGTTTCTTGTTTTACCATTTCCCTTAGACTTTCTATATTAGACCAGTCAATTTGGCTATATTTTTCCTCTAGTTGTTTTGCTTGTGCTTCTATGCTTCTTTTTTCTTTTTCGATGGTATGATATTGTTTTGATAACTTACGCATTTCTGCCATAATATCGTTTTCTTCTTCTTTCGCTGCTGTATAAATTTTAGTATTTTCATTTGCATCAATTGTATTTTTTATTCTTAGCACATTTTTTCTTTTTGTTAAAAGTTGTTTCCCTTTTTCTTCTAATTCTAATAACTGTTTGTCTTTTTCTTCTAATGCTTGACTTGTTTGCTCTTTTTGTTCTTTTACAAAAGTTTGAAATTTAACAGATAATTGTCCTTTGATTATTTGCTTTTTAATTTCTCTTAAAGCTAGTATCTCTGCAATAATCTCTTTTCTTTCTTGGTAACTCTTTTCGTCTTGCAATTTTTGTAATAGTTCATCTTCTTCTTCGTCATGATATTTTGTTTCTTCTACTTCACTTGAAATTCTTCGGTCTACCCATGCATTTAATTGCTCTGTTTTACTTTCTTCTCTTAGTAACCATTCTTTTATTAAGGGATTTACTTCCTCTAATAGTTTTTCTTCTAATTCATTCATATTTTTTCTCCTTTAAAAAATATTTTTTACCTATTTTTTATTTTACCATAAAATGACATAATTTGCAACTATATTATGTAAAATTTATATATTTGCTATCAAAATAGAATATTTTTGTCCTATTTATCATGTTATGGCATCACTGTTTTTAGCTTTTCCATGGCTCGATCTGCCAATATGCTATATTTTTGTTTCTTGTCTTTTATGTTTTCTGGCAAGTTAGGTAATATACCAAAATTTGCATTCATTGGTTGAAATTCTCCTTGTTTTGTCGCAATATAATGAGCTAAAGCTCCTATCATGGTTTCTTTTGGAAAAACTAATGCCTCTTGCTTTTTTATTTGCTTCATTGCATTAAGAGAAGCTACCATTCCAGAACTAATAGACTCTACATAACCTTCTACTCCTGTTATTTGCCCTGCAAAGTATAAATTAGGAATGTTTTTCATTTGATATGTTTCTTTTAATAATTCTGGTGAATTTAAAAAAGTATTTCGATGCATTACCCCATATTTAACAAATTCTGCTTGTTCTAACCCTGGAATAAGAGAAAATACTCTTTTTTGTTCTCCAAATTTTAAGTTCGTTTGAAAACCTACTATATTGTATAAACTTGCCTGTGCATTATCTTGCCTTAGTTGTACGACTGCATAGGGCCTTTTGCCTGTTCTTACATCGGTAAAACCTACTGGTTTTAATGGTCCAAAGCGTAGCGTATCCATTCCTCTCTTTGCCATAATTTCAATTGGCATACAACCTTCAAAAATTTCCCTTTTTTCAAATTCATGTAATTCTACTACTTCTGCTTTTATTAACTCCTGCACAAAATTTTCGTATTCTTGTTGATTCATAGGAAGATTAATATAACTTGCTTCTTGTTTTTTTCTTCTTTCTTGCCATGCTTCTATCGTTTCTTCTTTTTTACGTTCTTGTTCATAACGATTGCCATAAAAAGCAATTTCAAAATCAATGCTGTCTTTTTCAATAATAGGAGCTGCAGCATCATAAAAACTTAATTTCTCTTTTCCTGTTAATTGACGAATTTGTTCTGATAATTGGTCGGAAGTAAGGGGACCTGTGGCTACAATAACAATGCCATCTTGTAAGAAAGGCTCTAAAGTGCTAATTTCTTCTCTTATGATTTCTATATTTTTCATACTTTCTAGGATATGTGTAACTTCTCGAGAAAAAGCATCTCGATCGACGGCTAAGGCTTGCCCTGCTGGCACATTTGTTTTATCTGCTATTTTCATCAATAAACTATCTAGTACTCTTAATTCTTCTTTTAATAGTCCACATGCATTCGTATGTAAATTTGACTTAAACGAGTTGCTACAAACAATCTCTGCTAAATTAGGACTACTATGGGCTGGTGAAAACTGTTTAGGCTTCATTTCATATAATTTAACTTTTATCCCTGCTTTAGCAATTTGATAGGCTGCTTCGCATCCTGCTAAACCTGCTCCAATAATGGTAATGTAATCTTTCATTTTGTGCTTCCTTTCTTATTTCATAGTGTTATTATATAACTTTTATTATGCTTTGTCACTCTTTTTCAAAATTTGTCGTAATTCGTTGCAAAAGCATGAAATTTGTGTTAATATTATATTTAGTAACTTGTTAACCTATTTACTGTGATATTTCATAGTAAGTATTGCATGAAAAAAGGAGAAGTATTATGGGGAGCTTAGAAACTCATTTTTATTTTCCGCAAACCGAATCGATTGCGCTTTCTATTTGGCATTTTGTTTATGAAAAATATCAGGAATGTTCTCCTAAGCGAATTGCTATTTACCATCATATTGATGGTACGTTGCACATTCAATGTGACGAGGCTATCTTCTTTAGTCTCCGTTATTATTCTTTGGATAAGACATTGTTAGAAAAAATCTCTTTCCTGGCCGAAAAATATAATATGAACGGAAAAATGTATTTATACTCTTCCAGTGATTTTTTAAACGTGTTAGATTTTAAGTTTTCTTATTGTTAAACTGCCTAAAAAACGAGCTAAATTGAATTTTGTTTTTCAAGTTCAATTTAACTCGCTTTTTATGGTTATTCAAATAACTCCATAATTTCTTCCTTGGACAATTTGTTTAAGAATGTTTCGTTCGTTGATAGCATATTATCTATTAATTTTGCTTTTCTTTCTTGCAATTCATAAATTTTTTCCTCAATCGAATTTTTGGTAATTAACTTATACACTTGAACATTTCTTTTTTGTCCAATTCGGTAAGTTCTGTCCGTTGCCTGATTTTCTGCTGATAAATTCCACCATGGGTCATAATGAATTACAAAATCAGCACCAATTAAATTTAAACCCGTTCCTCCTGCTTTTAAAGAAATTAAAAATACTTTAATGTTGTCATTTTCATTAAATTCATCTACTAATTTGATTCTTTCTCCTACTTTGGTTTGCCCTGTTAGCTTAAAGTAAGCGATATTCTGCTTTCCTAATTCTTCTTCTATTATTGGAAACATAGCAGTATAACTAGAAAATAATAAAATTTTATGTCCTGAGGCGATTGCCTCTTGTATTAATTCTATACATTGTGTTAATTTACTGCTTTCTCCTTTATAGTCTTTTAAAAATAGACTTGGATGACAACAAATTTGCCTTAATCGCATTAGCAAAGTTAAGATTTTTATTTGACTTTTTTCAAAACCTTCTGTCTCCATTTGGCTTATTGCTTCTTTTTTTGCATTTTGTAAATAAGAGAAATAAATTTTCTGCTGTTCTTCTTCCATTTCATTATTTAAAATCGTAATCGTTTTATCGGGTAATTCTGTTAATACTTCCGTTTTTATTCTTCTTAAAATAAAAGGTTCAATTAACATTTTTAATTTTTTCATGGCGGTCTGATTTTCTTCTCTTACAATCGGCAATTCATACATTTCTTTAAATTTATGATAACTAAAAAGATATCCTGGCATAATAAAATCAAAAATAGACCATAATTCTGATAAAGAGTTTTCAATAGGCGTTCCTGTTAAAGCATATCTTGTTTTAGCTTTTAGTTCTTTAATCGTTTTCGCATTTTTAGTATTATTATTTTTGATATATTGTGCCTCATCAGCAATAATATATTGAAATTCATGTTGGCATTCTTCATAGATAGCAATATCTCGTTTTAACAAATCATAGGAAGTAATGACAATGGAATACTGCGGAATACTTTTGATTTGTTCCTTTCTTTCTTCTGTATTACCACGAATGACTAAACAATTTAAATCTTTGGTAAATTTTTGAATTTCATTTTTCCAGTTTAAAGTTAGGGAACTTGGACATACTACAATGGTTGGCTTTGGATTGCTTGTATTTTGCACATAATCTAGTACTACGGCCAATAATTCAAGCGTTTTGCCGAAGTCCCATATCGTCTGCTAAAATTCCCCCAAATTGATAATAATCAATTCCTTTTAACCATTCATACCCTGTTTTTTGATAATTTCTTAACGTCGCATTTAAATTTTTAGGTAATTGCGTTAAATTTGAAAAATTCCTTTCTTGCATGCGATGAACAAGTTCTTGATAAGAAGCATTTTTACTTACATTTATAATATTATTTTTCGTTAAAATACGTTCTAAATACAAACTTCTATAAACCGGTAGTTCTAATTCTCCTTTTTCTAATTGTTTGTAATTTATTTCCATACCGGTTGTCATATAATCGATTAAGTTTATCGTCTCATTTTCTTCTAAGTTTAGAAAACTGCCATCTTTTAAACGATGGTATTTTTTCTTTAGGTGATATTTTTGCATAATTTCTTTTAATTCGCTTACGTCAAAGTTTAATTGCGAAAAATCCACATGTAATAGATTATTTTCGATTCGTATTCCTAAATTTTTCATTTTCGGTGGTTTTATTTCTTTTTGTTTAAATCGGTCGGTTGCTAACACTTCAAATTTTTTCATGTAAATTTCAATATCTTGCACTAAAAATTGATAAATATCTTCTTCTTTTACTAAAATTAACCTTGCTTTTTTGCTTTCTAACATAAAGCCAGATTGTTTTAACATTTCTAGCACTTCATCTTCTTTTACCACATCTCTTGGAATGGTTAACGTTTGTTCTAACAAAGGATTAAATTCTATGTCACCATACACGAATTTGATATCTGCCGTAATATAATTTTTTTCATTATAATCTAAATATAATTTTACATAGAGTTCCTTGGGAATATAAGCTTCTATTTCTTCTGTTAAAGAAGGGCTAATTTCAAATTGTGTTCTTACTTTTGGAAAAACAACCGAAAATAGTTGGCTTGTTTCTTCTTTCGGAAAAACAATTTGGCTAGTAAAATTACTACGAAATACTTGCAATAATTTTAAGGTAGTTTGCTTAAACTCTTCTTGGCACTGATATAAAATATGGTCTTGCCAAAAATAAAGATATTTTTTTCCTTCTATTAACTCATAGTTATAGACATCTATATTTGTAGTGAAACAATATTCTCTTTTTCCTTCCTCCTGCAACCTAAATTTGATGTCTGGCTCTCCTTTTAGGCATAATACTTTTTCTTCTTTTCCTTCTTTTTGGAACGTAATTTCTTTTCCTTGTAAAATTTCAAATAAATCGTCCATGGCGCTATTGGATATGGTAATATAACTATCTTCCATGGTTCTTCCATAATAGCTATATTGGTTGGTTGCTTCATTCGCATATTTTATAATTTCTGCATATTTTAAAATATAGTGTAAAAGGGGAATGCTTTCTAAAGAAAAGGCCTCTTCTTCATGAATAAATTCTAATTTTGCTCCATAGCGACCATATTCCTTTTTTTGCATTTTATCATAAAATTCTGGGAAATTTTTTAGTTTATAAAATTGTTTATCTCCTATGCTGATTTCTAATTTTAATGTTTTTAAATAAGAATTATATATTAGTTTTGGTTCTAATTTAATTTTATGAAAAGGATTTTTTCCTTTTTCCTCCGTAGTTGATTCTTGATAAGTAGGGTAAAAAGTATGAATTAATTGCTTAAAATTACGATATCTTTCTTCTTGTTTTTGGTATTTTTTATATATCTCTAAATCGTTTTGTTTTTCTTCTGTTTCTCCGGAAAAAATACGAATATAATTTTCATTGCGATCAAATTCTAAAAGAGTAGCTAAAATATGTTTGCAAGTGCCATAATGGCTGGCATAATCCTCACATGTACAACGGACAAGTTCGATTTCTCCTTTGACAACTTGTATATGAACATGATAAATACTTTGTTTTCCTTTTACTTGGGAGCGAATTTCAAAATTATTGTCATTTTCATAAATTACTTTTTTAATATTCACTCTTTTTTGTTCTATATATTCTTTTGCTTTTTGTGCTCTTGCTTGTCCAGCAGAGGTGTATAGTTCTTCTAAAACATTTTTATTTACTATCATTTTTTCCCTCTTTAACTACTTTTTCTTTCTTTTTTTCTAGTGATATATTATATCTCATTTTTGCAACATTTACAAGTCTTACGAACTATTTTTTCATTGCTTGTTTGTGAAAAATAAGAAATTTTTTTCTTTTTCTCTTTATCTTTTTTATGCTTTATGATAGAATGAAGTCGAAAAAGAAATAATGTTGCATGTTTTTGTATATTAAGGAGGATTTTTAAGGATGGAATTAAATAAATGTAAAAGATGTGGCGCTTTTTTTGTATCCAATAATTGCGTTTGTCCCAATTGTGAACCCAAAGACCATTTAGAATTGTTAACATTAAAAGGGTTTTTAGCCGAAAACGATTGTCCTAATTCAATTGATACTTTAGCCTCTAATACAGGAATTTCTGTTAAAAACTTAAATCGTTTTTTAGCCCAAGAAGATTTTTCTTCGATTGCTTCTCAATTAGAAATAACCCCAAATATAAAAACATGATTTTAGATAATTTCTAAAATCATGTTTTGTTTTTTTACTGGTAAGTTTGTTATCGTCATTGCTTCTTTTACGATTTTTTTAGCTTCTTCTAAAGTTTCTTTTCGATTTGTATACAAAGTTGCTATTTTTTCATTTTGTTTTACATATTCTCCTACTTTATGATGCAAGATAATACCTGCTTGTAAATCAATGCTATCTTCTTTTTGAATTCTTCCTGCTCCCAAAAGGCAAGATGCCTTTCCTATTTGTTCTGCTTGTATTTGTTGAATGTATCCTTCTTCTTGTGTTAAAATAGGAATTTCATAGTTTGCTTTTCCCCATTTTTCTATATTTTTGCAATAAGAGACATCTCCCCCTTGCTTTTCTACTAACTGGAGAAATTTTTCATAGGCAAGGTTTGAAGCTATACATTCTTCTATTTTCTTTTTATTTTCTTCTATTGAGTCTCCTTTTCCTGCTAACTTTAATATATAACTTCCTAAACTGAATACGACTTCTTTTACATCTTCTTTCATTTTACCTTGCAAAGCCTCTATGGCTTCTATGACTTCTAAAATGTTTCCTATGCTATAACCTAGTGGCTCTTCCATAGAAGTAATGATACAAATTGTCTCTTTTCCTGCTAAAGTTCCTATTTGTTTCATGAGAAAAGCTAATGTTTCTGCTTCTTCTTTTGTCTTCATAAAAGCACCATTTCCACAGGTAACATCTAATACAATTTTACTGGCTCCTGCCGCTATTTTTTTGCTCATAATACTAGAAGCAATTAATGGTATACTATTGGTACAATTTATCGTATCTCTTAATGCATATAGTTTTTTATCCGCTGGTGCTAAATTGCCTGTTTGTGTGATTAAACTAATGCCAATTTCTTTTACATTGGCTTTGAACTGTTCTATCGATAAATTAGTAGCATAACCTGGTATTGCCTCTAATTTATCGGCTGTTCCACCGGTAAATCCCAATCCTCTTCCCGACATTTTAGCAACAGGCACACCAAGAGCAGCCATAATTGGCATTAAAATTAAGGTAATTTTGTCGCCAACGCCTCCTGTACTATGCTTATCTACTACAATTCCTAAATCTGATAAATCTAAGATATCACCAGAGTTTGCCATCGCCAGTGTGAAATGAGTAGTTTCTTCTATTGTCATACCATTTAAATAAATGGCCATTACGAAAGCAGCTGCTTGGTAATCTGGTATTTCTCCCTTGGTATAGCCATTAATAAAATAGTCTATTTCTTGTTTGGTTAACTCTTTCTTATCTCTCTTTTTTGCTATAATATCTAATATATTCATACCTAACTCCAGTTCTTATTGTAATTTTCCTTCTTTCTGGATTTATTTATATTTTTTTCGTTCGTCCCAACTGCATAAGAAACTTTAATCAAAATTGAGAAAAATCTCAATTTTGTCAAAAGTTTCTAATTTGTCGGTCCCCACACAAGCTCACTACAAAAATATAAATAAATCCAGAAAGAAGGAAATTTAATTCAATTTTATGATGTTTTTGACGAAACTTAAACGATGAAGTGGGCATAACCCATATTTTTGAATAGCCTCTATATGCATTTTGGTGCCATAGCCTTTATGCTTTTCAAATCCATACATAGGGTAGACTTCGTCCCACTGCCTCATGATTCTATCCCTTGTTACTTTGGCAACAATCGATGCTGCTGCAATCGAGTAACATTTGGCATCTCCTTTGATAATAGAAGTATATGGCACTCCTAATGTATCAATATTGGTTAAGGCATCTACTAAAATTTGTTGTGGCTTTATTTTTAATCCTTTTAAAGCCTGCGTTACACCTTTTTTCGTTGCTTGCAAAATATTGATTTCATCAATTTCTTTTTGGTCCACAATTCCTACGCCCCATGCTAATGATTCTTTCGTAATGAAATCATAAAGTATTTCTCTTTTCTTTTCTGAGACTTTTTTTGAGTCATTGACTCCTTCTATGAAAGAATCTTTTGGCATGATAACTGCAGCAACTACCACAGGACCAGCAAGTGGCCCTCTCCCTGCTTCGTCAATACCACAAATGCTTTCTATTCCTGCACCATAAAGTTCTTGTTCCATTCTTTTTAAATTGGTTAATCGTTCGAATTCTTTTTCTTTCATTTATTTTCTTCTACTACTTCCTTCTCTTTTTCTTAGTTTTCTTTGTTTTGCTCTAATTGTTCTAGCTCTGATAATTGATAATATCTATCTTTTCCTTTTTTCATTCCTTCTGAATAGATAATTTCGTCTGTATTATAGTTGACAACATAATAACCTTTTTCCAAGCGAATAGTAGGTAGCTGCATTTCTTCTAAATTTACTTTTTCTAATACATAATAGTTTTCAAAATTTTCTTCGTCTTGGGAAATAATACCTTTTTCTAATAATGTTTTTATTTCTTCTATTTCTAAACAATCTGTAATCTTTCTTCCTACTAGTAAGGCTTCATTTTTTTGAACAATTGCTTCTTCTGATAGTACTTTTACTTTTCCCTGAATTAATAACATATCTGTTTTATATGTTTCTATTATTTGATTTTCTAATAAGTGATAAAACACATAAATGGCTCCTACCGCAATAAAAATAATAAGAATAATACATAGAATTAGCATCAAATGTCCCATTCCTTTTTCGTTTTTCATTTTTTATGAATCCATCCTTTCTTCAAGTACAAATTTAAGAACAAAAATTTTCACTAATCACACTTAAATTTTTTCTTTTTACCCCTTTATTATATCGTGATAAAGTGATAAAATCAATATACTGTAACATGATTTTCACACGTTTTTCACATTTCTCATGTATGATAAATGTAATTTAGAAAAAAATATATAAAGAAAAGGAGTCTTTCATATGGAAAAAGAAAATAATTTTATAGAAGGGGAAAAAGTACAAGAGACAAAAACAGAATATCAACCAATTGGAAATATTTCGAAAAGAAATGATTTCCACTTTGGAAAGCAAGTAGTCCTTCCTTTTGTTTCTGGTATTGTAGGAGCTAGTGTTGTTTTAGGTGGTTTTTTTGGTATTCCTAAGTTAAGGGAGTCTTTGTTACAAACGAAACAAAATACTGTGAATAATACCAATGTGACAAATCAAAGTCAAAATTCTTCTTTTAACACTTCTCTTATTTCTCTTACCAATTATTCTGATACTGGCGTTGGTGTTGCTCAAAAGGTATTACCATCGGTAGTAGGTATTAAAGTAGAGTATTCGGTTTCTTCTATTTTTTATCACAATATGACAAGCACTGCTACAGCAGAAGGTTCTGGTATTATTATTAGTGAAGACGGTTACATTTTAACGAATAATCACATTATTAATAGTAGCTCTAGCTCTTCTTTTTATGAAGTAGGAAAAGCCAACAAAGTAGTGGTTACTTTATATAACGATGAAACCGAATATGAAGGTAGTATTGTGGGAACGGATGAAGAAACCGATTTAGCTGTTATTAAAATTGATAAAACTGGTTTAACAGCAGCTGAACTCGGCGATTCTGATGCTTTGCAAGTAGGAGAATTTGCAATGGCTATTGGAAATCCTTTGGGTATGCAAAGTAGTGTTTCTTCTGGCATGATTAGTGCTGTTAACCGTAAAGTAACAAGTGATGGTAAAACCTATACTTTGATTCAAACCGATACCGCTATTAACTCTGGAAATAGTGGTGGCGCTTTAGTAAATAGTAAAGGTCAAGTTATTGGAATTAACACTTTAAAAATGTCAGGTTCTGGTATTGAAGGTATGGGATTTGCGATTCCTATTAATTCTGCAAAGCCAATTTATGATCAATTAATTCAATATAATAAAGTAAAAAGACCTTACCTTGGTATTTCTGGTAGAAATTTAGAGAAAGAAACCGCTGAAGAAAATCATTTAGTAGTTGGCGTTTATATCTTGGATATTGAGGAATTCTCCGCTGCTGAAAAAGCAGGACTTAAAATTGGTGATGTCATTACCAAAATAGATGGCAAAGAAATTACTACTATGGATGAATTAAATGAAATTAAAAATTCTCATTCTATTGGAGATGAAATAACTTTAACGATTTACCGTAATGGTAATAATAAAGACATAAAGGTTACTTTACAAGAGCAATAAGAAAACATTAAGATTTTATTTGCAAATTGTTTTCTTTTTGTTCACACAAAGGACAAATAAGATTAGTATATTATACTTGTAGTTAATTAATAGTTTTACCCTTATTATTGATTAACGAAATTTAGAAAACATCCCCTTTTATTTTCTAAAAAGCAACTAAGATTTTTCTTAGTTGCTTTTTATATTTGTTCGATTTCTTCTTTGGTTAAACCTGTTATTTCTATAATTTCTTGTACTTTCCAATTTTTTTCTTTTAACTTTCTAGCAATTTTTCTCTTTTCTTGGTTCATTCCTTTTTCTAGTCCTTTTTCTATTCCTTGTTCTAGTCCTTCTTTCATGCCATCTTCTCTAGCGTGTCTTAGTCCATTTTGTTCATCTCTAATGGCTTTTTCTTTTAGTTCAGCGATTCTCCTTAATTGTTCGTCTTTGCTTATTTCTTCTAGTTCTCCCATTGCCTCTTTAATTTCTTCATTCTCTTCCATTATTCGAGTTACCTCTCTTTCATTTGGATTGTTTAGAAACATCACCCATTGTGCTAG
>CANQTK010000011.1 GCA_947626735.1 uncultured Clostridia bacterium
ATTTTTGGTTAAATTCAAAATAAAAAAAGAAAAAGACTGTTGAGCAAAATATTTTTATATACTTTGTCAACAGTCTGAAATACTACTAATGTTATTATTAGTAGTATTTTTTTGTTTATTGCTATGAACATAGTTATTTAATTTTTAATTGTTTAGCATTTTCTTTTTCAAGTTGTTTTAAACTCTTTTTAGGCGTAGGTAAATCTTCTGGCATAGTTCCTCCAAGTTCTTTGATAGTATTTCTTATTTTAGAGCCAACCTCGTAATGAGTTTTATTTGCTTCTTTTTCTGTTTGGATATGATCTCTTTTTAACTTTTGTTCTGTTTGAGATATTCTAAATAAATTTGCAATCAGCTCATCACTTCCCATATTATCTAAAATATCTTCTCTATATCGTAAACCCTTTCTTCTAGCAATATCATCAGCAGTTTCTCCATTATATAACCCTTTGTATCCAGCATTATGAAATTGATCAAAATTTTTAACTCCCGCTTTTTTAGCAGTTTGATTAAGAGAATAATTTCCTTTTCGCGTTAAATTTCTTTGATAAAATCTTTTCTCATCTTCTGTTAAAGAACGATATTCCTTTTCACTAATTTCTTGTTTCCTTGTTTGAACAGCAAAATAGGTTTGTGCAAGAGCAATTACTTTCTTTCTACTATCTCCGTTTTGTGCTATTAAGTAGCAAGCATAACGAGTTAGTTTGTAATCTAAAATCGTTTTTTCGGCTCCTTTTGGCATTTTTATCGTTTTCCTGACGTCAGGAAAATGTTCAAAAACGTTAATACCACTATTTTGACAAGATTCTTTTGCTTTATCAATTACTTTCATAAAATTTTCCCATTTGTGATATTTTAACATTATCATAAGTTCCCTAGCATACCAAAATTCAATCCCATTTTCATCAATATGTTTAATATCTTCAAAATTTTCATTAGTATAATCTTGAACTTTTTCTAACTCGTTCATTTGAAATCATCTCCATTTCTTAATATTTAATAATAAAAATAATTAAAAAAATTTATTATTAGATATTAATTATAAAACAAATGTTTGCAGAAGTCAAGCTATTTTAATACGATTTTAAAAATAAAAAAACACGAATTCTAAAAATTCATGTTGACAATTAATCTGGTGGAGGCGAGGAGAGTCGAACTCCTGTCCAATACATTTTCCATATCAACTTCTACGAGTGTAGTTTGTTATTCAAATTCCCTTTCTCTTTTCTTAGCAAACAAAGGAAAGAAAAAAGTAGCCATAAAATACCCACTATTTCCATGGCAAGAAATAGTTTTGTTTCCCACAAAATCGGCGCTTTATCCATAACTGTGGGCATTATGGTAAAACGTCGCCGCTCTTAGGCAGCGAATGCTAATTCTTTATTATCAGCGTTTATTTTTCATTCTGCTTTTTTTAAGTGGCCGAAGCAGCCATCCACTACTCGCCATTGGTACTTCTAACATACTGTCGAAACCAATTACGCCCCCATAAATATAGTAACAAAATAATTATACAACAGAAAAAGAAGAAATTCAATGGAAAAACATAATAAATTTGGGTTTACATATTGCAAAACGAAAAAGAATAGTATATAATAACTATGATTATTACATAAATGTTAACGTGTTACAAGTTTATTAAATGTATATTACAATTTTATGAATCTTCTTGACATATAAGGTAAAACAGATAAAATAAGAATAGAACAAAGGAGCAAGCAATGAGAGTAATTAGTGGAACAGCTAAAGGAACAAAACTAAACTCAATTGATGACTTATCAACAAGGCCTACGTTAGACCGTGTAAAAGAGCCTTTGTTTAGTATCATTCAAGCTTATATAGAAGAAGCATTGGTACTAGATTTATTTGCAGGAAGTGGTGCTCTTGGAATTGAAACCTTAAGTAGAGGAGCCAAACATTGCATTTTTTGTGATAAATCTTATCAGTCCATTCAAATGGTAAAAGAAAATATAAAAAAAACAAGAATGGAAGAAAAAAGTACAACTTATAATGAAGATTATAAAAAATGCTTAGAGAAGCAAAAAGAGGCATTTGATATTATTTTTATTGATCCACCTTATAAGTTAGATATTGCTGTCGATGCCATCCAAAGAATTTTAAAGCTTCATTTACTTCAAAAAGAAGGTATCATCATTCTAGAAACCGATGAAAAAGAAAGAGAGTTAGAAGAACTAAAAAATTTAGAAATAGAAGTATATGATATAAGAAAGTATGGAAGAGTAACACTTTTATTCATACGCGAAAGGGGCTAAACCATGGAAATATTTACATTATTAGAAACATTAGAGGAAATGCTAGAAGCTAGCAAATCGATTCCTTTTTCAAATAAAGGAATTATAGATCGAGAAGAAATGTTAGAAATTATTAAAGAAATTCGTTTAAAATTACCAGAAGAGTTAAAACAAGCAAAATGGGTGAAAGAAGAAAGACAACGTATTTTAGTAGAAGCACAAAAAGAAGCGGATGATATTGTAAAAGAAGCAGAAAATAGAATTATTTCTATGATTGATGAGCATGAAATTACAAGAAAAGCCTATGAGCAAAAAGCAGAAATTATTGAAACAGCTAACGAAATGTCAAGAGAAATTTCAAAAGGAACGAAAGACTATGCTGACAGTATTTTACAAAACATCGAAACAGCTCTTCAAAATGCATTAGAAACCATTCAAAATAATCGAAAAGAATTACAATAAAAATACATAAAATTACAACGAAAAAGTTGTAATTTTTTTGTTTGAATTTCTTGCAAATCCTAACGTACAATGATAGAATAAAAAGGAAAAAATTGATTCGCTTTATTTTTTACAAAGGAAGGATGTCAAAAATGGCCAAAAGAGGAAGAAAAAAGAAACAAGAACCAAAAGTAAATATTGATGTTGCAGTAGTATTTATGCTACTTATTAGTGTATTACTTGCTGTTTTTATTTATGGAAAATCAGGATTTTTAGGAGAACATTTAAGCCCAGCCTTAGGTGGCGTTATGGGATTTATTAAATATATTATTCCGATTGGAACTTTTGCTATTGGAATTTATTTAGCTTATGATAAAAAAGAGTATCTAATGACAAAATTATTGCAATATGCTGTTTTTTTAATCTGTATTGCAGTTATGCTTAGTGTCTTCCAAATTTCAGCAGGAAATATTAATATAGCAAAAGGAATGGAGCAAGCAATCAATGATGCTTATTATTTAGGAGCAAGAGATATTGGGGGAGGAATTATTGGAACCGTTATTGCTGTGCCACTAATTAACTTTTTAGGTACCTTAGGAACCATAGTATTATCCATTGGCATTGCTATAATTAGTTTTATTTTCATGTTTGCAATAAAACCAACAAATATTATTTATAATATTGTAGATTATTTTCTAGACAAAAAAGAAGAAAAAAGAAAATTGCATGAACAAGAAAGAAAAGAGTTGCGTAAAACTGCAAAAGGACAAGCTGTAGAAGAAATAGTTCCAAAAAGAGAGACACTAAGAGAAAGAAGAGCACGTGAAAAAGAAGAAGAAAGAAAACGTGCTTTAGAAATTGATGAAAATCAATTAAGCATTAATCTAGCAGGGTTAGAAAATGAAATGCGAAATGGTAAATTAAAGAAATATCATCATGATCAAGATGACTTAAATGCCATTGGAATGGAAAAAGTACCATCACCTAATGAACTTGGCAATTTATTTAAACAAGAAGTAGAAACCAAAGAAGAAAAAGTAAAAGAAGTATTAAATTTAGAACATACGATGACAGTAGAACAAGGAGAAGATACTTACGAATTTCCACCAATTGAAATGTTAAGTCAAGGTAATAAACTAGGGTTAAAAGGTGGTAAAAAAGCAGTAGCCGATACTGCAAGTAAGCTTCAAAAAACCTTATATAGCTTTGGTGTTTCCGCAAAAGTGGAAAATGTATCCGTAGGCCCAGCCATTACTAGATATGAACTAAAACCTGCAGAAGGAGTGCGTGTAAGCAAAATTGCCAATTTAGCAGATGATATCGCCTTAAATTTAGCAGCAGAAACTATTCGTATAGAAGCGCCAATTCCAGGAAAACATGCGGTAGGAATTGAGGTGCCAAATACAGAAAATGAAGTGGTTCACTTAAGGGACATTATTGATACACCAGAGTTTGAAGACCATAAATCAAAACTTGCTTTTGCCCTTGGAAAAGATGTAGCAGGAAAAGAAATTGTAGCCGATATTGCGAAAATGCCACATGTTATGATAGCGGGAGCAACGGGTTCTGGAAAAAGTGTATGTATTAATACATTAATTACGAGTATCCTATATAAAGCAAAACCAAGTGAAGTAAAACTAGTGATGGTCGATCCAAAAGTAGTAGAATTATCAGTGTATAATGGAATTCCACATTTATTGATTCCTGTTGTTACAGATCCAAGAAAGGCAGCAGGAGCACTTGCTTGGGCAGTACAAGAAATGGAAAACAGATATGCTACTTTTGCTAGCAAAGGGGTAAGAGATTTAAAAGGTTATAATGAAGCCGTAGAAAAGGCAGATGGAATTGGAAAATTACCACACATTGTCATCATTATTGATGAGCTTGCCGATTTAATGATGGTAGCAAAAAAAGATGTTGAAGATGCGATATGTCGTTTAGCGCAAAAAGCAAGAGCAGCAGGAATGCATTTAGTGATTGCAACCCAAAGACCATCCGTTGATGTTATTACTGGTTTAATTAAAGCTAATATTCCATCTAGAATAGCATTTGCCGTATCTTCTCAAGTAGATTCTAGAACTATTTTAGATATGGTAGGAGCAGAAAAATTGCTTGGAAAAGGAGATATGTTATTCTATCCAGCAGGAGCACCAAAGCCAACCAGAATTCAAGGAGCTTTTATTTCGGATGGAGAAGTAGAAAAAATTGTAAACTTCCTAAAAGCAAACGGAGAAGCAACTTACAATGAAGATATTATAGAAAGTATTGAAAATGCAAATAAAACAGATAAAGAAATGGCAGAACAAGAAATAGAAGATGACGACACAGATCCATTCTTAATGGATGCGATTGACGTTGTAGTAGAAACAGGACAAGCATCTACTTCCTTTATTCAAAGAAGATTTAAAGTAGGTTACGCAAGAGCAGGAAGAATTATTGACCAAATGGAAGAAAGAGGCATTATTTCTGGTTATCAAGGAAGCAAACCAAGAGAAGTATTAATGACAAAAGAAAGATTAGCAGAATTAAAAATGGGAACGACACAGGAAACAATAGAAACGCAAGAAGAAGTGAAACAAGAAAATTAAAAAAAGAAATAAAAAATGATAATCAAGATAACAGATTCGTTTCATATAATAACCAAAATGGGAAAACCAAAGTAAAAACTTTTCAAATGTTCATAAAAAGAAAAAAGCACAAAAGAAAGGGAAAAAATGGAAAAAGAAGATTTTTTTTCTAAAATTAATTTTAAAGACTATAATAACCAATTAGAAAATATATTAGAACAGAAGGATTTTTCAAGTGATGTAAAAAACCTTCTACTTAGCATGTTATATAAAATTGAAAATGGTTACCAAGATTATGAAACAGTAAAAGTAAATGTTAGTAGCAAAAAACATTTTTTAAAAAAAATCATCCAAATTATCCAAGAAAAATGTCAACAAATTTATCTCATCAAACCATTTACAGAAGAAAGTAAAGAACTAGAAGAAAAGCAAGTAAATTATGTGGTAGATAAGGAACAAGGAAAAATTTTTGTCTATCCTAACGAAAGAATGATATTAGAAGCTTTAATTACGTTAGACCAAAAAGAAATTTTATTAGAAGAGCAATATCACCTTTTTTCCATAGGAATGCAAGACATATTAACAAAAGGGAATCGAATGAATAGTGTAGAAGTTTTGCGTGATTTTAATGGTTGGTCTTGGGATATTACAGTTAGTCAAATGGAAAGTAAACATTGTAATATCTTATATCAAAATTTATTAATATTGCTTGGTAATAGTTTCTTAACAACATGGATTACGGATGATATTATACAAGAAGAAGAGCTTGAACTTCCTAATAATGAAATTTTAAGAAGTAAATATAACGAAAGTTTCGGAATCACAAAAGAAGATATGCAAGAAGAAAAAAGAATAGATTATCTTCAAAAAATGCAAGAAGTATTAAGTAAAAAATATGGAAGTGAACTTGCAAGCACCTTCTTTATTCAATTTATTAAAACGGTAATAGCCATGGGAGCTAACCGAAATGTAAAACAAAAAGAACAAATTTTAACAAAGCAAAAAGAGTTAGAAGAAACCTTAACGCAAATGCAAAATCATAAACAATATTTAGAAAGTATTTCAAAATTAAAAAGAGAAATTAACCAAAAAATTAAGCAACTGGATACATTGTTAAGTGATGAAAAATCTTTAAAAAAAGAATATGAAGAAAGAAATAGTAAACTACCTAATAAGGAGAAAATATTTAGTGTTAGCCATTTAAAAATTATGCTAGAAAAAGAAAGAAAAAATTTGCTAGAAGAAAACAAAGAATGGAATAAGCAAATGGAACCAAAAGAATTTGTAAGAAGAAAAAAAGACATAGAGGAAAAAGTGAATTTCTTTCAATCAATAGGAGTAGAAAAAGAGAAGAGAGTAGATGAAGAAAAGCAAATTAATCTTTTACAAAATTATTTTTTAGCATGCTTCCAAGAAAAAATTAAAAAAGCGCAAACCAAAAAGGAAATTAGTAATTTACTATATGAATTAAGATATTATGAGCAAATTCCCTATGAACAAACAGAATTCAATAAAGAAAAAATAACCGAAAGTGAAAGGCAAATCATAAAAAAGGCATGTTCTATCAAATTATTAACGATATTTAGTGAGCAAGAAGAATTAAACCAAAAAATTTTAAAAAATCAGTTTCAGAGTAAAATTATTAATTTAGCAAATACCTTTTATGTCTTAAAATATCGTAAAGGAATCTTAAAAGTACAAATCTATGAAGATCAAATTGAAGAAGAAACAAAAGAGATACGTATTACAGAAAAGGTAGAATTACAAGTCAAATTAAACAAAAAAATTAAAGTATGGGAATAGGGTACCTTTAGGGACGTTTCCTTTTGGTATATCTGTCCCTTTTGGTACATAAATCGGACATGGATTAGAGGAGATTATCTAAAAGAAAACGTCTCTAAAGATAACGTAGGAGGGAAAAATGAAAATAACTTTTTTAGGAGCAACAAAAACAGTAACAGGTTCTAACTTCTTAGTCGAAGCAGCAGGAAAAAAATTTTTAGTGGATTGTGGGATGTATCAAGGGCAAGCGCAAGATGAATGGGAAAATTCAGCACCTTTTGCCTTTGATGTAAAAGAAATAGATTTTATGTTATTAACGCATGCTCATATTGACCATTCTGGAAGAATTCCCAAATTATATAAAGAAGGATTTCGTAAAAAGATATATGCAACGAAAGCCACATGTGATTTATGCTCTATTATGCTACCAGATAGTGGACATATTCAAGAAATGGAAATTGAGTGGAAAAATAGAAAAAGATTACGTAAAGGCTTAGAACCAGAACCACCACTATATACAGCAGAAGAGGCAATCAAATCTCTTGAAATATTGGAACCTGTCAAATATGATGAAATTATTGAAATTAGTAATGAAATTCATGTTCGTTTTAATGATGCTGGACATATGCTTGGTTCTAGCATTATTGAAATATGGGCCAGTGAAAATGGAAAAGTAACGAAAGCCGTTTTTACAGGTGATCTTGGAAATAACGATATTCCCCTTCTTTCTTCTCCAACTATGATAGAAAGTGCGGATTATTTAGTAATGGAATCAACTTATGGAGGAAGATTACATACACGTAATGATGAAAAAGCAGAAATGTTTTTAAATATTGTAGCAGAAACTTTAAACAAAGGAGGAACGGTAGTAATTCCATCTTTTGCTGTGGGAAGAACACAAGAAATTTTATACGAATTAAATAATTTAAAAGAAAATAGAAAAGACAAAGCATTTAGAGAAAAATATTATACCTTAATGAGTGCACCTGTCTATGTAGATAGCCCACTTGCTATTTCGGCTACAGAAGTATTTCGCAATAATATGGATTTATTTGATGACGAAACCCAAGAATTAATGAAAAGGGGAGATAATCCATTAGAATTTCCAGGCTTAAAGTTTACGAGAACGGCAGAAGAATCCAAAGAATTAAACGAAAAGAATGAATCTTCTATTATTATATCAGCCAGTGGTATGTGTGAAGTAGGAAGAATTAAACATCACTTAAAACATAATTTATGGAATCCTAATAGTACTATTTTATTTGTAGGTTATCAAGCACCAGGAACATTAGGAAGGAAAATTGTAGAAGGAGCCAAAACAGTTAAAATATTTGGAGAAGAAATTGCCGTAAATGCTAGAATAGAGTATATTGAAGGCTATTCTGGTCATGCTGACCAAGAATGGTTATTAAACTTTATTTATTCTTTCTTTGAAAAACCAAAAACCATTTTTTTAGTTCATGGAGAACCAGAAGGACAAATAGCTTTAAAACAAAAAATACAAGGAACAACACAAATTCCAGTGATTATTCCAGAATATGGTGAACAATATGAATTAAACGAAGAAGTACAGAGATTAGGAAGAGTCAAAGGTGCTAAAGAGCATGAAAGAAAATATATCCGCTTAGAAGTATTAGGCAGAATTCAAACTTTAAAAGAAGAAATAGAAGATATGTCTTCTATTGTCCAAAATGAAATGTTAGTCGAAGATGCAAGTGATGAAGATATCGCAAAATTAAACGATAGAATTAAAGAACTCGAACAACAAATTGTAAAAATAGTAGAAGGATAAATGTCTCTTTAGGGACGTTTTCTAAAGAGACATTTTTGCATTTCGCCACAAAGTGGGACCCTTTAAAAGAAATAATAATTTCTTAAAAATTAGACTTGTCAACCCACCGATTTTTTATATCATTTATTAAGCATATATTATTTTATTTGTCAAATTTTTGAAGGAGTACATATGAAAAAAAAGTATTATAATGAAGCAGTAATTGGAAACGAAAAAATAGTAGCAAGCTTTAGCTATCAAGGAGAAATGCTAAGACTTTTTTACCCTACTAGAGATTACAGGCAATTTATTGATACCATGTATACAGGGGTCAAAATCAATGATTCTTCTTTCATTTGTTTGCAAGAAGATATTAATAATCAGTATGAACAATATTATAGCGAAAATACCAATATTTTAAATACAAAAATAAAAAATACTTATTTTAATTTATCTATTTTGCAAACGGATTTTGTTAGTATAGAAAAAAATGTTATCATCAAAAAATATAAAATGACGAATGAAAATACCATCGATTTAGAAGTTGACTTTTTACTGTATTCCAAATTATTATCGGATTCCAACAATATGGTAGGCAGTAAAATTGAGCAAGATATTTTACTTCAATATAGCCATGATAATACCTATTGCATTTTCTCCAAATTACCAATCTTGGGCTATCGCTTAAATCATGGTGAAGAAGAAATAAAAAGTGGAATTTTACAGGATAAAGATTATATAGGAATGGCAAATGATTCGGCAATAAGTTACAAAATAGGAAACTTAAAACCAGGCGAAAGTAAAGAATTTGAAATTTTTATTTACCTTAACGATCATCAAGAAAAGTACCAATTTGATGACATTATAGAAGAGATAAACCAAATAAAAAAAATGGATACAACAAAGGAATTAAAAAAGGTAGAAAAATATTGGAATCACTATGTCAAAGAGCATGATGGACTAAAAGTGTTAAGCAAAAAAGAAGAATGGAAAAAGAAACTAATAGGAACAGAAGAAATGAGCAATGAAATAGACAAAATGGCATGCGAAAAATACGAAAACATGAAACAAATCTATGTAAGAAGTATTCTACTATTTCCACTTCTTTCAAATACGGAAACTGGTGGGATATCTGCTGCCATTGAAATTGATGAAGACCGCAGTCAGTGTGGACGCTATTCCTATTGTTGGCCAAGAGATGCCGTATTTGTTACCAAAGCATTAGATTTATTAAACATGACAGAACAAACTACAAAATTCTATACCAATTTTTGCAAAAAAACGCAAAGCAAAAACGGTATGTGGGAACAACGCTTCTACACAGACGGAAGACTAGCACCTTGTTGGGGTTATCAAATCGACGAGACAGCTAGCATCCTCTATGGTATTTATGAACACTACAAAATGACTAAGGACAAAGAATTCCTAAAACAAGTTTACCCAATGTGCCAAAAAGCAAATGTCTCTTTAGGGACGTTTTCTAAAGAGACATTTAACAAACAAGTTAGTAATAATATAAATACTAAACAGGAAAGCTATGACTTATGGGAAATGCACGAAGGAATTCACTTATATTCCTTAAGTGCCATATACGCAGCTTTAAAGGCAATGATAGCAATAGAACACGAATTAAATGAAACAAAAGAAATAGAAATATTAGAAGAAAAGGCAGAAAAAATAAAACACTACTGCATAGAAAATTTTTGCGATAAAGAAAGTAAAACATTAAAAAGAAGCAATAAAGATAATATAGTAGACATTAGTTTATTAGGAACAGTAGTACCATTTTCTATGTTAGACGCAGACCAAAAAGAAGTAAAAAATACTATTGAAAAAATTAATATGACGTTAAGAACTTATACCGGTGGTTATTTAAGGTTTGAAAAGGATAGTTATTTAGGTGGAAATAATCCATGGCCAATTGCAACATTATGGATGGCATTATATAATATGAAAATAGGAAACAAAGAAGAAGCCAGAAAACAAATTGAACTCATTACCAAAACAGCAACCAAACATGGCTTTCTTGCTGAACAAATAGATAATGAAACAATGCAATTCAAATGGGTTATCGGTTTAGGTTGGTCACATGCCATGTACATTATCGCCTTATCATGTCTCTTTAGGGACGTTTTCTAAAGAGACATGACTAAGAAAAAAGTAGAAAAATGTATAAAAAGAAAGAAAATAAATAAAAATCCATAAAAATTTTAAAAATTTTCATAAAAATATAGCAATATACATAAAAATGTGCTATATTTTTATTAGTTTTAGGGGGTTAATAGGATAGGAAGCAAAATTAAAAAAAATTAATACAGTTAGGAGTGATTTGTTATCCCAAGAGCCCAAAGAACAAAATCAAACACAAATGTTTACCATGTTATTATACGAGGTATCAATAGGCAAGATATCTTCTTAGATAACCAAGATTTTAGAAAATTTCTAAAAGAAGTAAAAAGAACAAAAGAATTATATCAATATGAATTGTATGCTTATGCGCTAATGCCAAATCATGCACATTTTATTATTCATGATACGACGGAAAATCTATCTACCACTATGCAAAGCTTAAATATAAGCTATTCCTATTATTTTAATCAAAAATATGAAAGAGTAGGTCATTTATTTGAAAATCGATTCAAAAGTAAAAATATCGAAGAAGAATCTTATTTGAAAAATGTGGTAAGGTATATTCATAAAAATCCAGAAAATGCAGGTATGTCAAAAAAATATCCTTGGGTTAGTTATCATGAATATATTCAAAATAAAGAAGGTTTAATTGATAAAGATTTTATTATGAATTTGTTTGATGATAATATTTCAAACTTTAAAATCTTCCATGATAATTATAGCAAAAATCAAGATTTAGGAAGTCATTATGAAATGATAAACAAAATAGAAGACGAAGAAGCAATTCAGTGCATGAAAGAAATTGCAAAAGAAGAGAATTTAATAAGAATTCAGAATTACGATAAAGATAAAAAGTATGAAATAATAAAAAAATTTATTCAAATAGAAGGCATTAAGAAAATACAAATTGCTAGAATATTAGGTTTAAATAAAAAAACGATAGAAAGAATAGAAAAGAAAATGTCTCTTTAGGAAACGTCCCTAAAGAGACATGGGAGGAAATATGGCAAAGGCAAAAACAATTTTTGTATGTAATAGTTGTGGCTATGAATCGCCTAAATGGCTTGGAAAATGCCCAGCTTGCAATGAATGGAATAGTTTTTATGAAGAAAAAGTTGTAAAAGAGAAAGACGGTACATTTTTGGCAGATAAAAAAACAAGAGCCGCAAAACCAACTTCGCTAAACAGTGTAGAAGGAAAAGAAGCGGTTCGCATTTCTACTGGTATTGGAGAGCTAGATAGAGTATTAGGTGGCGGAATTGTAAAAGGATCCTTGGTATTACTTGGTGGAGAGCCAGGTATACGGAAAATCTACACTGATTCTTCAAATTTGCAATAAGATGCAAGGAGAAGGAAAAGTTCTCTATGTCTCAGGGGAAGAATCGGCAGAGCAAATTAAAATTCGTGCCGACCGCTTACATATTAAAAATGAAGATATTTTATTTCTGGGGGAAACGGACATTGATATTATTGCAGAAAATATTCAAGAACTAAATCCTAAATTAGTCATTATCGACTCCATTCAAACCATGTATAGTGACGAAATTACCTCCGCAGCGGGTACGGTAAGTCAAGTGCGTGAAATTACCGCGAGAGTAATGAAGATTTGCAAACAGCAAAACATTACGACTATTATTATAGGACATGTTACCAAAGAGGGAAATATTGCAGGACCAAGGGTACTGGAACACATGGTAGATACCGTTTTATATTTAGAGGGAGAGCGTTATTTTTCTTATCGTATTTTGCGAGGGGTAAAAAATCGTTTTGGCTCTACCAACGAAGTAGGCATGTTTGAAATGCAAAACGAAGGAATGGTAGAAATTACAAATCCATCTTCTATTCTAATTTCAGAGCGAGAAGATAACCCTTCTCGGAAGTGTAATTGTAGCTAGTATGGAAGGAACAAGGCCACTCTTAGTAGAATTGCAAGCATTGACTGCTCCTACTACCTTTGGACTTCCAAGAAGAACAGCAAATGGTATTGACTACAATCGACTTACCGTTTTAATGGCAGTATTAGAAAAAAGAGCTAATTTGAATTTAGGTTCACAAGATGTATACTTAAATGTAGTAAGCGGAATTCGTATTGCAGAACCTGCCATTGATTTAGGAATTATTTTAGCGGTAAGTTCTAGCTTTAAAAATAGCAGTATTCCAACTGATTTAGTAGCCATAGGGGAAGTACGGATTAACAGGAGAAGTGCGAGCTGTCAACATGATAGAAAAAAGGTTAAAAGAAGCAGAAAAATTAGGCTTCAAAAAATGTATTATTCCAGAAAATAACAAAAAACTATTGAAAGATAATTATAAATTAGATATAATAGGCGTTAGAAATATTAATGAGGCACTAAAAATACTTCATTAGACTCCATTGGGGACATTTCCTAAAGTATATCTGTCCCAAATGGAACAATGGTAACGGGAGTGGAAAGTATGGGCACATTTAAAGAAGAGAACATTATTGATGTACTAAAATTAATTTCACCAGGCACGCCAATTCGTGATGGTTTAGAAAATATTTTAAAAGCAAAAACAGGTGCACTAATTGTCATAGGCGATAGTAAAGAAGTACTAGAACTTGTAGATGGTGGTTTTAGTTTAAATATTGATTATACACCATCACGTTTGTATGAACTTGCCAAAATGGATGGAGCTATCATTTTAAGCTCTGATTTTAAAAAGATATTATATGCCAATACGCAACTGATTCCATCTTCTGATATTGCTACCACGGAAACAGGAACAAGACATAGAACAGCAGAGCGTACAGCAAAGCAAACAGGAGAAATTGTGATTAGTATTTCACAAAGAAGAAATATTATTACCATTTTTAAAGGTTATTCGCGCTATGTATTAGAAGATACTTCTAGAGTCATTTCTAAAGCTAACCAAGCTCTTCAAACCATTGAAAAGTATAAAAAAGTATTTGATAGTAAGTTAAGCTTATTAAATGAGTATGAATTTAACGATATTGTTACTTTGGAAAATGTCATTACTGCCATTCAAAGAGCAGAAATGGTAATGAAAATGGTCGATGAAGTACAAAAATCTATTTACGAATTAGGCGCAGAAGGAAGACTCCTAGAAATGCAACTAGAAGAATTAGTAGGAGGCTTAGAAAAAGAAGAACTACTTATTATTAAAGATTACATTGCACCGGGAAAGAAAAGAACTTCGGAAAAAGTATTAAAAGAAATTGAAAGTCTATCTCATGAAGACTTAATGAAGCCAGAAATTATGGCACGTCTTCTTGGCTACGAAGATTTCGATAACTACGATGAAGTGGCTGTTTATACACGAGGCTATCGTGTGTTAAATAAAATTCCAAGAATGCCAACCAATATTGTGGATAACTTAGTAAAATCTTTCAAATCTTTCCAACATATTTTAGCAGCCGACATTCCAGACTTAGATGATGTAGAAGGAATTGGAGAGGTAAGGGCAAGAACTATTAAGCAATCTTTACGAAGAATGCAAGAACAATTTGTATTTGATAATTTAATGTTATAGAAAGAGGTAAAAAATGAAAAAAGAACAAGGGATAAAAATAATCATGATAATTGCTATTATTTTAGTAATAGCAGGAATTGCTTTTGTAGGATATGGAATTTTCCAAAAACTAACCAAAAAGTTGCCAAATCCAGTAGCAACTATTGAAGTACAAGACTACGGAACAATTAAGGTAGAGTTATACCCAGATCAAGCACCAAATACGGTAACAAACTTTATTACTTTAGCAAACCGTGGGTTTTATAATGGGTTAACCTTTCATAGAACCATTCCAGGTTTTATGATTCAAGGTGGTGACAAAAACGGAGATGGTACAGGAACCCCTACTTTAGATGATATATTTGGAAATGGAAATACTTCGCAATATGCAATTAAAGGTGAAATGTTAGCCAATAACTATAAAAAGAATAAAATCAAAATGGAAGCTGGAGTTATAGCGATGGCTCGTTCAGATTATACGAGTATTAGCAGTACATTAGCAGACGAAAGCTATAATTCTGCAGGTTCCCAATTTTTCATTATGCATGAAGATAATACTTCTCTAAATGGATTATATACCGGATTTGGAAAAGTAATAGAAGGAATGGATGTAGTAAATGCCATTGCCAATGTAGAAGTAACTTATCGAAGTTCTGAATTAGCAGAGGGAGAAGAGGCTCCAAAAGATGAAAATGGAAATGAATTAACAGCAGATATGCCAATCAATAAACCAGTTATTAGTAGCGTTCGTGTAGAAACTTATGGTGTTAACTATGGAGAGCCAGAAACAGTAGAACCATTTAGCTACTATAATTATATCATGGAGCATTATTATGGCTCTAGTATAAGTGAGTAAAAATTGAAAAGAGACAGAAAAGAACAATCAAACTGTCTCTTTTTTTCAAATATAAAAATAAAAAAAGGAGGAAAAATGGAACAAGATAAAAACAAAAAAAGGAAAGATTATATCAGTTGGGATGAATACTTTATGGCAGTTGCTAAATTGTCGGCGATGAGAAGTAAAGACCCTTCTACTCAAGTAGGGGCTTGTATTGTAAGTAGTGATAATCGTATTTTATCCATTGGATACAATGGTGCACCAAATGGATTTGATGATGAAAAGTTTCCATGGGGAAGAGAAGGAGAAAATTTAAACACAAAATATCCTTATGTGTGTCATGCAGAATTAAATGCTATTTTAAATTACAGAGGTAGTAAAAAAGATTTGGAAAATGCGAAAATCTATGTCGATTTATTTCCTTGCAATGAATGTGCTAAAATTATTATTCAATCTGGTATTAAAGAAGTGATTTATTTGTCAGACAAGTATGCAAATTCAGAAAATAATATTGCTTCTAGAAAGTTATTTGATGAATGCAAAGTAAGCTATAAAAAAATAAAATTAAAAGGGGAAAAGGAAATTAAAATTGAGTTAAAATAAAAAAATATGTTACCGTACATAAAAGAAAGTTCATCTTGAACTTTCTTTTTATCATGGAGATAAAGTAAGATATCATGAAACTTTCAGGAATATACTTGTAAAAACAACGAAAATTAGTTATAATGAAAAAGAAAAAAAGGTGAAAATTTGATAAACAGGAGGAAGATTCATGTCAGAAAAAAAACGTATGTTAACAGGAGATAGACCAACAGGAAGACTACACATAGGTCATTACTTTGGTTCTTTAAAAACAAGAGTAAAAATGCAAGATTCGGGATTATACGATCCTTATATTTTAATTGCAGATGTGCAAGCTTTAACGGATAATTTCAATAATCCAGAAAAGGTAAGAAAAAATGTAAGAGAAGTCGCAATGGATTATTTAGCATGTGGAATAGACCCTGAAAAAACAACCATTTATATTCAATCCATGATACCAGAAGTAGCAGAACTTACGGTATTTTATTCCAATTTAGTTACCATTGCAAGATTACAAAGAAATCCAACGGTAAAAACAGAAATAGCCCAAAAGAAAGACTTATTTGGAGAAAGCGTAACGTATGGATTTTTAGGTTACCCAGTAAGCCAAGCAGCAGATATTACTTGTTTTGAAGGAGAAGTGGTTCCAGTAGGAGAAGACCAACTTCCTTTAATTGAACAATGTCGCGAAATTGTAAGAAAATTTAATTCAATTTATGGAAATGTATTAGTAGAGCCTCAGCCAGTTTTATCAAGTACAAAAAGAATAAAAGGTTTAGATGGAAACGAAAAAATGGGAAAATCGTTAGGAAATGCCATTTATTTATCTGACAGTGAAGAAGAAATTACCAAAAAAGTGATGAGTGCAGTTACAGATCCAGGTAGAATAAAAAAGGACGATAAAGGAAATCCTGACATATGTATGGTATCATATTATCATAATTTATTTAGTAGTGAAGAAGAAATTAAAACAGTATGTGAAGAATGTAAAGCAGGAGCAAGAGGATGTGTGGCTTGTAAAAAGCAACTTGCCAAAAATATAGCAGATACCTTAAAACCAATTAGAGAAAAAAGAGCATATTATGAAGCACATCCAGAAATCGTAGATAAAATCTTATTAGAAGGAACGTTAAAAGCACAAAAAACAGCAAAAGAGACTATGAAAAAAGTAAAAGAAGCCATGAAATTAGATTATTTTCGCAATTAGGGACAGTTTCCAATTGTTCCATGTGGGACAATTTGTACCATCCCTTTGATGAAAATAATAAGAAAAAGGAGAAAAACATGTTTACAGACTATGTGAAAATAATAGTAAAATCAGGAGACGGAGGAAATGGCGCTGTCTCTTTTCGTAGAGAAAAATATGTAGCAGCAGGGGGCCCTGACGGAGGAGACGGAGGAAAAGGCGGAGATGTTTATTTCTTTGTAGACCCAAATAGTAACACCTTAGTTGATTTCCGTTTTAAGAAAAAATTTAAAGCAGAAAATGGAAAGAACGGGGAGGGAGCACACCGTTACGGAAAAAGTGGAGAAGATTTGCACATTGGTGTACCAATTGGAACGATAATAAAAGATGCTCAAACAGGAATGGTACTTGCCGATTTATCAGAAAAAGACCAAGAAGAATTAATTTTACCAGGAGGAAGAGGAGGAAAGGGAAATTCTCATTTTGCGACATCTACCAGACAAGCTCCTCGCTTTTCACAAGATGGAGAAAAAGGAATAGAAAAAGAGCTAATTCTAGAACTAAAATTACTTGCTGATGTTGGTTTAGTTGGTTTTCCTAATGTAGGAAAATCAACCTTCTTATCAAGAACTACTTCAGCAACACCTAAAATTGCCAACTATCATTTTACTACCTTAGAGCCAAACTTAGGAGTAGTTCAATTAGACTATGGCGATAGTTTTGTCGTAGCTGATATTCCAGGAATTATAGAAGGAGCCAGCGAAGGAACAGGTTTAGGACTAGAATTTTTAAGGCACATTGAAAGAACAAGATTATTGCTTCATGTTATTGATGTATCAGGACAAGAAGGAAGAAATCCAGTTGAAGATTTTAACACAATTAATGCAGAATTAAAAAAATATAGTGAAAAATTAGCTAACCGAAAACAAATTATTGTAGCCAATAAAATTGATAGTATGCAAGATGAAACTCTATATCAAGAATTAGAAAAAATGGCAAAAGAAAAACAAATCGAAATCTTTAAAATTTCTGCAGTAACAGGAGAAGGAGTAGATTCCTTATTACAACATGTGGCTAGTGTATTAAAAACTCTTCCAAAAGAGGATATTGTAGAAATCACTGGCGGAAGAAAATTATATACTTTAGAAGAAGAGGAAGCCTTTACGATTACCAAAGAAAATGGTATTTTTGTAGTAGATGGACCAGGTGTGCAAAAAATCATGAGAAGAGTTAACTTAGAAGATAATGAATCGTATTACTATTTTCAAAAGTGCTTAGAAGAATTAGGAGTTAACCAAGCGTTAAAAGAAGCGGGAGTAAAAGAAGGAGACACAGTAAAAGTAGTTGACTGGGAATTAGAATGGTATAATTAATTTATTTTAAATCATTCGTAAAATGTTAAATTTATGAAATGACGAATGCGACTGGAATGGGTTTTACAAATTATTAAAATAGAGAAAATAAGGGTGCTCTCGAGCGAGAGGCTCATTTTCTCTATTTTTAGAATTTGTTAAAACATGAAATGGAAGCCGAGGAATGAAGTAAATTTAACATTTTACGAGTGATTGAAAAATAAAGATAATAAAAAATTTCAAAAAATTAAAACTTTTGTTTGACAACCGTTTGTTTATGTGATATGATAAACAAAAAAATTAGGAGTGATGTGTAAATGAGAACGAAGAAAAATCCTATGGAATTAAACAAGAGAGAAAAAGCAATTTTAAAATTCATTGAAAAACAAGTAGATGAAAAAGGATATCCACCATCTGTTAGAGAAATTGGAAAAGCAGTGGGCTTAAGTTCCACAGCAACCGTGCATGGGTATTTAGCAAAATTAGCAGAAAAAGGGTTCATTAAAAAAGAAGACCAAAAAGGAAGAACACTTCGTTTATTAAAAGGAGCAGATAATACAGAAAAGAAAAAAGAAAACAAATCTTTCTATTCTGGTAGAGAAATGGTAGAAGTACCAGTGATCGGTAAAATAACAGCAGGAGAGCCAATTTTAGCAGTAGAAAATATTACCGATACTTTTCCTATTCCAATCGATTTTGTAGGTAATAGTGAAAGTTTTATGCTTACCGTTCGTGGAGAAAGTATGATAGAAGCAGGTATTTTAGATGGAGACTATATTTTAGTAAAGAAACAAAATGTAGCCAATAACGGAGAAATTGTAGTAGCTTTAATTGGAGAGGAAGCAACGGTAAAAACTTTCTATAAAGAAAAAGACCATATTCGTCTTCAACCAGAAAATAGTACGATGGACCCAATTATTGTACCAAACTGCGAAATATTAGGAAAAGTAGCAGGCGTATTTAGAAAAATGTAAGAAAATAGAATGGAGAACAAAATATGGCAAGAATGAAAACATTTTTTATCTATTTTCTATTAGTCGTTGCCTTTTTTCTATTTTCACAAGTCATGATTTATATTGCTATCAATACTACTTATGAATATAAAAGTGTAGAAGTAAAAACAGTAATTCCTATGCAAATAGAAGTGCAAGCAACCTCTATTAATGGCTTCGCAAAAGGAAAAGTAAGCAATTCCTCTGAAAGTGAAATAGAAAATCAATATATTAAAATAGAATGTTATTCCAAACACAATGTTTTAATGGGAACAAAATATATCAAAATAGATAAAATAGGCGCAAAAGAAGAAAAAGAATTTGAAGTTCATTTTAATTTCAATAAAGTCGATAGAGCAGTAGTCGATATTGTTGATGAAGCAACCATCGAAGAACAAAATGTAACAGAAGAAGAAAAAGTATCAGACCCAGAAAGGGGATTAGCAGCAATGCTTACTGCTTTAATCTTATTATGGTATATTTAAAAAATGTAGGTAAAAGCCTACATTTTTTTTTTAGCAATGATAAAAATGTGTAACAAAATGTAAATAAAGGATGTCTATAATAGTAGGAAGGAGGTTAAAATGGAAGAATTTTATAAAAAATACGGTAAGCTTGTATATCATTATCTTAGAAAATTGTGCGAAAATAAAGAAATTGCAGAAGAATTGACGCAAGAAACCTTTTATAAAGCAATTAAAGGTGTTAAAAATTTTAGAGGTGAATGTAGCGTTAGTAATTGGTTATGCCATATTGCTAAAAATGTTTGGTTAGATTATCTAAAAAAAGAGCATAAAATCCAATTTGTCTCGATTGATGATGATTCCATAAGTAATTTCCTAGTAGACGAAATGTTTCAAAATAATACAGAATCGAAAGAAGAGCAAATCAATTTATACAAGAAAATACATCAACTGAATGAGAAAACAAGAGAAATTTTTTATTTAAGATTGTTAGGAGGTTTTTCTTTTAAAGAAATTGCAAAAATTTTTGATAAAAGTGAAGAATGGGCCAGAACTACTTTTTATAGAGGAAAAAGAAAATTAAAGGAGGAAATAGAAAATGATGAAAAATGAATGTGAAATTGTAAAAGATTTAATTCCAAGTTTTGTTGATGGAACAATAAGTGATGTCGCAAGTGAATTTGTTAAAACTCATATAAGCAATTGTGAAAATTGTAAAAAAATATTGGAAAATTTGGAAAAAAATACTTTAACAGAAGAAGATAATACGGCAATAAATTATTTAAAAAAATATCATAGGAAAATGAAAATTTTAGAATTTGTTATTTTTATACTTGTCCTATTTATTATAGTAACATTGGTAATAGCAAACATTAGACATATTAAAAATGTAAAGGAAGAAATGAATAGGCAAAATATCATTCAGCGTAATGATACGATTCTCTCTACAACCTATGAAAAAACGTTAAAAGCAATCAATAGTAGTAACTTTACATTTCAAATAGAAGAAGATGATGGTAAATATATAGAAAGATTTTATTATAAAGATAAAAAATTCAAAAAAATAATGATGACAAGTGAGAATGGTTCAGAAACATGGACAAATTATGGAATTGAAACGGAAGATGGTTATCGTTATATACAATTCTATTCAAGTTATAATAAAAGTCATAAAGGCCAACTTTATCGATTTTACCTAAATGAATCTCTACAAGATTCTATTCTTGTACAATTCCATCTTCTTCATTCACCAGCATTCTATAAATTATCTGAAGTAGATTTGTTAAACCTTGAAATTAGAGACGACACTTATGAAGACAAGGACTGTTATGTAATTAAGCAATATATTCCTACAATTGCATGGTATGAAACATGGATTGATAAAGAAAGTATGCTTATTATAAGAGAAATTCAATATTGGAACAGAAATGATGTTACGCATAATTATGCTTATTCTTGGTCAACAGGAACAGTTACAGACGAAGATGTTTTGATAAAAGATACCACGAAACAAGATGATGTTCCTTATTATAATGATACTTTAGAATTGCTTATTAGGTAATTTTTAGTATGAAATGAATAGCAGTTTAAAGAAGAAAGTTCACAGAGTTCTTAATGAAAGATAAAAATTTAAGAAAACCATTGCCAATTTATAAAAAATGTAATATAATCGTAACAGAATTGTAATAAAAACGAAATAAAGTGAGAAAAATAAATACAGAAAGGAAGATGCAAATGTTTGGCTTTGGACAAGATATTGGAATTGATCTAGGAACTGCAACTGTCATTGCCTATGTAAAAGGAAAAGGAATTGTACTTCGTGAACCATCTGTAGTAGCCGTAGATAATAATACAGGAAACGTACTTGCCGTAGGAAAAGAAGCAAGAAGAATGTTACGGAAGAACACCAGGAAATATAGTAGCAACAAGACCTCTAAGAGAAGGTGTAATTTCCAATTATACGGTAACAGAAAAAATGTTAAAATATTTTATTAATAAAGTGTGTGGAAAATTTATTTTTTCTCCAAGAATTATGATATGTATTCCATCACAAGTAACAGAAGTAGAAAAAAAAGCAGTTATTGATGCTGCTTCCCAAGCAGGAGCACGAAGAGTCTACTTAATTGAAGAGCCAATTGCAGCAGCCATTGGTGCAGGAATTGATATCTCTAAACCATGTGGCAATATGGTGGTTGATATTGGAGGAGGAACTACCGATATTGCTGTGATTTCGTTAGGCGGTAGTGTAGTTAGTTCTTCTTTAAAAGTGGCAGGCGATAAATTTGACGAATATATTGTAAAATATATTAAGAAAAAACATAACATGATGATAGGAGAAAGAACAGCAGAAGACTTAAAAATTAATATAGGTTGCGTTTATCCTAAAATTCAAGATCTTGAAATGGAAATTAGAGGAAGAGATTTAATCACAGGTCTTCCTAAAACCATTACTATTCATTCTAGTGAAATGCTAGAAGCTCTTATGGAACCAGCCATGATGATTGTAGATAGTGTTCATTCTGTTTTAGAAAAAACACCACCAGAACTTGCAGCAGATATTAGTGATAAAGGAATTTATATGACAGGAGGAGGTTGTCTTCTTGATGGATTAGATAAACTTTTGCAAGAAAAAACAGGAATTAATGTGATGATTGCACAAGATGCAGTATCTTGTGTAGCACTGGGAACAGGAAAAGCATTAGACAACTTAGATTCTTTAGATGGAAAGGTAAGAAAATAAAGTATCACAATCGAATAAAACAGCTAGATTAATCTAGCTGTTTTACTTTGTAATACGATTAGCCTTCATTTTTGACAATTGGAATAAGTGGTCAAATTCTTAAGATTATCTTGCCAAAATAAGCATAACATTATATAATACACATAGATTATTACGTGTAAAAGGTGAAATCAAATGAATAAAACAAAAAGAAAGATATTTGAAACTTCTATGAAACTATTTGCAGAAAAAGGTTATGACGCCACTAGCATTGAAGAAATTACAGCAACCGTAGGAGTAGCAAAGGGAACTTTATATTATCATTTTTCAAGCAAAGAGGAAATATTTCAATTCTTAGTAGAAGAAGGAGTGAAATTATTAACTAACAGCATAACCATTAAAACAGCCAAATTAACGAATTCCCTAGATAAAATTAAAGCTATTGTGTTAATTGAATTAAAAGTATTAGTGAAATATGAAAGCTTTATGACAATAATCTTAAGTGAAATTTGGGGAACAGGCACACGTTCTAAAATGTGTAGAGACTATGTATTTAATTATATTCAAATGATACAAGAAATTGTAGAAGAAGGAATGAAAAAAGGCGAAATTATAGAAGCAGATGCCAATGTCATCGCCTCTCGGAATTTTTGGTTTTGTTTGTTCTAGCCTAATTTACAAATTAAGAAGAGAAAAAAATATTGAATTATTAGAACTATATAAAGAAATTGAAAAATCATTTATTTTAAAATTAAAAAAGTAAAATAGAAATAGGAAACAATGTAACGCATTTTCCATAATCGAAATACTAGAAAGAAAGGAAAAACGAACATGAGAATATTAAAAGATTTTAAAATACCAAATTTTAAATTTGACAAAATTAAAATGAAAGATATTGAAAATATTGAAGAAGTAAAAGTAGATTACGAAAGACTACAAAAGAAGCAAATTATTAAAGAAAAAAGAAAACAAAGAGGATATGAAACAACCCATTATAAAACCATAAAAGAAGTATTTGATAGAACAAGAGAAAAATATGCAAGTAACATTTTCATGCTTGAAAAATTTAATCCAAAGGAACAATTTACGAAAATTACGTATCAAGAATTTAGTGAAGATGTTATTGGATTAGGCACTGCCCTAAGAAATAAATATAATTTAGCAGAAGAAAGAATTGTGATTATTGGCGAAAATACCTACCATTGGTACGTCTCTTACATGGCAATGCTTTGTGGAGTAGGAATTGCCGTTCCTGTGGATAAAGAATTACCAGCAAATGAACTAGAAAATGTTATCAATCGTTCTAGAGCAACAGCAGTTATTTATTCCCCTAAGAAAAAAGATGTGATAAAAAAAGTACAAGATAAATTACCAACTGTAAAATATTTTATAGCAATGTATTCAGATGATAAATTAGAAGGAAGAGAAGTTGGATTTAATACCGTTTTAAAAGAAGGAAAAGAAATGGTACAAAAAGGGGATGACTCTTTTTCTAAAATTGAAATTGATCCAGAAGAATTTAAAGTACTTATCTTTACCTCAGGAACCACTTCAAACTCAAAAGGAGTTATGCTATGTAACAGAAACTTAGCAGAAAATATCAATGCGGTAAATCCTTATGTAAGACTATATGAAACGGATCGTTTCTTTTCCGTTTTACCACTTCATCATACCTATGAATCTTCTATTGGCTTTTTGCTTCCAATATCAAGAGGCTCTTCTATTGCCGTATGCCAAGGGTTAAAACATATTGTATCAGACTTAAAAGAAACCAATCCAACTGCTTTACTTGCGGTACCTTTACTTATTGAGAGTTTATATAAAAAGATAAATCAAACCATTGAAAAAAGTGGAAAAACAGCATTAGTGAATTCCATGATGCATGTAACCAATGCCTTAAAAAATGTAGGAATTGATATCAAAAAGAAAGTATTTGCAGAAATTTATGAAAATCTAGGTGGAAATTTAAGATTTGTCGTTTCTGCTGCAGCACCAATTGATCCAAAAGTGGGAAAATGGTTACAAGATTTAGGAATTGGCTTTTTACAAGGGTATGGTTTAACGGAAACAGCACCAATTGCAGCCTTAACGCCAGAATATGATGCAAGAGTAGGTTCTGCTGGAAAAGCCGTAGTATGTGCGGAATTAAAAATAGAAAATCCAAACGAAAAGGGAGAAGGGGAAGTTTTAATAAAAAGTTCTACCTTAATGTTAGGCTATTATGAAGACGAAGAAGCAACGGAGGAAGTAATTGAAGTTGATAAACATGGAAATCGTTGGTTCCATTCCGGAGATGTAGGTTATTTAGATAAAGATGGATTTCTTTATATTACGGGAAGAATTAAAAATGTCATTGTCACACAAAATGGAAAGAATATTTATCCAGAAGAAATTGAATTAATGCTTGGAGAAGTACCAGAAATTAAAGAATGTATGGTATATGGAAAAGAAGTAGAAGGAGAAAAAGAATTAATTATTACCGTAAAAGTAATACCAAATATGGAAGAAATAGAAGCAAAACACGGAAAAAATCTAAGTGAAAAAGAAATCTACAATATTATTTGGGATAAAATTAAAGAAGTAAACCATAAGCTAACTTCTTATAAAGCCATTAAAAAATTAGAAATTAAAACAGATGAATTTGTAAAAACCACGACTATGAAAATAAAAAGATATGTAGAAATTAATAAAGATAAATAAAGGTAAAAAATACTAAAAAAATATTTACGGAAATAAGGATTTGGGTATTGACAAAATAAAATCTTTTGATTAAAATAAAATAGAAGTCAAATTATAAAATATTATAAATCCTATTGTAATTTTTTGTAGAAAACTGACATAGAAGTATAATACATAGGAAAAGGAAGGAGTTTACAATGTCTAAATCTGGCATAGTAAATGTGAGAATGGTAATCACAGAAGAAAAAATGTTATCAAATATTGATAAAGTACAAAAACTAATTAATCCAAAAAGTAAAAAACAAATTATTCAATTAGATGATGATACTTACTTTAAAGATTTAATTGAATCTATTAAAACCTACTTGGTGGAATATCCTAAGAAAAAGAATTTTCCAGCAAGTGTATATAAAGCAGCTTATAATTTAGTAGAGTTTGCTACCAATTTGTTTGAAGAAAATACAAAGCAAATTGAAGAATTAATTCGTCAAAGAGAAGCTAATATTTCTTTAGCAGGTGATTTAAAACAAATTTTAGAAGTAGTAATGAGTAAAGAAGAGGGCTGGAAACAAGAATTAAAAGAAGCTTCTAATACTTTACCAGAAGATATTATAGAAACTTTAGAAATTATCGGAAAAGCAAAAAGCAATACTTCACAAAATTACCAAGATGCTGTTAAATTGGTCAATGCAAGAATTGTAAATTTAGAGTCAAACTTACATATTGAAATTGATATGGAAAGAATTGAAGATAGATCAAAAGCATTAAGTTATATTGGTATTGAAATTGCAGATGCATTAAAATTAATTCCAACACCACAAGAAGAGATAGCACCAATCAAAGAAACAGAAGAAGTAACAGAATCTGTTTCTAAGGTAGGAGTAGAAGAAAATAACACTTATCTAGAACAAACTAGATTTGAAGTTAAACCTTCTTTATGGCAAAGAATTAAAGAAAGCAAAGTTGCAAGGGCACTTCGTTATGTATTAAAAATTAGGATTGTACTAGATGTACCAGCTTTACCAGAAGGAAAAAAGGAAGAAAACTAAAATCAAACTTATAAAGAAAAATAAAATAAGTTGGAAATAGTTCTATTTTCAACTTATTTTTTCTTATTAATAAAAGATAACATTTGATATTTTTTGGAATAAGGAAAAAATTAAAGGATAACCTATTGACAACTGAGTAAAAATTTTGTATAATCAAACTTGCGTTAGGCATTTGCTCCATTAGCTCAGTTGGTCAGAGCAACCGGCTCATAACCGGTGGGTCCAAGGTTCGAATCCTTGATGGAGCACCATAAAAATTTATCTATATGGGTAGGTGGCCGAGTGGCTAAAGGCGGCAGACTGTGGTCTTTGGTTTTTCAAAACCTAAATTTGCAGCTCTTATTAGTAATAATAAGATGAAAACTAGGCTAATTCGGGGAACTCTTAGCAGTTAGGCTGATGACAATCCCGAGCTAGGAAAGTAATTTCCGAGTGTAGAGACTTTATACCTAGTATCTTGAAAAAAGATAAAGAGAAAGTCCAGACTACAAACATTTTAAATGGTAGTGAAAACTATAGTAGTAAGAAATCTGTTCTCATACGAGTACGATGGTTCGAATCCATCCCTGCCCACCAAAATACAAGTTACAACTTGTATTTTATTTTCCAATACAATACAAACAAAAGTTTTATTTAAAAGGAGAAAAGTATGAATTTTTCTACAAGTAAAGAAAAAGGAAATACAGGTTTAGGAATAGCAATAGCATATTATACATCGAATGGTTATACCGTATCAATACCATTAAATGATACACAAGATTATGATTTGGTTGTAGATAAAAATAATATTTTGAAAAAAGTGCAAGTAAAAACAACTGGATGTAAAACGAAATATGGTACTTATCAAGTAGCACTAAAAAGTTGTGGTGGCACAAGAGGTAATACATATAAAACATTAATAGATACAAAAATAGATGAACTTTTTATTTTAGCAGATAATTTAGATATTTATATTTTACCAATAGAGAAAATTTATAATAAAAGTACTTTAAATTTATGTAGTAAATATCAGAAGTATAAAATAAAAATGTAATAAAAATATTGTTTTTATCAAAATTTAGTATATAATGATAAAAAAAGTAAGGCTTAGGAGAATGTAATGAACCAAAATTTATTGCAATTTTATTTTCATATATTAAATTATGAAACAAAACCAGAATTTTTAGATAAATATTTAAAGGCACCATGCTTATTAAGACTAAAAAAGATAGAATATTTTTGTGGTATGCACTATGCATCTAAAAATATTTATGATTTTAAGGAATATATTACAAGATATGACCATTCAATAACTGTTGCTTTATTAATATGGAAATGTACAAAAAGTAAAAAACAAACATTAGCTGGTCTATTTCATGATGTTGCGACTCCATGTTTTTCACATGTCATTGACTATATGAATAAAGACTATGAAAAACAAGAAAGCACAGAAGAATATACAGAGCAAATATTAAAACAAGATACTTATCTAAACAACTGTTTAAAAGAAGATAATCTTAGAATAGAGGATATCATGAATTTTAAACAATATCCTATTGTAGATAATGAACGCCCCAAAGTATGTGCTGATAGACTAGATGGTGTTATTTTAACTGGTATATCTTGGACAAAAGATATTGGAAAAAAAGAAATAGAACAAATAATAAACGATATCGAAATACAAGAAAATGAAATAGGCTTTCAAACAAAAGACGTAGCGAGCTTAGTCTTAGAAGTTAGTAAAAATATTGATCTTTATTGTCATTCTAAGGAAGATAACTATATGATGGAATTGTTAGCATCTATTACTAGATACAGTATAGAAAAGGGTTATATTACCTATGAAGAATTATATACTTCTAATGAAGAAGACTTAATGAAAAAATTAAAGAAAATAAAAGATAAAGACTTAATAAAACAATTTGATATCTTTGAAAATATCACAAAAGAAGAAATACCAGATATTAATTTGCCAAAAGTGAAAATAAGAGATTTAAATCCATTAGTACAAGGAAAGAGAATCAAATCATGAAAAAATTAACCAATCAACAAAATATATTCTAATATTTTATAAAAGAAAAACATTCAAAAATAAATTATTCTTGAATGTTTTTTGCTTCTTCTTCCGATAAATATCCATACTCTACCATAGAGCGAATTACTTTTCCTTGTCTGTTTTTTGCTAAATCTGGATTAATCGTTGGAGCATACACAGAAGGAGCATTAGGAACGCCCGCAAGAAGTGTTGCTTCATATAAATTTAAATCTTTTGGTTCTTTTTTATAATAACCATTCGAAGCTTCACGAATACCATAATAACCTTCTCCAAAATAAATGGTATTCATATAAAATTCCAAAATATCTTCTTTGGAATAATTTTTTTCTAAATCAATAGCTACTAAAATTTCTGCTATTTTTCTTGAAATAAAATCATCTTCTGTAATAAAGTATAAATTTTTCGCTACTTGTTGTGTGATTGTACTACCACCTTCATTTAATTCTTTGGCTTGAATATTAGAAAAAATAGCTCTTGCAATAGCAATGATATCAATAGCACCATGTTTTTTAAAACGATGATCTTCTACGGCAATAATGGCATCTAAATAATAATTGGGTACTTCATCAGTTGTAACATACGTATCATTACTTTTAATTTCTGCAATTTTACTAGAAAGGCTGGTTTGTTCTAAAGTTGTTTTATATAATTGATATCCCTTGAAAAAGATGACAGAACCAATGATAACAAGAATGAGTAGTACAATTAAAAAAAATTTTTTTATTATTTTCATTGGTACCTCCTTTTATTTTTCTAACAACATTATACTATATAATTCTGAAAAAGGAAAACTTTTTTTCTTAAAAAATTATTAAGAATAGGAATTGCAAAATAGAAATAGATAAGATATAATAGAAAAAACAAAAGAAAGAGAAAGGAAGAAGAAAAATGAACGAAAGAGGGAATTTTTATATCCCACGTATTGGGTTAATCATTATTATTTTAGTCATTGTTATTATAGCTACAATCTTAATTGCTTTAGGTATCTCAAAAGTTGCTACAAAGCCAAAAAATGGAATACAAAATACGGAAGAAATGGAACAGAATGTAATACCAGACCAAAAAGATTACACTACATTTGATGAGGGAATTGCAACAGAAAACTTACCTAAAGTAGAAAAAAATCAGTTTGCTCAAGAAAATTCTACCATCGATGGAAGACCTCCTTGTTTTTATAATCCTGTTATACCACAAGGATTTAAAGCAGTTGGAAACGAAGAAGATGCTACGATTGATGAAGAAGCAAAATGGGGAGAGCAAAACTCTTATCTTTATGGTTTAGTCATTGAAGATGAAAATAAAAATCAATTTGTATGGATACCCGTAGAAAACATGGATCTTTTCAAAACTACCGATTGGCAAAAAAATGCACCAAAGGGAACCATAGATAAAACGTATGAGGAACCTTTAGAAGAGGAAGAAGAAGACTACTATAAAATGTATTATAAGGTAAAAAAATATGGAGGTTTTTATATTGGACGTTTTGAAACAGGTGATTTAACTGCACAAACAGAAAGAACCGAAGTTAAAAATTCCGATTCTATAGGAGTTCAAAAGTATTTGAATGTATATAACTATGTACCATTTGAATTATCTACAATTAATCGACGTGAAATAACAGGAGCAAAAGAATTAGCCATCAATTTTGGTAGACAAAATGATTATAATACAGTCAACACTTCTATTGTATATGGTGTTCAATGGGATGCTATGTTACGCTTTATAGTAAGTGATGTGAATAATGTTAATAATAGTATTCGATGGGGAAATTATACTACATCAGAATTAATTTACACCGACGATAAAGGAAATACCTATACAAAGAAAAATGGAGATGTATACTTATTAAAAACGGGAAGTAGCGAAGAAACAAAAGCGAAAAACATCTATGACATAGCAGGAAATACTTTTGAGTGGACATTAGAAACAGCAGGAAATGGAGTAAGAGTGGTAAGAGGTGGTTCTTATTCGATTACCATTGGACAGTTAGCGGCTGCTCGTTATGCTTACAATAAAACAACCGTAAATAGTGGAATTGGATTTAGAATTAGTTTTTATATTGATTAAGCAAGAGTATAGTTTTTTACAATAAAAATTAAAAATAAAAAAAGAGAATCTTCTCTTTTTTTATTTTTTTGGAAACAAAAGGTTTAATTTCCAATTATAAAATAATACAAATTAATCCACCACTGCCTTCGTTGACAATTCTTTCTAATGTCTCTTGTAATTTTTGTTGAGCATCTTCTGGCATTCTACAAAGTTTATTTTGAAGCCCTTCGTTTACTAATTCATGCAAACTCTTTCCAAAGATATTCGATTCCCAAATTTTAATTGGGTCTGATTCAAATTCAGAAAGTAAGTAATTCACTAATTCTTCGGACTGTTTTTCACTACCTACAATAGGGGAAACTTCTGTCTCAATATCGGCTCGTATCATATGAATAGAAGGTGCTTTTGCTTTTAGTTTCACACCAAAGCGAGAGCCTTGTTTTACCATTTCTGGTTCATCTAAAATAAGTTCTTCCATCGAAGGTGTTACAATACCATAACCTTTTGTTTTTACTTCTTCTAAGGCGTAAGCAATTTTGTCATATTCTTTTTTCGTTTGTGCAAAAGAAGTAATCGTTGAAAATAAATCACCTTCATTAGAAATGGAAACCCCAGATATTTCGGTTAATACTTGATAGAACAATTCATCCATTAATTGAATAGAAATATGAACAGAACCAGTGCCAAGTAAAATTTCATCTACTATTGTTTTTTGAATAATTTCTGTCTTTTGAATTTTTTGAACGCTTGCATCTACTTGTTTTAATAGACGAACATTACTAAAAGCTTCTTTAATTTCAGCATGTAATTGTTTTTTTAGCCAATGTTCAGAAGATAAACCATCCACCCAGCGAGGAAAATTTAATTCAATGGTTTCTACAGGAAATTCATATAAAATTTTGCTAAAAATAGTATTAATATCCTCTAAGTCTAATGTAGAACAATCCGTTGGAAGAACAGGAACAGAATATTTTTCTTCTAACTTTTTGGCTAAAGCTTTTGTATAGTCAGAAGTACTATTAGAAGAGTTTAAAACAATTACAAATGGTTTATGAAGAGCTTTTAATTCGCTTACCACTCTTGCCTCTGCTTCAACATAATCTTCTCTTGGAATATCGGTAATAGTGCCATCGGTAGTAACTAAAATACCAATCGTAGAATGTTCTTCAATAACTTTTTTGGTACCCATTTCGGCTGCTTGCTCAAAAGGAATTTCATTTTCATCCCATGGTGTTTTTACCATACGAGGAACATCATCTTCTAAATACCCAATGGCATTGTCAACTAAGTAGCCTACACAGTCTACCATACGAGTTCTTAATTTAATATTTTCTCCTAAAGTAATTTCTACTGCTTCATTAGGAATGAATTTTGGTTCTGTCGTCATAATGGTTCTTCCAGAAGCACTTTGAGGAAGCTCATCCAAAGCTCTTTCTCTTTTGTATTCGTTTTCTATGTTGGGAATGACAAGTAAGTCCATAAAGCGTTTAATAAAGGTAGATTTACCGGTTCTAACAGGTCCTACTACACCCACATAAATATCGCCATCGGTACGTTTTGCTATATCTTGATATACTGATAAATTTTCTTCCATGAAAATAGATACCTCCTTAAAATGTTTGTACTAATAAACTTTAATTAATGTATATTTAAGCAAATCCAAAGTTATGACTAAAAGAATAAAAATATTTGAACAATTTTAAGAACTATGGTAATATGATATAGTACACAGAGTTGTAGAAAAACAAAATGAAAAGTAACAGATAGATTAAACAAAGATAAAGTGAATTTTAAAGCATTCAATAGAAAGAAACAATGCTATTAAAATAACTCAAATGCTTTACAAAAGAAGGCAGAAAGGAGAAGACAAAGTGAACAAGTATGAAGAGGCAACAAGTCTATTACGAAAATATAAACAACAAGAAGTGCTAAAAGAATTAGAAAAAAATAAAAGAGAAGGATTAATCGAGCAAATACTTCATTTAGATTTTGAAAAAATAGAAACGGCAAAAAGAAAAATAGAGGAAAAAGAAAATTTTAAAGAAGATAAAATAGAAAGTGTACCTTATGTGGATTTGCAACATCTTACGAAAGAAGAAAAAGAAAAATATGAACAGATAGGAAATAGCATTATAAAACAAGGAAAGTATGCAGTCGTTACCATGGCAGGTGGACAACGGAACAAGGCTAGGACACAGTCGGACCAAAAGGAACCTTTATGATACAGGTAAAACCAAAAGCAAAATCCTTATTTGAAATTTTAGCAGACACGTTGAAAAGAGCAAACGAAACATATCAGGTAACTATTCCATGGTATATCATGGTAAGCAAAGAAAATAAAGACCAAACCATAGCTTTTTTTGAAAAAAATCACTATTTTGAATATCCAAAAGAACAAGTCACCTTTTTTGTACAAGGGGAAATGCCTTTACTTTCACAAGATAAGCAGTTTCTATTAGATCAAGAAGGAAACATTATGATGGCTTCTGATGGAAATGGAAGTATTTATCGTTCTATGAAAGAAAAAGGTATTTTGCAAGATATGAAGAAAAAAGGAGTTGAATGGATTTTTATTGGTTCTGTAGATAATGTTTTGTTAAAAATGATAGAGCCTATTTTACTTGGACTAACTATCAAGCAAAACAATCAAATTGCTTCAAAAACCATTGTAAAAGCAAGCCCAGAAGAAAGAGTAGGGGTGTTTTGCAAAAAAAATGACAAACCATCTGTCATAGAATATACCGAATTACCAAAGGAACTTGCAGAATTAAAAAATGAAAAAAGCGAGCTTGTTTATGGGGAATCCCATATTATGTGCAATCTATTTTCTCTTTCTGCTTTAGAAAAAATAGCAGAAGAAAATTTGCCTTATCATATTGCATTTAAAAAAATTAACTATTATAAAGAAGGAAAATTTGTAGAAGCAAAAGAACCAAATTGTTATAAATTTGAACAATTTATTTTTGATAGTTTTCCTTTCTTTGAAAACATCACTTTACTTCGTGGCAAAAGAGAAGAAGACTTTGCACCAGTAAAAAATAAAGAGGGAAAAGATAGCCCTGAAACAGCAAGTAAGTTATATGAGCAGTATTGGAGACAATGTTAGGAAGTCCTTTAAAGAAAAGAGATAACAGTTAGAAGAACAAATAGAGAAAATAATATAAAAGAGAAAAGAAAAGAAGAAATCAAAATTCTTCTTTTCTTTTTGTTTCATAAAATTATTTAAAAAACACTACATTTGTTGTTCGCCAGGTAAAAAGTAGTCAACAACACCATAAATGATAGCACCTATAATAGCAGCCATCCAAGAAATTGTATATCCTGCTACGAAATATTGTGTTACGTATAAAACAACAGCAGAAAGTACAAATCCTACAAAACCTTTACCAAAAGGACTAGCATGAAGACCAGTAAATTTTACAATTAGGTAATCTATTACAGTAAGAACAATAGCAGCAGCTGCTAATGTCCAAATATTACTAATTTGAAATCCTGGTGTGAAAAATGCGGTAATAGCAAGAACGATAGCAGCAGTAACTAATCTACCAATAATTTGCCATACAGTGCTAGCACCACTTTGAGATTGACTTTGCGTTTGATTCTCTGACATAACTAAAACCTCCTTATTTGAAAATTTACAAATATATTGCAATTTACATGGTTTTATAATGTTAGTATTCACATCTTTTTTTAAAATATACAAAAAGTGAATAAATCATAAAAAAATGTGAAAAATAAAATTGAACTGTTTTTGGGGACGGAGGAAAAAAACAGTTACTTTTTAATTTAATTTTGAACTGTTTTTTTCCTCCGTCCCCAAAAACAGTTAGGAGGAGAAATCTATGTTATTAATATTTGTAAGAACCATAATTTTATACATACTTGTTTTGGTCGTTATGCGTTTTATGGGAAAACGTGAAATAGGGCAGTTGCAACCATTTGAACTTGCTATTTCGATTATGATTGCAGACTTAGCAACCATTCCTATGACAGAACCTCGGTATTCCAATTAGCAATGGAATCATACCAATTTTAGGATTACTTGTGATGCATTTAACCATTTCTATTATCAATTTAAGAAGTGTTCGCATGAGAGAAATTCTATGTGGAAAACCATCTATTTTAATATATCGAGGTAAAATTGTAGAAAAAAATATGAAAAAAGAACGATTTACCATTAACGAATTACAAGAAAGATTACGCGGTAACAATATATTTGATATGGGAGATGTCGAGTATGCAATTTTAGAAACCAGTGGACAAGTAACAGTCATTCCAAAGCCAAATAAAAGAAACACCACACCAGAAGATTTCAATATTATGCCAGAATATGAAGGAATTTCTTATGATTTAGTAGTAGACGGAAAAATTATGAAAGAAAATTTAGAAAAATTAGGAAAAGATTATAATTGGCTTTTAAAACAAGTAGATCCATTTGGAATAAAACCAGAAGAAGCGTTAATTGCAACGATTGATGGAAAAGGAAATTTCTTCTGCCAAGCAAAAGAAGGGAGAAAGAAAAATGCGTAAAGAATTTATTATTTGTGCTATTGTAATTGCTTTGGTAGTAGGTTTTAATATCATAACACAAAATTACACTACGAAATCCGTAGAAACGATAAACCAAAAATTAGAAGAATTAAAAGGAAAACTAGAGCAAGAGGAAATAGAAAAAGAAGAAGTAGAAGGAAGAATGGAAGAAATTCAAAATACGTGGAAAGAAAAATATAATAAACTTGCATTTTTCATTGAACATGACGAATTAGAAAAGGTAGAAACAGAGCTTACCTCTTTAAATGCTCATATTGAGACAGAAGAATATCAAGAAGCAATTCCAGAACTAGAAAAAGGCGTTTTTATTCTGCACCACATCGATGATAAGTTTAAATTAGATATCAAAAATATATTTTAAAAAAAGTGAGATTTTTGGGACGGGTTTAAAAATCTCATTTTTCTAATTTATATTCTTTTATTAATTCATACTTTTATAATAAGTCTTCCATTGTATAAAAACCATTTGGTTTGCCTATTAAAAACTGGGCAGCTTTAATAGCACCATCTGCAAAAATAGAACGAGAATAAGCTTTATGAGTAATTTCAAACGTTTCATTTTCACCAATAAATTCTACGGTATGCTCACCTACAATATTACCGCCACGAATGGAAGAAAAACCAATTTCATTTTTTGAGCGTTTTTCATGTTTATTGTGCCTATCAAATTCATAATGCAAGCTATTATCTAAAGCTTTGTTAATACTATCAGCAAGTAAAAGAGCAGTACCACTAGGACTATCAATTTTTCTATTGTGGTGTGATTCGATAATTTCAATATCGGTATTAGGAAGCGCTTTTGCAACTTCTTGCAATATTCTAGTCATTAAGTTAATATCAAAAGACATATTGGCAGATTTAAAAATAGGTAAATCTTTAGAGTATTCCATAATCTGTTCGTTTTCCTCTTTACTAAAACCAGTGGTGGCAATCACAACAGGAATATGTTCTTTTTTGGCATAAGCAAGCATTGCAAGAGTAGCCTTTGGAATGGAAAAGTCAATAATAACATCTGGTTTTTCTGCAATATCTTCATAACTAGTATAAACAGGAAAAGCAAATTTTCCTGTATTTTCTTTGTCAAAACCTCCAAGTAAAACACAATCTTCATAAGCATCTAATTGTTTTTGCACTTCTTGTCCCATTTTTCCATTAACACCATGAATTAAAACTTTCATATAAAAACCTCCTTGAAAGTATGAAAAACGGGAATTAAATTTTCCAAAATGTGAATCACTTTTTTATTTTTTACAATTTTTCACATCTTAAAAAATTTAACCCCCGTCACTAAAATTTCCTAAACTAAAATTAACAAGCAAAGAAATATATAAGCATATTTATATAATTTTTTCTTTTGCAAGAAAGAGTTGTAGAATACAAAAGATTCTTGCAAAGCACTATATTTATCAACTAAAGTCACAATAAAAGATTCAGGATATCTAGGAAGGCGAAGAGTAACTGGCCACATATGTTTTACAATAATATCTTGTTCCTTTTTACTTAAGTCAAATAATTTGGATGCATTTTCTAAAGCAATTTGTGGATGAATAAAGGCATGCTTACGTTCTAAATTTAAGAGCTTGCTACTTTGTCTCCAATCATATAGAAATAAGTCATGAAGCATACCAGCACGAGCTACTGCTTTATAATCTAACCCTAATTTCTTACATATTTTATAACTAATGTAAGCAACATGAAAACAATGTTCAAAAGTATTGGTATCATAGTGCTGTCTGAAATCTTTCATGTGCTGTACAGTTTTATTTGAAATCACATCTTGCACAAGTGAATAGAACTCGGCATATTGATTGAGATTTTCTTTATTAATCTCCTTTTTGATAAGTAAATTACTCATTGTCTTTAAAATTCCCCTTTATCTCTCTTTTGTATATGTTCTAATGTTATATTTTCATCATTCTAACTTTTATTATACCATAAGCAAATAAAAAAGCAAATACATTTAGAAAATATTAAGATATTGTGCCAAATTCTTTCATTGCTTTTTCCAATTTTTCTTTTCCAGCTGGACTCATTTCAATTAAAGGAAGACGAGGTATTCCGTAGTTATAACCAACTAAGTTTAAAGCTTCTTTTACTGGAATTGGGTTTACTTCGTAAAATAAGGCTTCTACTAATGGTAAACATTTTAATTGTGCTTGCATTGCTTTTTCAAATCTTCCTTCTAAATAATCGATTACCATATTGTGAGTAAATTTTGGCTCAATATTCGATAATACCGAAATAACACCAAGACCTCCTAAAGAAAGAATAGGAATAATTTGGTCATCGTTACCAGAATAAATATGTAGGTTATCTTGGCATAAAGATGCAATTTTTGCAATTTGTGAAATGTTGCCAGAGGCTTCTTTTATAGCTACGATATTTTCTATTTTCGATAATGCTAAACAAGTTTCTGGACTAATGTTAACACCAGTTCTACTAGGAACACTATATAGAATAATAGGAAGGCTTACTTCTTTTGCAATAGCAGTATAATGTGCTACAAGCCCTGCTTGTGTGGTTTTATTGTAGTAGGGAGTTACAATTAAAAGTCCATCTGCACCAACACTTTCAGCATATTTTGACATCGAAATAACGGCTTTTGTGTTATTTCCGCCTGTACCTGCAATAATTGGAATACGCTTATTTGCTTTGTCTATAGCAAATTTGATGGTCTGTTTTTTTTCTTCTTCTGTCATGGTAGAACTTTCACCTGTTGTACCACAAACAATAATGGCGTCAACACCATTTTGAATTTGGCTCTCAATTAGTTTTCCAAATTCTTCAAAGTTAATACCATCTTCGGTAAATGGAGTGGCGATGGCAGTTCCACATCCTTTAAATAAAATTTTTTTCATATTTTTTCGTCCTTTCGTAAAGGCAATATAGAGCAAGAAATATAATTATATTTCAAACTATTGTTATTATATGATAAAGCCTTTAAAAAATAAATAGTTTTTTAGAATAAATTATTTTTTTGTTATAACTGATTGTGCGCAAAAATAAGTAATCTTTCAAAATTTTGTTGATACATATTTTACCTTATATTGATAAATAGTAATATACACTTAAATTTGCTCTGAATTTTCAATTAGCTTTTCTACAATTTGAATCGCATTACTTGCTGCTCCCTTTCGAATGTTGTCAGCAACTACCCAAAGATTGACGCCAGATTTTACGCTTTCGTCTTTTCTAATTCTTCCTACAAATACTTCGTCATGCCCAGTCGCTTTGGTAGCAAGAGGGTAGATGTTGTGCTTTACCTCATCTTGCACAATAATATGAGGACTATTTTTTAAAGTAGAAACCAAATCTTCTAAAATAAAATCTTTTTCAAATTCTACATTAATAGATTCACTATGTGAGTTAAAAACAGGAACGCGAACGGTCGTAGCAGTAATTTTTAAATCTGGTCTTTTTAAAATTTTTTTCGTTTCGTTTATCATTTTTTCTTCTTCTTTGGTATAGCCATTTTCTAAAAATACATCAATATGTGGTAAGCAGTTGTTGAAAATAGGATAAGGAAATTTTTGTAAAGCATAATTTTGTTTAATTTGAAGATTTTGTGCATAATCCTGCTTACATTTTAAACATTGAATTTCATTATTTGGTAAATTATTTTGCTTGTTTTCAAAATCATGAATACCATTTTCTAAATCGTAAATTCCTTTGGAACCTGCACCTGAAACAGCTTGATAAGTAGAATATACAATTCTTTTGATATGATATTTTGTATCGAGTGGCTTTAGGGCAACTACTGCTTGAATCGTAGAACAATTTGGGTTTGCAATAATTCCTCTATGATTTTTAATTTCTTCTGGATTTACTTCAGGCACAACTAAAGGAACATCTTTTTCCATGCGAAATGCACTACTATTATCTACTACAATACAGCCTTTGGAAGCGGCAATAGGAGCAAATTTTTTAGCCGTATCACTACCTGCTGAAAAAATAGCAAAATCAAAACCTTCCTCAAAAGAGCTTTCTGTTAATTCTCTTACCTCATAATCCTTTCCCATAAAATGTAGTTTTGTGCCACAAGAGCGTTTGGAAGCAAAAAGTACATATTTAGAAATAGGAAGATTTTTTTCTTCCAATACCTTTAAAGCAGTTCTTCCCACCACACCAGTTGCACCAACAATGGCTAATTTGTAATCTTTCATAAAAAATTCCATTCCTTTCTCGCTTCGCTCACAAGGCACACATAGGTATGAAAGCTTTGAGTTTGAAGC